>NZ_CP135162.1:1690000-1825000 GCF_001940165.2 Roseburia sp. 831b | reverse complement strand
TTACCAAAGTAAATAACTTAGTAATTATAAAACAACCAAGTTCAATTGAACTTGAACTGACTCTGTTTACACGCTAGTAAACAGGAAAGAGGTCAAGCAAGAAAGAGCGCAGGGTGGATGCCTTGGCACTAAGAGCCGAAGAAAGACGTGATAAGCTGCGAAAAGCCACGGGGAGGAGCAAATATCCCTTGATCCGTGGATGTCTGAATGGGGAAACCCACATGAGAACACCTCATGTATCCATACGCCAATCCATAACGTATGGAAGGGAACCCGGTGAACTGAAACATCTAAGTAGCCGGAGGAAGAGAAAGAAAAATCGATTTCCAAAGTAGCGGCGAGCGAAATGGAAAGAGGCCAAACCGGAGTGCGTGCATTCCGGGGTTCGGACCGCATAATTGATTCAATGATTCTAGCAGAACTGTTTTGGGAAAGCAGGCCGCAGAGGGTGAAAGCCCCGTAAGCGAAAGGAGAATTGACATGGCGGTATCCAGAGTACATCGAGACACGAGAAACCTTGATGGAATGAGCGGGGACCACCCCGTAAGCCTAAATACTACTTAGTGACCGATAGCGCATAGTACTGTGAAGGAAAGGTGAAAAGGACCCCGGGAGGGGAGTGAAAGAGAACCTGAAACCCTGTGTTTACAAGCTGTGGAAGACCCTTATGTGGTCAACCGCGTACTTTTTGTAGAACGGTCCGGCGAGTTACGGACACTGGCAAGGTTAAGTGCTTAAGGCACGGAGCCGAAGGGAAACCAAGTCTTAACAGGGCATAAAGTCAGTGTACGTAGACCCGAAACCGGGTGATCTATCCATGTCCAGGTTGAAGTTGCCGTAAAAGGCAATGGAGGACCGAACGCACATCCGTTGAAAAGGGTGGCGATGAGGTGTGGATAGGGGAGAAATTCCAATCGAACCCGGAGATAGCTGGTTCTCCTCGAAATAGCTTTAGGGCTAGCCTCGTTTTAGTCTTATGGAGGTAGAGCACTGAATTTCCGCGGGGGCGTCAAAGCTTACCAAAGAATATCAAACTCCGAATGCCATGTAGATGATGAACGGGAGTCAGACTGCACGAGATAAGTTGGGTAGTCAAAAGGGAAAGAGCCCAGACCACCAGCTAAGGTCCCAAAGTGTGTGTTAAGTGGAAAAGGATGTGGGATTTCGAAGACAACTAGGATGTTGGCTCAGAAGCAGCCATTCATTCAAAGAGTGCGTAACAGCTCACTAGTCGAGAGGTCCTGCGCCGAAAATGTCCGGGGCTGAAACACAACACCGAAGCTGTGGAATGTAGTAATACATTGGTAGAGGAGCATTCTTAATACCGACGAAGCTGTACCGGAAGGAGCAGTGGAGGGATAAGAAGAGAGAATGCCGGAATGAGTAGCGAGAGGAAGGTGAGAATCCTTCCGGCCGAATATCTAAGGTTTCCAGAGTAAAGCTGATCTGCTCTGGGTAAGTCGGGGCCTAAGGCGAGGTCGAAAGACGTAGTCGATGGATAACAGGTTTAGATTCCTGTACTGCGTATCATCAGAAATGTGGGGACGCATGTGGAAAGCACGAGCCGGGAATGGAAAGACCGGTACAAGCGAGGGAGGTGTACGGCTGGCAAATCCGCCGTATAAGCCAAAAGCGTGAAGTGGAGCGAAATAAAAGTAGCGAAGCGTGTGAGCCATGTGCCGAGAAAAGCCGCTATTGTGTGATATGTACCCGTACCGCAAACCGACACAGGTAGATGAGGAGAGAATCCTAAGGCCGACGGAAGAAGTATTGTTAAGGAATTCGGCAAAATGTCCCCGTAACTTCGGGAGAAGGGGAGCCCACGAGAGTGGGCCGCAGAGAATAGGCTCAAGCAACTGTTTAGCAAAAACACAGGTCTATGCGAAACCGAAAGGTGATGTATATGGGCTGACGCCTGCCCGGTGCTGGAAGGTTAAGAGGAGAGGTTAGAGCAATCGAAGCTTTGAATTTAAGCCCCAGTAAACGGCGGCCGTAACTATAACGGTCCTAAGGTAGCGAAATTCCTTGTCGGGTAAGTTCCGACCCGCACGAAAGGCGTAATGATTTGAGCACTGTCTCGACAATACATCCGGTGAAATTGAAGTACCAGTGAAGATGCTGGTTACCCGCGCCAGGACGGAAAGACCCCATGGAGCTTTACTCCAGTTTGGTACTGGGATTCGGTACTGCATGTACAGGATAGGTGGGAGACTAAGAAACTTGAACGCCAGTTTGAGTGGAGTCGCTGTTGGGATACCACCCTTGCAGTATTGGGTTTCTAACCTGTCACCGTGATCCGGTGAAGGGACAATGCCAGGCGGGGAGTTTGACTGGGGCGGTCGCCTCCGAAAGGGTATCGGAGGCGCTCAAAGGTTCCCTCAGAATGGTCGGAAACCATTTTAAGAGTGCAAAGGCAGAAGGGAGCTTGACTGCGACACCGACGGGTGGAGCAGGTAGGAAACTAGGACTTAGTGATCCGGTGGCATAAAGTGGGATTGCCATCGCTCAACGGATAAAAGCTACCCTGGGGATAACAGGCTTATCACTCCCAAGAGTTCACATCGACGGAGTGGTTTGGCACCTCGATGTCGGCTCATCGCATCCTGGGGCTGTAGCAGGTCCCAAGGGTTGGGCTGTTCGCCCATTAAAGCGGTACGCGAGCTGGGTTCAGAACGTCGTGAGACAGTTCGGTCCCTATCCGGCGCGGGCGGAGGATATTTGAGAGGAGCTGTCCTTAGTACGAGAGGACCGGGATGGACGAACCACTGGTGTATCTGCTGTCGACCAACGGCATGGCAGAGTAGCCAAGTTCGGAAGGGATAAACGCTGAAGGCATCTAAGCGTGAAGCCCCCCTCAAGATGAGATATCCCTCCTTCGGGAGTAAGACCCCTTGAAGACTACAAGGTAGATAGGGCAGAGATGGAAGCATGGCAACATGTGTAGTTGACTGTCACTAATAGGTCGAGGGCTTGACCAAAAAGCAGAGCGAATAGATTCGCTCAGAAAAACGGCTGGATGTAGAAAGTGGCATGGAGTAAGCTTACTTACGGATATGACATTTAATACAGACAATGTTTTGCGTAGCAAAATCATCGAGATGAAGCGAAGCGGAATCGAGATGACCGGTTTTCGAAATAAAAAGCGTTTCTCAAATCTGTATGAAGTTTTGAATATACACCAAACACAAACCAAAGTAATGACGTAGCAATACGTCATTTTTGTGTAAAAACAGAATATAGGGGATTGGTCAAATGGTATGATAGGAGTCTCCAAAACTTTTGGTGGGAGTTCGATTCTCTCATCCCCTGTTCAAAAACACTGAAAACATAAAATATGTTTTTCGGTGTTTTTCTTTTCACGAAACAATTAGATTGGTAAAAATGGAGATAGTTGAAAAAGGAAAAGATGAACGGAAAAGATGAAAGATTAGACATGATAGATCAGACAAGTTATCAGCATGAGGTAATCGTACCAAATGAAGGAATGCCCTTCAAATTGTTTTTGTTTGAAGGGGGAAACGGAAAGTACATCAGAGAAAAACACTGGCACCGCTCCATCGAGATTTTTGCGGTGAAGAGCGGTAGCCTGGATTTTTATCTCAATGATGAGAAGTACCATTTGCAGGAAGGCGAATTCATTCTGGTCAACAGCAATGAATTACACTCTGTGCATGCAGCACAGCCAAATGAAACCATTGTGCTTCAGATTCCGCTTAACGTATTCCAGAATTATTTCACAAAAGAACAGTTTATCTGGTTTTCACACAGCGAGAAAATGGCGGATGGTCAGGTGTTTGAACTGTTGTCTAAGATGTATGGGCAGCTTCTTGAAAAAGAAACCGGATATGAGCTTTTGATGCAGAGTTACTTTTACCAGCTGGAATATCTGTTGGTGACAAAGTATCGGAAGCTAGAAGTCATGGAAGAACTGTTAAAAAAGAACAAGCAGTTAAAGCGGCTTGGAAGAATTACGGAGTATTTAAAAGAGCACTATACGGAGGAGATATCTTTAGAAAAACTGGCGGCAATCTTTGGATATTCGCCAACCTATCTATCTAGAATGTTTCGAAAATATGCTAGGATAAATTATAAGGATTATCTTCAGAGTGTTCGATTAGAGCACGCAGTCAAAGAGTTAGAGCAGACAGATCATCAGATTGGAGAAATCGCGCTAAAGCAGGGATTTCCGAATAGTAAGGCTTTTTCTACACTTTTTCGGGAAAAGTACGGTATTTTGCCAAACGAATATCGCAAAAAGATAAGAAAATGACATTGGAAAGATAAAGAAAAGGTAGTTGGTGAGAATTCCCCTTGCTATACTTATTTTGTAGTAGATATAAGATTGAGTATAGCAAGGGGGTTTTTGTGTTCTTGGCACAAATCTTGCAAATTACGGAAAGGTATGGTAATTTTGATGGAGATTTTTTCAGTATTGGATGAGAGATTTAAAAAGTATGGAAAAGTGTGGGAAGGCTTTGAAACCACACAGATTTTAAAGGAGATGGAGCACACACCATTGCCGCAGGATGTCATTTATGTGCCATCAGTGGAGGAGATGGAACTTTTACCGGAGGCAGTGCAGTTTAAAAACAGCGTTTATGGTGGATTACCGATTCAGATTGGGTATTGTAACGGCAATAACCACCAGTTAAATGCAGTTGAATACCACCGCAATTCTGAAATCAATATAGCAGTAACGGATATGATTTTATTGTTAGGAAGTCTATGCGATGTGGAAGATGATTTTACATACGATACTTCAAAGGTGGTGGCGTTCTTTGTTCCGGCAAAGACGGTGGTTGAGATGTATGGAACAACGCTTCATTATGCACCGTGTAACCATGGTGATAACGGTTTTAAGTGTGTCGTAATACTGCCGAAGGGAACCAATCACGAGCTGGATTTTAAATTGAAGGACAGTGGAGAAGATAAGCTGATGACAGCCAAGAACAAATGGCTGATTGCACATGAGGAAGCAAAAATTCCGGGTGCATTTTGTGGATTAAAAGGGGAAAATCTTACCGTTTAAGTTAAAAGAGAAAGAAGAAAGAAAAGAATATGCAACTGAAAAACTCATTGGAAACCTTTCCAATGAGTTTTTTTAATATAACAATAAATTAGAACAATTCACACAATTATTATAGTAAAAATAACCAAAAACGTGCAAAAACATTGTTAAAACTATCAGAATTTTCAATTTTTAGCAAAAAAGCATTGAAAACGTTTCCAAAGAATGCTACCATTCGTTTATAGGAAACGTTTCCAAAA
This sequence comes from Roseburia sp. 831b, assembly GCF_001940165.2. NCBI lineage: Bacteria > Bacillati > Bacillota > Clostridia > Lachnospirales > Lachnospiraceae > Roseburia > Roseburia sp. 831b. Next base: position 1,819,732 of record NZ_CP135162.1, on the reverse strand, counting down.
CATTGGGACGTTCCAATAAAACATTAAAAAAATGTATTGGGAGGAAAAAACATGAAAAAGAAATTGGTAAGTGTCGTTTTAGCATCCGCTATGTTAGCAACACTCTTTGCAGGATGTGGAAGCTCATCAGGAACAACAGGGAATGCAGGTTCTACAGAATCTGGCAGCACAGCATCTGATAGCAAAGGGGGAAGCGGATCTGTATATTGGTTAAACTTCAAACCAGAAGCAGACGAAGCACTTCAGAGTATTGCCAAGACTTACAAAGATGAGACCGGTGTTGATGTAAAAGTTGTAACAGCAGCAGAAGGTAAATACGAATCCACTCTTACATCTGAGATGGATAAATCAAGTGCTCCAACTTTGTTTGTAGTCGGTAACCAGGCAGCAGTAAAGACATGGGGTGATTACTGCTACGATCTTACAGATACAGACGTTTACAAAGAGCTGAACACAGACGCATTTACATTAAAGAAGGATGACGGAACAGTAGCATCTATCGGATACTGCTATGAGACATTTGGAATTATTGTAAATACAAAGCTCTTAGAGCAGGCCGGACACAGTGTAGATGAAATCAAAGATTTCGATTCTTTGAAAGCGGTTGCAGATGATATTCATGCCAATGCAGACACCTTAGGATTTGATGCATTTACATCATCAGGAATGGATGATTCTTCTTCCTGGAGATTCTCAGGACATTTAGCAAATATGCCACTGTATTATGAATCCGTGGATGACAACTGGACAGAGTGCCCTGCAGAAATCAAAGGTACTTACCTTGACAACTACAAAATGATTTGGGATCTTTACACAACAGATACCGCAGTTGACAAAGCATCTTTAGCAACTGGCGGATATGATGCAGAAGCAGAATTCAAAAATGGTGAGGCTGTATTCTATCAGAACGGTTCCTGGGAATATTCCGCACTTAGCGAATCATGGGCTGATGATGAGATGACAATGATTCCAATTTACACAGGCGTTAAGGGTGAAGAAAATATCGGACTTTGCTCTGGAACAGAGAACTGCTGGGCAGTAAACAAAAATGCTTCCGAGGAAGACATCAAAGCAACTCTTGATTTCATGGACTGGATGGTAACATCTGAGGAAGGAACCAAGATGATGGCAGAACAGTTTGGTATCATTCCTTACAAAAACGCTGCAGACAGCGGTAACGTATTCTTAAACAAAGCCAATGAACTTGCAAACGAAGGAAAGACAACTGTTACATGGGCATTCAACTACACTCCAAACGTAAATGAATGGAGAGCAGGTGTTGTTGCAGCAATGAACAAATACGATGCTGGTGGAGACTGGTCTGATGTTGAAAAAGCATTTGTAGACGGATGGGCTACACAGTACAAAGCAGCAAACCAGTAAATAGCTGATGACAAGGGAGCTGGTTTTAAAATCAGCTCCCAATTTTTACTCAAAAGGAACCTTCCATCCTGTAAAACTGGGATTTCAGGGGGAAAACTAGAAAGGAAAATGCAATGAAAAAAGTCAATGATGGTACTTCTATCAATTCCGTGTTACTTCGAAGACCAATTCAACGAATGTTTTTTATCTTTTTATTGCCAACATTAGCAGCATTTGTTTTGGGATTTATTTATCCTTTTTTGAAAGGTTTTTATTTATCATTTTGTTCGTTTACGACAACCAGTGATGCAAAATTTATCGGTATTGACAACTATATAAAAGCGTTACAGGATGCAACTTTTACACATGCATTCTGGTACACTGCATTATTTGCAGTGGTATCTGTGGTATTAATCAATTTTTTTTCGTTTTTGATCGCATATTTACTTACATTAAAGATTAAAGGAGCAAACATCTTTCGAACAGCATTCTTCATGCCAAACTTGATTGGCGGTATCGTATTAGGATACATCTGGAGCATGATTTTCAATGGTGTTCTCGCAAAATACAACACATCCATTTTGATGGAGACCAAATATGGTTTCTGGGGACTTATTATTCTGATGATGTGGCAGCAGGTAGGATATATGATGATTATCTATATTGCCGGTTTACAGAGTGTACCAGAGGATTTGATTGAAGCAGCACGTATCGATGGTGCAAACCGTTGGAATACACTGATTCATGTGACAATCCCGAATGTTATGTCATCTATTACCATTTGTATGTATCTTTCCCTTACAAATGGATTCAAACTTTTTGACCAAAACCTGGCATTGACTGGAGGACAGCCGTTTAACTTCTTAGACGATGGTTCGGTTGTAAAGACAACAGAAATGCTGGCTCTAAATATTTATAGCACCTTCTACGGACAGAACTCCGCTGCAAGAGGTGTCGGACAGGCGAAAGCAGTAATCTTTTTCGTGCTGGTAGCACTTATTTCCTTGTTACAGCTTCGTTCCACAAAATCGAAGGAGGTACAGCAGTAATGAAATCGAAAAAGGCACGTAGTACACTGATTACGATTATTTTATCCATTGTTACCATTATTTATATTGCCCCTATTTTTGTGGTACTTATGAATTCCTTTAAGGGAAATACTTATGTTAAAACGCAGACATTCGCATTCCCGAACTCTGAGACATTTGTAGGATGGGCAAACTATATCAAAGGATTTACCTTCGGAAATTATCCATTTTTAAAATCCGTTGGATATTCTGCAATGATTACTATTTTGTCTACAATTTTGATTTTAGTATGTACGTCTATGGCGGCATGGTACATCGTGCGTGTAAACAGCAGATTTTGTAAAGTGGTTTACTATTTATTTGTATTTTCTATGGTGGTACCATTCCAGATGGTAATGTTTACGCTTGCAAAAACAGCAGATACTTTAAAATTAAATACTCCTTGGACAATTCCTATCGTATATCTGGGATTTGGAGCCGGAATGGCAACCTTTATGTTTTCCGGGTTTGTCAAGACATTGCCGTTAGAGATTGAGGAGGCGGCAGCGATTGACGGATGTGGTCCGATTCGCACTTTCTTTTCCATTATTCTTCCAATGTTAAAACCAACAATGATTTCGGTTGGAATTTTGGAGATTATGTGGATTTGGAACGATTATCTGTTACCGTACTTAGTGCTTGACCGAACCAGATTCATGACTATTCCAATTCACATTCAGTACTTGCAGGGAAGTTACGGTGCAGTTGATTTAGGAGCTATTATGGCATTGATTATTCTTAGTATTTTACCGGTTATCATATTCTATCTTACCTGCCAGAAGTACATTATCAAAGGTGTTGCTGCAGGTGCTGTAAAAGGCTAAAAATTTTCTTAAGACATTGACGCGTTATTTTCTTTGGAGACAGTTTGTGCTATAATACCTAGAATAGAAAGAGATTAGGAGTTTGTTACAGGCATGACAATTAAAGATATAGCAAAGATGTGCAATGTTGGAATCAGTACGGTTTCAAGGGCAATCAATGACGATCCGGGAATCAATCAGGAGACCAAGAAAAGAATCTTAAAAGTAATCGAAGAGCAGAATTTTGTACCGAATAAAAGCGCCAGGAATTTAAAAATGACAGAAGCGAAAACGATTGCGCTTTTGATAAAAGGAACTAACAACCCATTTTTCCAGGGAATGCTTCGTATTTTCGAGCAGGAATTACAGAAGGTGGAGTATTCTTATCTGGTTTATCCGGTAGCAGATGATCAGGATGAGACAGCAATTGCGATGGAACTGGTGCAGGAAAGAAGATTAAAGGGAATCATTTTCTTAGGAGGACTGACGGAGGTTTCTGAAGTCAGCCTTGATAAAATCGGAGTTCCGTGCGTCCGATGTACCGTTTCGAATCCAAGCATTTCAGTTGGAACAAAAGATTATGCGGTATCCATCGATGACCGGAAGGAAGCGTACAAAGCCGTAGATTATTTATGTAAGTGTGGTCATAAAGACATAGCGATTGTGTGTGGACGAGAGGATGACTGCTCGATTGGTAGAATGAGACAGGAAGGGTACATGGATGCACTTCTTGACCATGGAATTTCCTATGACCCGCAGCTGGTTCTTTATGTAAAAGGAGAGGTATGTGAGTTCTCCGCACAGAATGGATATAGCACGGTAAAGGCATTGTTAGAATCCGACAAGAAGGTTACGGCAATCTTCCTTATTTCAGATATGATGGCATTTGGTGCTTACAAGGCAATCAAAGAAAAAGGGCTTCGGATTCCAGAGGACATTTCCGTCATTGGATTTGATGGATTGGATCTGACGAGATTTTATCATCCGTCGTTAACAACGGTACGCCAGCCATGTGACCAGATGGTAAAGGCATCAATTGAGGTACTTCTAGGAGCCATCAATGATGGGAATACAGGAGAACAGCGGATTTTCCCGGCAGAGCTGATTGTAAGGGAATCTGTTCGTAACATAGAATAAATTGCAAAGAAAAAGACTCTTGCGTCTGATTTTGAAAAAAATCAGATTGCAGGAGTTTTTTCTTTTATACGATTCGGGTGTCAAAAGGTAGTTAGCAGTTTTCTTACTGACAAATTGCGCAAAGTCAAGTCTATTTTGTTCCAATGGGAGAACAGAAGAAAAGTCTAGGTATGCCTGACGAGGATTATTTTGAGGTGACGTGAACGGCATTCAACGAGCCATCCGTGGCTCGTGAAGCCTTGTTCTGCCGTCCATGGCAGAACATCACTGGGGAAAGAAAGGCATACTAAGATTTTCTAATGTTCTCTCAAAGTCACAAAAAGAGCCTTGCCGTTGTGTAATTTGTCAGAAATTAACTTGCGAGCTACCTTTCGACACCCGAATCGTATAAAAACATATTCATATATAAAAAAGAAACGGATGAACGAGCGAAAGAAACGGTCAAAAAGGTGAAAGAAACGGATGAAAGGGCGAAAGAAACGGACAAGAAGGAATAAAGAAACGGACAAATGGGAAAACTTAGAAAAAGAGAGACCATCAAAAAGGTCCTTCATATATTAGAAGAAAGGGGAGAGTAAGTAAAAAATCTGTAAAAATTTATGGAAAGTATACAAAAACAATAGGATATATTTTGAAAAACATAGAGAGAATAGACAAGTATAATTATGCATTTTAAAAAGATACGTCAAACTGCGAAGAATCTAGTTTAATAGTACTAGATATAGAGAGCTTTTTCGGTCAAAATGCGCAGAAAATGTAAAATGGAAGAAAAAGACAAAGTTTGACAAATTGAGAAAAAGATGCAATAATTCCGTACGCTGATAAAAAAAGTATGTTTGAAACAGAGGAAGGAATGAGAACATGAACGAAAAGAAAATCAGATTATCTGACACAGAAGAGGTAAAGGATTTTGTGAGAGCTGCCGGAAAATGTGATTTTGATATTGATGTGTTTTATAATAGAGTAGTAATCGATGCAAAATCAATTTTAGGCATGATTGGACTTGGTACACAAAAAGATCTTATTATTAAGTATTACGGTGAAAATGCAAATTTTGAGTCAGTGACAAATAAATATGCAATTGCGTAAGAAAAGCGGAAACGGTCACATCGTCCCAAAGTGGAAGCAATACTTTGGAGGTGATGTGGCCGTTTTTTCTTTTACAAACAGATTTTATTCGTTATAATAGAGCTATGAGTAAAAAAGAAGAATCGGAAAAAAGAAATACAATCAGAATATCAGTGCGGAATCTTGTGGAGTTTATTTTTCGAGAGGGCGATATTGATAACCGTAAGCGTGTAGGTACTTCACCGGATGCGATGCAGGAAGGGAGCCGAATTCACCGGAAGATACAAAAAAGGATGGACACAAACTATCACGCAGAGGTGCCGCTTAAATTCATTGTGACAGAAGAAACTTATGACCTGGCGATAGAAGGACGCGCGGACGGTATTATAATAGAAGAAAGTACATCGGCTGCAGATAACTATCTGAATATGGAAATCCCAGATTCCATGCGGGTTACGATTGATGAAATCAAGGGTGTGTATATGAGGTTAGATGCCTTGCAGGAGCCGGTTGGCGTTCATAAGGCACAGGCATTGTGTTACGCCTATATTTATGCGACACAACATCATTTAAAAAAAATTGACGTCCAGATGACGTACTGCAACCTTGATACGGAGGATATCAAACGATTTCGTGAGACGTGGGAGTATGACGACCTGGAAACCTGGTTTTTAAAACTGATAGCAGAGTATCAAAAATGGGCGGATTTTCAGAATGCATGGCGCATCTTACGCCAAAAGTCTATCAAAAAACTGGAGTTCCCATTTCCGTACCGCAAGGGGCAAAAAGAGCTTGCAATCGGGGTGTACCGAACCATCATTCGCAAAAAAAATCTTTTTATCCAGGCGCCTACCGGTGTTGGAAAGACGATTACAACGATTTATCCTGCTGTGAAAGCAGTTGGGGAGGATTTTGCGGATAAAATTTTTTACCTGACAGCGAAAACGATTACGGGAACGGTCGCAAGAGAGACGTTTGAACTGTTACGAAAACATGGCTATCAGGCAAAGGTAGTCTCGATTACGGCAAAAGAAAAGCTGTGCATGTGTGAGGAGATGGACTGCAATCCGGTGCACTGTCCGTATGCAAAAGGACACTATGACAGGGTGAATGATGCGGTCTATGATTTGCTGTGCAAAGAGGACATTTTCACAAGAGAGATTTTAAAAGAGCAGGCGGAAAAGTTTCAGGTGTGTCCGTTTGAACTTTGTTTAGACGTTGCAACCTGGGTGGATGATATTATCTGTGATTATAATTATGTGTTTGATCCAAACGTGTATCTGAAACGCTTTTTCCAGGAAGGAATCCGGGGCGACTATATTTTTCTTGTCGATGAGGCGCATAACCTTGTCGAACGAAGCAGGGAGATGTACAGTGCACAGATTTATAAAGAAGATTTTCTTGCCATAAAGAAAATCATGAAGCGGTATCATGCAAAGTTTGAACGTCTTTTTCAAAAGTGCAATCAGATTCTTTTGGATTACAAAAGGGAATGTGAAAAATATGTCTGTTATGACAATATCGGCAACTTTATTTTTGCAGCGATGAATCTTGCCTCAGAGTTAGACGAGTTTTTGCAAAAAACAGTAGAATTTCCGGAGCGAAAAGAAGTTACGGAGTTTTACCTGAATTTAAGAAATTTCATTCGTATTTATGAGCTGGTAGATGAGCATTATGTGATTTATTCGGAACACGAGGAGGACGGGCGTTTTAAGTTAAAGCTCTATTGCGTGGACCCTTCCGAAAATATACAACATTGCATCGATAAGGGAAATGCGACGATTTTCTTTTCGGCAACGTTTTTGCCAATTCAATATTATAAGAGCCTGTTGTCGACGAAAAAGGATAATTATGCGGTTTATGCGGAGACGACATTTACGCCCGACCAGAGGCTGTTATTATTTGGAACGGATGTCAGCAGCAAGTATACAAGAAGAAATGAGGCTGAGTACCAAAAGATTGCTTCTTATATTAAGAAGACAGTGCTTGCCCAAAAAGGAAACTATATCGTTTTTTTCCCTTCCTATAAAATGATGGAAGAAGTGCAGGAAGTATTTTTGTGGGAGATGGGAGATAAGGTTGACTGTATCATGCAGCAAAGCGGCATGAAAGAAGAGGAGCGTGAAGAATTCTTAGCGGAATTTACGAAGGAGCGGGAGAAATCTTTTGTGGCATTTTGCGTGATGGGCGGAATTTTTGGCGAGGGAATCGATTTAAGGCAGGAACAGTTAATAGGTGCAATGATTGTTGGAACCGGACTGCCTCAGATTAGCAACGAGAGAGAAATCCTGCAGCATTATTATGACAAAAAATCTGGAAATGGATTTGATTATGCTTACCGGTATCCGGGCATGAATAAGGTATTGCAGGCAGCAGGCCGCGTGATTCGTACCACGGAGGATGTCGGGGTCATTGAGCTGTTGGACGAACGGTTTTTGCAGCGGGATTATCAGGGACTTTTTCCAAGAGAGTGGGAGGAGAGAATCTGTTGTAATCTGGATTCGCTGGAAGGGCATCTGAATGCCTTTTGGAGAGAAAAAACATAGAAGTGTATTCATGCAATCTGATATCAAAAAAACCTTCTGATTAAAAAAATCAGAAGGTTTTTGCTTTACATTTTTATCATACGATAATAAAACTAGGATTAGTTATCATTCTCATCATCAGATGACATGTTGTAAACCTGACGTTTACGTGCCATCTCGTCATTTTCAAGATATTCATCGTAAGTAGATACTTTATCGACAAAGGTTCCGTCTGGAAGGAATTCGATGATACGGTTTGCAGTTGTCTGGACTACCTGATGATCTCGTGATGCAAAGAGTACGACACCGGAGAACTTAATCAGTCCGTTGTTTAATGCAGTGATGGATTCCATATCCAAATGGTCAGTCGGCTCATCTAAGATTAAGACGTTGCTTGCCTGAATCATCATACGGGAGAGAAGTACACGTACTTTTTCACCACCGGATAAGACACGCATTTTCTTGGTTCCGTCTTCTCCTGCAAAAAGCATTCTTCCAAGGAAACCACGGACATAAGTAGCATCTTTGATTTCAGAGTACTGTGTCAACCAGTCTACAATCAAGGAATCGGTATCAAAGATTTCCGTGTTGTCTTTTGGAAAGTAAGACTGGCTTGTGGTAATTCCCCATTTGTAAGAACCGGAATCTGGTTCCATTTCTCCTGCGAGAATCTTAAAGAGGGTAGTCTTTGCTAACTCATTTCCACCGACAAATGCAATTTTGTCCTCGTGTCCAACGATGAAAGAAACATTGTTCAACACTTTTACACCATCGATAGTTTTGGTAAGCCCCTCAACGGTAAGAACTTCATTTCCGATTTCACGGCTTGGACGGAAATCAATGTATGGATATTTACGGCTGGATGGACGAATCTCATCAAGCTCAATTTTTTCAAGCGCTTTCTTTCTGGAAGTAGCCTGTTTGGATTTGGAAGCGTTTGCAGAGAAACGGGAAATAAATTCCTGCAATTCCTTGATTTTTTCTTCCTTTTTCTTGTTGGCTTCCTTCATCTGTTTTACAAGTAACTGGCTGGATTCATACCAGAAATCGTAGTTACCGGCATATAACTGGATTTTGCCATAATCAATATCAGCAATGTTCGTACAAACTTTGTTTAAGAAATAACGGTCATGGGACACTACAATAACGGTATTTTCAAAGTTGATTAAGAATTCCTCCAGCCATGCGATAGCATCCAGATCCAGGTGGTTGGTAGGCTCATCGAGAAGAAGAATATCAGGGTTTCCGAACAATGCTTGCGCAAGTAAAACCTTTACCTTGGTAACACCAGGAAGGTCTTTCATTATGCTGTAATGCTCTTCGGTTGGAATTCCAAGTCCGTTTAACATGGTTGCAGCATCGGATTCTGCATTCCATCCATCCATATCAGCAAATTCTGCCTCTAATTCGCTGGCACGGATACCATCTTCGTCCGTAAAATCCTCTTTCATGTAGATGGCATCTTTTTCTTTCATGATATCGTAAAGACGCTTGTTTCCCATGATAACAGTGTCAAGAACGGTAAATTCATCGTATTTGAAGTGGTCCTGCTGTAAGAAAGAAAGACGCTGGCCAGGTGTGATAATAATATCACCGGAGGTTGGCTCAATCTGTCCGGATAAAATTTTTAAGAAGGTAGATTTTCCGGCACCGTTTGCACCAATCAATCCATAACAGTTTCCCTCTGTAAATTTGATGTTAACATCTTCAAACAACGCTTTTTTTCCTAAGCGCAAGGTTATATTACTAGCTTGTATCATATTAGAAATCTCCTTCATTATAAAAGTCTTTGTATCAGTTACGCAGTAATTTCATCTTTGACTTGCATGAAATTATCTATTAAATAAGTAAATAAATTTTTACGCATCAACTCGTATGATACACAATTAAGCCCTAAAAATCAACCACAAAATGCCCATGCAAAAGGCTTTTGGGCAATCTGTAACAAAGATGAATGAAAAATGTAGTGATTTTTTACAGAATATGGAAATTTACTAGGCAAAAAGTGAAAATCTGTTATAATAAAAGTTAGTGTAATTTGGCTGCCAAAAGAGTGTTGGCGCTTAGAGTGAGGAGCAAAGGAATGTTAGAAAGAAAGGATGAACAGTTGTTTCCATTGGAAAAAGCTGATTTTTTAGCACAGTTACCGGCAGGAATGTGCTGTTATCGCGTGATGGAAGGAAAAGAGCTTTGGGACATGCTCTTTTTTCACAATGCAAATGAGGTGTTTTATCAGAATCTTGGAGTTACCTGGGAAGAATTTGAGACAAAAGCATATCGGATTGCAGACTTTGTAGATACGGCAGATCGTTGTCTTTTGGAAAGGAATATGCAAAGTGCGATTCGAAATCCAAACCTGACATTTACCGGTCATTATGAGGTAAAACACGCAGGCGGCAAATCAAACCATGTCCAGTTTCATTTCCGCTATCTGGACTTTGAGGAGAAGGGGCATTATCTGTTATGCACCTGTAACAGCGTCGAGGAGATGGTAGAGAACCAGACAAATCTTTTAAAAGAGCTGGATAAGGCAAAGCAGGAAGGAAAAAAGTTAAACAACCTGATTCACGAGATGCCGGTTGGAATGGCTGTCATAAAAGGTGGAAAAGACTGGACAATTGAGACGGCAAACAATGAGTTTTTTCGTCCGGCAGGGGATTTCGTCCGACAGAGCATCGAGGAGAAAACACCACTTGTAGAGCTGGTTTACGATGCCGATGAAGATATTTTGCTAAAAGCGATGGAAGAGTGCAGAAAGGCAAAACAGTCCGGTGAATTTGAAATTCGAATTCGTACGAAAAAGGGCAGTTATCATTGGGTGATGTGTAAATGCCAGCTTTATTACTACAAGGATGCTATGCCTTATTATATTATGACGGATTGGGATATCAACGACAGAAAAGCACTGGAGGATGAACTGCGTCTTTTAAACGAGCGCTATAAGATGTTAGAGGAGGTGGCAGATGAACTGCCATTCGATTTTGATGTTGAAAACCGTAGATTCCGTATCCCGCAAAAGTACTTTGAAATTGGAAAAATAAAAGATGACAGACAGGAATATTTATCCTACAAGGATGCTGTGGCAGACATTCAGGAGGAAGACCGGCATAACTTTGAGCGCATGATTCAGTTCGCAAGTGGAAAAGAAGTGACCGGATTTGTGGATTACAGGCTTAATATGGCACCGGAAGGTGAAAAACCATCCTATGTATGGCACAGAACCTATTATCATAGTATATCGGGTGGAACGGGTGTTATCATTCGTATTATAGGAAGAACCTATGACATCACAAACGATCAGAAAATCAAAGAACGCATGTCGGAAGAGCTAAAAAAAGAGCCGCTGACCCATCTTTTGAATAAAGTTGCGACCAAAAATGAGGTGGAAGAGTTCCTAAAGACCAAACCGGCCGGAACACACGTCATGTTTTTGATTGATATTGATGATTTTAAGAAAATCAACGATACATTTGGCCATACATTCGGTGATACGGTGATTTCGGACGTGGCATCAAAGATTCGTGCACATTTCAGTGCAGTGGACCTGGTAGGACGTGTCGGTGGAGACGAATTCCTTGTTTTCATGAAAGATACGACGATTCAGGAGGCAAATGAAAAGGCGGAAAGCTTATGCCGCATCGTACATAAGCGTTACAGCGGTGACGGTGTGGAACGGATTATTACATTAAGTGTCGGCTTATCTGTTTATGGTGTGGACGGAACAAACTTTGCAACTCTCTTTGAAAAAGCTGACCGCGCGATGTACCGTACCAAGCGCTCCGGGAAAAATAATTATGCGTTTGCCGTAATCGGCGATGAAAATACCTTTGGCAAAGAGCGGATTGAGACAGAGGATGAGTACGAAAGAAGACTGGAAACAGATAAAGAGTTTCTTCATTTTGCATTTAGCCTATTGACGCATGCGAGAGATTTGGATGGTTCGTTGAATGTTTTATTAGAGCATATTGCAAAGCGTTTCCGGCTCGACCTGGTTACGGTATATGAATATGCAGAAAAAGAAAGCAATATGGTTTTGACAAACTACTGGGGACTTGAGGATGAATCTTATCGGAAAAAGGTATATACGAGAACGATAGATGCGTTTGAACAGGCGGATATCGGCGAGATTACAGTGGTTTCCTCCAATAAAGAGAATGTACGTTCGAACAAGGGGAATATGATACGCCAGGAACGCAGTATGCCGGATACGATGATGAAAAGCATTACCGGCTGCAAGTTCGAATTTTCCGGAAAACGAATCGGATGTGTCCATTTTGGTTCTAAGATGGAAAAACAGGACTGGACGCCGGTTGAGATATCGACGCTTCAGGAATTGACAAGAGTAATCTCTGTTTTTGTTACCCTGCGCAACAAAATTAAGGAAGATCAGAAGGAAATCAAACATTTACAGAACCGTGACAAGCTGACAGGACTTTATAATATGGAAGCATTCCGAAGAAAAGTCAGACAGGAGCTTTTAGAAAGCAATCCGAAGAAGTCGTATGCGCTTATTATGTGTGATATTAATAACTTTTCTTATGCCAATGAGAACTTCGGGCAGGAAGTGGGAGACAGCATTTTATGTGAGTTTGGTCAGATTGTGTCAAACAGTGAAGGTGTTGTCACATCCTGCAGGATGTATTCTGATTATTTTGCAGTTCTGATGGAGGGAGATAATACGGACGAGATTATCTCCGACATTTATGCTGCAAACAGAAAGTTTGAGGATTATCAGAATGAGTGTTATCCGGCAAGCGGCATGAGCATTGCGACAGGAATTTACTTTATCCGAAATATTCTGGTGGATCTTGAGACAGCAATTGAGAATGCAAATCTTGCGAGAAAGCAGTCGAAAGAGAAAAATAAGAAAAATGGACTTGTCTATGAACCGGTGATGAGACAAAACAGGGACGAGGAGCTTCAGGTTTCCAGCCAGTTTTACGATGCACTTGAGAATCATGAGTTTGAGATGTTCTTACAGCCAAAATTCGATTTGAAAAAGAATCATGTAAGCGGTGCAGAAGCGCTTGCAAGGTGGAGAAAGCCGGATGGAACACTGGTTCCTCCAATCCGCTTTATTCCTACCCTGGAGAAGTTTGGCTATATCACGGATCTGGATTTTTATATTTACGAACAGCTTTTGATTTATATGAGAAAGTGGAAAGACAGCGGAAGAGAGCTGTTTACGATTTCGACAAACTTTTCCGGGAAACATTTCTGCGGGGATTGTAATAAATTCGTAGAACGTGTGACAAGCATGATAAGAAAATATGACATTGAACCAAAATATGTGGAATTAGAAGTGACAGAGAGCATTTTGGTCGACAATGTGGAAAGCCTTAAAGCCTGTCTGAGAGAATTAAAAGATATCGGCTTTCGTGTGGCAATTGATGATTTTGGCACCGGATATTCCTCTCTTAGTGTGCTGCTTGAGATTCCGGCGGATGTGGTCAAAATCGATAAGAGCTTTATTGACCGCGCTGATTTAGAGAGCCAGCGTGATTTCGTGGTTCACATGGGACATTTCATCAAATATGCCAAAGAGGAAATTATTTTTGAAGGAATCGAGAACCAGCAGCAGTTAGAATTTTTGACCAATTGTGATTTCACGTATGGGCAGGGATATCTGTTTGACAGACCGTTAACGGCAAGGGAATTTGAACAGAAATATATCTATGCGTAAAATACTGTGAAAATTGTTACACATAATTGAAATTGCACTTGTTTTCGTACAGTGTGAAACCTTTACAATCGAGAAATAAAATGCTAAAATTAGAGTTAAGTCGACAAGACAAAAGAATATTTTTTTATTTAATTTAAGGAGGAAAATCTAATGTCTAGAGCTAAACAGTCAATGGACGGTAACACAGCTGCTGCACACGTTGCATATGCGTTTACAGATGTTGCTGCCATTTACCCAATTACTCCATCCAGCCCAATGGCAGATACTGTTGATCAGTGGTCAGCAGCAGGACAGGAGAACATCTTTGGCAACCAGGTTAAGGTTGTTGAAATGGAATCAGAAGCAGGTGCTGCAGGTGCCGTACATGGTTCTCTTGCTGCAGGTGCATTAACAACAACATTTACAGCATCCCAGGGTCTTTTATTAATGATCCCTAATATGTATAAAATCGCTGGTGAGCAGCTTCCATGTGTATTTGATGTTTCTGCACGTACCGTTGCTACACAGTCTTTAAATATTTTCGGTGACCACAGTGACGTATATGCCTGTCGTCAGACCGGTTTCGCTATGTTATGTGAAACAAACCCACAGGAAGTTATGGACTTAAGCCCAGTTGCTCATTTAGCAACAATCGAAGGAAAAGTTCCATTCATCAACTTCTTCGATGGATTCCGTACATCTCACGAGATTCAGAAAATCGAAAAATGGGATTACGCTGATTTGAAAGAAATGTGCAATATGGAAGCAGTTGACGCATTCCGTGCACATGCATTAAATCCAGAACACCCAGCAATGCGTGGTTCTCATGAGAACGGAGACGTTTTCTTCCAGCATCGTGAAGCTTGTAATACAGCATACGATAACTTACCAGCTATCGTATCCAAATACATGGCTAAAATCAATGAAAAATTAGGAACAGATTACGATTTATTCAACTACTACGGAGCAGAAGATGCAGAGCGCGTTATCGTTGCTATGGGTTCTGTTAACGACGTTGCTGAAGAAGTAATCGATTACTTAACAGCTAAGGGCGAAAAAGTCGGATTAGTAAAAGTTCGTTTATATCGTCCATGGGTATCAGAAGCATTCTTAAAAGTTCTTCCTAAGACAGTTAAGAAAGTTGCTGTACTTGACAGAACAAAAGAGCCAGGAGCACTTGGTGATCCATTATACTTAGACGTAGCTACAACTCTTCGTGAGGCTGGTCTTGATACAATTGTATTAACAGGCGGACGTTACGGATTAGGTTCTAAAGATACACCACCATCATCTTTATTCGCTGTATACAAAGAATTAGAGAAAGATGCTCCAAAAGCACGTTTCACAATCGGTATCGTAGATGATGTTACAAACTTAAGCTTACCAGAAGTAAAACCAGCTCCTATTACAGCTGCAGCAGGTACTGTAGAATGTAAATTCTGGGGACTTGGTGGAGACGGTACAGTAGGTGCTAACAAGAACTCTACAAAGATTATCGGTGACCACACAGATAAATATATCCAGGCTTACTTCCAGTATGACTCTAAGAAAACTGGTGGTGTTACAATTTCTCACTTGAGATTTGGTGACAAACCAATCAGAAGCCCATACTACATCAACCAGGCTGACTTCGTTGCATGTCATAACCCATCTTATGTAACAAAAGGATTCAAGATGGTTCAGGACGTTAAACCAGGCGGAGTATTCATGATCAACTGCCAGTGGTCTGATGAAGAATTAGCTCATCACTTAAATGCAGAAGCTAAGAAATATATCGCTGATAACAACATTCAGTTGTACACAATCAACGCTATTGACAAAGCTATCGAAATTGGTATGGGTAAACGTACCAACACAATTTTACAGTCTGCATTCTTCAAATTAGCAAACGTTATGCCAATCGAAGAAGCTGTTGATTTCATGAAAGCTGCTGCTAAGAAATCTTACGGTAAAAAAGGTGATGCAGTCGTAGAAATGAACTACAAAGCTATCGACGCTGGTGTAGATGCTGTGCATAAAGTAGAAGTTCCAGCATCCTGGTCTAACCCAGAAGCAGATCCAGCTCCTAAGAAATTAACAGGTCGTCCAGAGACAGTTACGATGGTAGAAGACTTAATGAACCCAATTTCCTTAATGGATGGTGATTCTCTTCCAGTATCTGCATTCATGGGCAACCCAGACGGACAGTTTGAGCAAGGTGCATCTGCATACGAGAAACGTGGTACAGCTGTAACAGTCCCTACATGGAATGCAGAGAAATGTATCCAGTGTAACCAGTGTGCATTTGTATGTTCACATGCAACAATCCGTCCATTCATGTTAAGTGAAGACGAAGTAAAAGCTGCTCCAGCTAATACAAAACTTGCTGATACAAAACCAAAGGCAAGCGAATACAAATATACAATGAGTGTATCTCCATTAGATTGTATGGGATGTGGTGAATGTATCACTGTATGTCCAGTTGGTGCAATCGAAATGGTTCCACAGGAATCTCAGGCAGAAGAACAGCCAGTATTTGACTACTTAGTAGCAAACGTTGGTAAGAAACCTGGTATGCCAGCTGATAACACTGTAAAAGGTTCTCAGTTCAACCAGCCATTACTTGAGTTCTCTGGATCTTGTGCAGGATGTGCTGAAACATCTTACGCTCGTTTAATTACACAGTTATTTGGTGAGCATATGTACATCTCTAACGCTACCGGATGTTCTTCTATCTGGGGTGGTCCAGCTGCTACATCACCATATACAGTAAACAAAGATTCCAAGAAGGGACCAGCTTGGGCTAACTCCTTATTCGAGGATAACGCTGAGCATGGTTTAGGTATGCAGATTGGTCAGGAAGTATTACGTGATCAGGCTATCGCTAGTGCTGAGAAATGTGCTACATCTGACAAAGCAAGCGCTGAGTTAAAAGATGCATTCGCTAAGTTCATGGAAACAAAACAGGATACAAAAGCAAATACACCTGCAACAGAAGCTCTTGTAGCAGAATTAGAGAAAGCAGCAGCAGCTGGATGCCCAGATGCAAAAGCAGCTCTCGACAAGAAAGATTACCTTGCTAAGAAATCCGTATGGATCTTCGGTGGTGACGGATGGGCTTATGATATCGGATTCGGTGGATTAGACCATGTACTTGCTTCCGGACATAACGTAAACGTTATGGTATTCGATACAGAAATGTACTCTAATACAGGTGGTCAGGCATCTAAAGCTTCTAACATCGGTGAAGTTTGTCAGTTCGCTGCAGCTGGTAAAGACATCGGTAAGAAGAGCCTTGCTGAGATCGCTATGAGCTATGGTTACGTATACGTAGCACAGATCGCTCTTGGTGCTAATATGGCTCAGGCTGTTAAAGTTCTTGCAGAAGCAGAGGCTTATGATGGTCCATCCTTAATCATCGGTTACGCTCCATGTGAGTTACACGGTGTTAAAGGTGGTATGAACCACTGCCAGGATGAAATGAAGAAAGCAGTAGCTGCTGGTTACTGGAACCTCTTCTCCTTCAACCCTGAATTAAAAGCAGAAGGAAAGAACCCATTCACATTGACATCTAAGCCAGGTGATGGAACATATCAGGACTTCTTAAATAATGAGACACGTTACAGCAGATTAACAAGATCCTTCCCAGAAAGAGCTGCAAAACTCTTTGCTGCATCTGAGGAAGCTGCAAAAGCTCGTTACGAACATCTTTTAAGATTAGTTGAATTATACAAATAAGAGTTTTGAATGAAAGGCGTCGTACCCGTTTGGGTACGGCGCCTTTTTCTATATTGATTCAGGTGTCAAAAGCTTTATAGAGATAAATGATAACTGGTTATAGTAAACGGCTATTTTCAACTGAGGTGGGGTTGGGGTATAATAGAAGTGTTGTGGTAAGAAATGGAATTGTCTGTGCAGGATAAAAGCAGGCAAAATTGAGGATAGATGGGATTAGATAACGATGATGATGGAACAAAACAGAAATGCTTTTCGCAATGGAATGAGGGATGGACTTCCGATTGGACTGGGATATTTTGCAGTATCGTTTTCACTTGGAATTGCTGCAAAAAATGCGGGACTGACCTGGCTGCAGGGATTTTTCGCGAGTGCATTGTGTACCGCTTCAGCGGGGGAATATGCAGGATTTTCGATGATTGCGGCGTGTGCAACTTATCTGGAGATTGCAATTGTGACATTGATTACAAATGCAAGATATCTTTTGATGAGCTGTGCGCTTAGCCAGCGTTTTTCACCAGACACACCGATGATTCACCGTTTTATTATGGCACATTTTGTGACGGATGAGTTTTTTGGAATTACGATTGCAAGACCGGGGTATTTGAACCCGTTTTATACCTATGGCGCCGTCTGCATTGGCTGGCCATGCTGGTCAATTGGAACAGCGCTTGGTGTTGTGGCAGGAAATCTTTTGCCGGTCCGTATTGTCAGTGCGTTTAGCGTGGCATTGTATGGAATGTTTCTGGCAATCATTATTCCGCCGGCACGGAAAAATAAAGTGGTGGCAGGATTGATTGTAATTTGCTTTGTCTTTAGTTTTTTATTTACAAAGCTTCCGGTTGTTTCGAATCTGTCAAGTGGGACAAGAACGATTCTTTTGACCGTGTCGATTTCTGCGCTTGCGGCAGCGCTATTTCCGGTAAAGGAAGGAGAAAATCCAAATGAAGGGTAATGTTATTATTTATATTGCAATTATGTTTGTAGTTACATATGCAATCCGTGTCTTGCCGTTGACACTGATTCAAAAACAGATCAAAAGCAGATTTGTGAAATCGTTTCTTTTTTATGTGCCTTATGTGACACTGGCGGTCATGACATTCCCGGCAATTCTTGATGCGACACAAAGCCCTATTGCAGCAGCGATTGCGTTGGTGGTCGGAGTGATTGCAGCGTGGTGTGGTCTTGGACTTTTTCCGGTATCCGTTTTGTGCTGTCTGGTTGTGTTTGTATGTGAGTTGTTCCTGGTATCTTAGGAGGAGACGTAAAAATCTTTCATGGAAGACATGCATTTGCAGAGGATGGAACGTGTGAATTTTAGAATGTAACGAAAGCTTTGTATAGAATTCTCTTTTTTAACAGATAATGGTATTACATAAGAGTTAGAAAAGAGGAAAACAATGGAGCGTATCAAAAAAACAATGGATGGTAATCATGCGGCAGCGTATGTTGCGTATGCCTATACGGAAGTAGTACCGGTATATCCGATTACACCGTCGACGGTTATGGCGGAGGTGACGGAGGAATGGGCAGCGGCAGGTGAACAAAATGTACTTGGTGGTGTTCCGGCGGTTGTGGAAATGCAGTCGGAAGCAGGAGCAGCCGGTGCAATGCATGGTGCCTTATTAGCAGGAGCCCTTGCAACTACCTTTACGGCGTCGCAGGGGCTTTTGCTGATGATTCCCGATTTGTATAAAATGGCGGGAGAACATCTCCCAGGGGTAGTTCATGTTGCCGCGCGCACGATTGCAACCCATGCATTAAGCATTTTTGGGGATCATTCTGATATTTATGCGTGCAGGCAGACAGGAATTGCTATTTTTTGTGAAAATTCAGTTCAGGAAGTGATGGATCTAGCGCCTGTGGCGCACCTTTGCGCATTAGAAGGTCGGATTCCGTTTTTAAATTTTTTTGATGGATTTCGGACTTCTCACGAGATTCAAAAGATAGCTTGCTGGAGCCAGAAGGAATTACAGGAGCTATTTCCAGTCGAGGAGGTTATGGCATTTCGCGAGTGTGCGTTAAATCCAAATCATCCGGTAGAAATGGGAGCTGCGCAAAACCCGGATATCTTTTTTCAGGTCAGGGAGGCGTCCAATCTGGATTATGAAAAACTTCCGGTGCTGGTGAAGGGATGCCTTGCCAAAATAAACGAAAAATGCGGAACCCAGTACCGGTTATACGAGTATGTGGGTTCGAGAGATGCAACTACAATTATCGTTGCAATGGGTTCGATATGTGAAACGATTGAGGAGACAATTCCTTTTTTACAGGAAAAAGGGGAAAAGGTGGGATGTCTGAAAGTAAGACTTTACCGGCCTTTTTCAAAAGCAGATTTCTTAGAAGCAGTCCCGGATACGGTAGAGTGTATTCAGGTCCTGGACCGTACCAAGGAGCCGGGGGCGGTCGGGGAGCCGCTTTATGAAGATGTCGTAACGGCACTGCAAGAGAGTGCATACAAGGATGTCGAGATTTTTTCTGGAAGATATGGGTTAAGTTCCAAAGAGACAACACCGGAGCAGATTGTGTCAGTTTTTCACAACCGGGCAAAAAGACGGTTTACGATTGGAATCCGGGATGATGTCACAAACCTTTCGCTGGAGGAAGAAAAGTTGGAATTCGCTCCGATAGAAGGACAGATGAATTGTAAATTTTGGGGAATCGGTTCGGACGGAACCGTTGGCGCAAACAAAAATACCATTCAAATCATTGGGGATTACACGAAGCTGCATGTGCAGGCCTATTTTGAATATGATTCCAAAAAGTCCGGCGGTGTCACCATTTCCCATCTACGTTTTGGAACATCCGAAATTAAAAGTGAGTATGGGGTGAAAAGAGCACAATTTGTGGCATGTCACTGTCCGGCTTATTTAGGCCGTTATGAGATTGTGCAAGACTTAGAAGAAGGTGGAACCTTTTTATTAAACTGCTCCTGGAAAAAAGAAGAATTAGCAGAAAGGCTTCCAGAGGATGTGAAACAGTATTTGGTCGAAAAAAAGATACACTTCTATATCATAGATGCAGCCCAAATTGCAAAGGAACTTGGATTGGCGCATCGCACGAATACCATTTTGCAGGCAGCCTTTTTCGCACTTACGGACATTCTGCAAAAGGAAACTGCACTTGAGGCGATGAGACAGGCGGTGGAAAAGTCCTACTTAAAAAAAGGGGAGGAAGTCATTGCGAAGAATCTCTTGGCAGTCGAGAGAGGATTTGTGGCTGCAGAGGAGGTCAAGATTCCGGCAGACTGGAAAAAGAAGCAAGTGGTAATACAGGAATGTGGGGCGGACACAGAGAGTTACAAAAATCAGAAATTGATTGTAAAGTCGGCATGTAGAACGAAAGAGAATAAAAAATTAAAACAAGATATAATTTCTTATAAAGAACACATACAAGGCCAGATTGTAAGACGAAGGGGAGATGAACTTCCGGTTTCTGTATTTTTGCCCTATCGGAATGGCATGACGCCGTCTGGAACAGCTGCATTGGAAAAAAGGGGTGTGGCGTCGGAGGTGCCAGTCTGGGATGTGATGAGGTGTATTCAGTGCAACCAGTGTTCTTATGTCTGTCCACATGCGGTTATTCGTCCGGTTGTGATGGAGGAAGAGGAAGTCATCGCGGCACCGGATGGAATGCCGTCAAAGGAAATGAACGGGTTCCCTCGTTATCATTATGCAATTGTAATTTCCACACTGGACTGTACAGGCTGTGCAAACTGTGTGGAGGTATGCCCGGCACCAGGAAAAGCGTTGTTTTTAAAACAGGCAGAAAAGGCGGGTGAGCAGCAGAAGTTTTTTGATTATGGAAGCAGGCTTCCAAAAAAGGAGGAAGTTTTTAAAAAGTTCCGTACAACGACGGTAAAAGGTTCCCAGTTCAGACAGCCGCTGTTGGAATTTTCAGGTGCGTGCGGAGGATGTGGTGAGACACCGTATGCCAAACTGGTCACACAGCTTTTTGGAAGCCGGTTACTGATAGCCAATGCGACAGGCTGCTCCTCCATCTGGGGCAATTCGTCGCCGTCTACCCCATATACGTTTAACCAGGATGGAAGGGGACCTGCATGGGCGAATTCTTTATTTGAGGATGCGGCAGAATTTGGATACGGAATGTTTTTTGCGCAAAAGCAGATTCGGGAACAGTTACGAAAGCAACTAGAACAAATGTGGGAAAAGACGGAGTCTTTGGAAATCAAAAACTGGTTGGAAACGTTTTCAAACGGGAGTGAAAATGAGAAGGCGACGGATGAGCTAATTGCGTGGCTGGAAAAAAGAAAATTCGAAGAAATAAGCGCTGCGGGGGAATTATCCACTGAAATCAAGACAATTTTAAATCAGAAGGATTATTTGTCAAAAAAATCACAATGGATTTTTGGCGGCGATGGCTGGGCGTATGACATTGGTTTTGGAGGGCTGGATCATGTCCTTGCATCCGGTGAGGATATGAACGTGTTGGTGTTTGACACAGAAATTTACTCCAATACAGGCGGTCAGGCATCGAAGGCGACGCCAAAGGGCGCATATGCACGTCTTGCATCAAACGGGAAAAAGCAAAACAAGAAAAAACTAGGACAGATGATGATGACTTATCAGAATGTCTATGTGGCGCAGATTTGTATGGGCGCAGACCAGAATCAATGTATTAAGGCATTGACAGAGGCAGAGCAATATCAGGGACCGTCACTTGTGATTGCTTATGCGCCGTGTATCAGTCATGGTATCAGGCGGGGAATGCGTTATGTGCAGGAAGAAGAGAAAAAAGCAGTCTGCAGCGGCTATTGGGACATTTTCCGCTATCATCCGGCTGCGGGAGGAAAAGAAGCTGTTTTTTACGAGGATGGAAAGAAGAAAACGGAAAGCCTAGAGGAATTTTTTCAAGGAGAGAATCGGTTCTAATGGGTGTTTACAAAAAAAACGCATAATGATAAAATGTCGTTAGGTATTTCTGAGAAAACGGCAGGTAGTATGGCAGTTTAATCGTGGTGCTGTCAGGAAGGTCATTTTCCTGGCAGCAAGCTATAAAGTTGCAGGGAGGAAGCGTGATGGCAGATCTGTTTACGAGATTTAAAACGCAGAGAGACCGCCGAAAAAGGGAACGGGAAAGGATACATAGAAAAGTGGAAAAAGAAGATTTTTTACTGAATCAGATTGATGAATTCAGAGAAAAAGCAAAACAGCTTCAGGGGTTGTTATCATCAAAAGAGACAAAGGTGCAGGAACTTCAGTCACTGGTAGACGAAAGAGAGGGGAAAGCGCAGGAGTTAGAACACATTTTGACAGAGCGTCAGGAAGAGTCTGACCGTATCGTAGACAATTTTGATAAGCAGATTCGTGAACTGATTGCGCAGGCAAAAGTAAAGTTAGACGAGATGGAAAGCGCTGTAAAAGGCCAGGTGGAACTGACCAGACAGCAGACAGCAGAACAGATTGCGTCCAACCAGAAAGCGTTAGAGGAGCAGATTGATGCAGGTAAGGCATTTCAGTCGGAACAGATTGAGGCGGTAAAGAACCTGTTGAGCGGACAGGCAAAAGAAGCAAATGAAAGAGTCCAGGAAACAGAAGAAGAAATCAAGAATCTGTTAGAGGAATCCGGAAAGCAGTTAGATTCTTTGAAAAATGAGCTGTCCGAGAAGGTACATGCAGAAAATGTCAAATGTTATCGAAACATTCAGGATTTATTTAAAGAATATGGGGAAAAATTAGAACAGGTGGATGAGACAAGCAAGAAGATTACTTCTGTAAAAGGATATGTCAAATGCTTATCCTGGTTCTCTATCCTAAATTTTGTTGTTTTAGTTGGATATATTTTGTATTCCATCGGGGTGTTTAATTTCTAATCTTTACCAAAGAGAAAGAAATAAAAAACAGGAATGGAGATTATCATGGAATTAGAGAATAAAAAAGTCTGGGTAGTAGGTCATAAGAATCCGGACACAGATTCAATCTGCGCAGCAATTGCTTATGCTTACCTGAAAAATCAGACAGATTCAGAGAAGACATACGAAGCAAAACGTGCCGGAAATATCAGCGAAGAGACACGATACGTTCTGGATTATTTCGAAGTAGAAGATCCGGAGCTGATTACGGATGCAGGAGCGCAGATTAAAGATATCACAATCCGAAAAACACCTGGAATCGGCAACCATATTTCCTTAAAAAGAGCATGGCAGCTGATGAAAGATTTAGATGTTGTAACACTTCCAATCACAAACCGCATGGGCAAGTTAGAAGGTGTGATTGTTACAAAAGATATCGCAACTTCCTATATGGATGTGTACGACAATCACGTGTTGTCACAGGCACGTACCCAATACAAAAATATTGCAGATACACTGGATGGAAAGGTCATTGCCGGAAATGGACATGCTTACTTTAGAAACGGAAAAGTAGTGGTGTCAACATCGAATCCTGATTTTATGGTGGATTTTATCGAGGACGATGATCTTGTCATCCTAAGCGACAGGAAAGAGTCACAGATTCGAGCCATCGAGTCCAATGCAAGCTGTCTGGTTGTCGGCTGTGGATTTGAGGTCGATCAGGAAGTGATTGAGCTGGCAGAGGGAAAAAAATGTGTACTGATTACATCTCCGTATGATACCTTTTCCGTTGCACGACTCATCAACCAGAGTATGCCAATCAAGCAGTTTATGACGAAAAAGGATCTGATTACATTTCAGTTAGAGGATTTAGTCGATGAGGTTAAGGAGACAACGTCAAAGATTCGTCACAGAGACTTCCCGGTCTTAGATGAAAATAACAATTATGTCGGAATGATTTCCCGCCGTAATTTGCTTAGTATGCAAAAGAAACAGTTAATTTTAGTGGATCACAATGAAAAATCACAGGCGGTAGATGGAATCGCAGAGGCAGATATTTTAGAGATTATCGACCATCATAGAATCGGAAGCTTAGAGACAGTGTCACCGGTTTATTTTCGAAACCAGCCGCTTGGCTGTACGGCGACCATTATCTACCAGATGTATCAGGAGCAGGAGGTAAAGGTTCCGAAAAAGATTGCGGGATTGCTTTTGTCAGCCATCATATCGGATACGTTAATGTTCCGTTCGCCAACCTGTACCGAACTCGATAAATCCATCGCCGAAGAGCTCGCAAAGATTGCGGATATTCAGATTGAAGAACATGCGAAAAAGATGTTTGAGGCGGGAAGCGATTTCAAGAACAAAACGACAGAGGAAATCTTTTATCAGGATTTTAAGATGTTCCATACCAAAGACTGCGATTTTGGTGTTGCACAGATTAGTGCGATGAGTGCATCACAGTTAGATAAGGTAGGAGAGGATTTGATGTCTTACATGACACAGGTACTCGCCGACAAGAACTTAAATATGGTATTTGTGATGCTAACAGATATTTTGGAAGAGTCCACGAAACTGATTTATTCCGGCAATGAGGCGGACAAACTGGTAGAGGAGGCATTTTCCTGTGAGCCAGACGAGAAAGGTGTCATTTTAAAAGGGGTTGTCTCAAGAAAGAAACAGCTGATACCGGTATTTATGAATGCGTTAGCGGAGAGAGCCTAATTCTCTAGGAGACATCCCAAAGTGTTTCTTAAAGGCACGTGAGAAGGTGGAATAATTTTGAAATCCGCACTCAAAGCATGCCTGGGTAATGGGCATTCCGTCTGCGATAAGTTCTTTTGCAAGGATGAGCCGCTTGGTGGAGAGATACGAGCCAATGGTATAGCCGGTTTCTTCTTTAAAAGTATGCATCAGATGATAACGGCTGATAAAAAAACGGTTTGCCAGAAAATCGACGGAAAGTTCCTCGGTCAGATGTGAGTTCACATAGGTGAGGACGTCAAGAATTTTCTGGTTTGAGGCAGAATTGCTGATATAGTGAATATTATCATGAATTGCAGCACGGTTGAGCTGCACCATAAACTCTAGAAAAAGGAGGCTGTGGTGCAGCTCATTTGCGTAATCGGTATCGTGTAAGGAGGCGTCTAATTCTTTGATGACAGCATCTAATTTGCTGCCAGGGAAGGAATTGATACGAAGTACGTGTGACTGTTCCTTATGCACCTGCTGAAAGCAGAAACCAAGATGGTAAGTGCTGTCCTGGTAGGTGTGCAAAAAATCAGGGGAAACATAGATAATGATACGCTCGTAAGGAGCATTGCTGTGAATGGCCGGGTGATGCACCTCCCCTGCATTGACAAACACGATATCATTTGGTTTTAAATCATAGGAACGGCCTTCGATGGTGTAAGTGACATCCCCACTTAGGAAAATCAAAATCTTGTGAAAATCGTGGTAGTGGTAAGAAAATTCCTTCCGGTTGGTGTCCACAAGATGAAACATTTTAAAATCACTGTGAAGATATCCGATTTTTTGATATTGTGCCATAGAAAACTCCATTCCCGCGCAAAATCAGCGCATATTTATGTTAAAAAAATATCATTCAAATAAAACGCTCCATCTAATAATAGATGGATGATTAGTGTTATCATAATACAAAACAGCACTTTTTGCAATATATATAGCACGTAATACATATTCGTTTTAAAAAGTGCGGAGTATACTAAGAAATATAAGAGTAAAAAGAGGAAAAACAGTACGAAGAAAGGTATGGGAAGAAAGATGAAATTTACAAAAATGCACGGATGTGGAAACGATTATGTTTACGTGGACTGTACAAAAAAGGAACTGAAAAATCCAAACGAGATTGCAAAGGTTGTCAGTGACCGCCATTTTGGCATTGGCTCCGATGGACTGATTTTAATTTGTTCATCAAAGGTAGCAGATTTTCGTATGAGAATGTTTAATGCAGATGGTTCCGAAGGTGAGATGTGTGGAAACGGTATCCGCTGTGTTGCAAAGTATGTGTATGATTATCATCTGACAGACCAGACAAAGATTTCCGTTGAGACAGGTGCAGGGATTAAATATTTAGATCTTACAGTTTCAGATGGAAAAGTATCTTTGGTACGTGTGGATATGGGAGAGCCGATTTTAGAGGCGAAGGAAATCCCGGTTGTGGCAGAAAAAAGTCCGGTTGTCAACGAACCAATCGAGGCAGGTGGAAAGGAATGGAAGATGACCTGTGTTTCTATGGGCAATCCACATGCAGTGGTATACATTGATGATACAGCATCTTTTGAAATTGAAAAATATGGACCATCCTTTGAACATCACGCTGTTTTTCCAAAGAGAACAAACACAGAATTTGTCCAGATTATCAGCAGAAGTGAGCTTAATATGAGAGTATGGGAAAGAGGTTCCGGTGAGACATGGGCATGCGGAACGGGAACTTGCGCCTGTGTTATGGCAAGTATTTTAAATGGTTATACGGATAACAAAGTATTGGTTCACTTATTGGGCGGAGATTTAACCATCGAGTATGACGAAAAGACCAATCATATTTTCATGACAGGTTCGGCAACAACGGTATTCGAAGGTGAAATTACATTACAAGGTTTAGAATAAAAATTACTCCCGCAGAAATCTGGAATGTACAAAAGCGGGCATGAGGTGGAAAGATGAAATTAAGTCAGTTATTAGAACGAATGGAATATGAGATTGTACAGGGAAGTGCAGATACCGAGATTTCAACGCTGGTATATGATTCAAGAAAAGTGGAAAAGGATTCTGCATTTGTATGCATTTCGGGTAGTGTAAGAGATGCGCATGAGTTTATCCCGGATGTTGTAAAAGCAGGTGCAGCAGTTGTCGTGGTAGAAAAAGATGTAAAAGTAGACGAACATGTGACGGTTGTTAAGGTAGAGAACACACGTTTGGCATTAGCTTGCATGTCAGCAGCCTATTTCGGTCACCCGGCAGAAAAATTAAAAACCATTGGAATTACTGGAACAAAAGGAAAGACAACGACCACTTACATGATAAAATCAATCCTTGAGGCGTCTGGAATCAAAACAGGTCTGATTGGAACCATTGAAATTATCATTGGAGATAAGCATATCAGTGCAAAAAATACGACACCAGAATCTTATGCCGTTCAGGAATATTTCCATGAGATGGTGGAAGCTGGAATACAGGCGGTCGTAATGGAGGTTTCTTCACAGGGCTTAATGCTTCACAGAGTTTCCGGTTTTACCTTTGATTTTGGTGTGTTCACGAACTTAGAGCCAGATCATATCGGTGAAAATGAACACAAGGATTTCGCAGATTACATGCATTGTAAGAGCCTGCTATTCCAGCAGTGCAGACAGGGGATTTTAAATGCGGACAGCGAGCATTTAGAAGGAATTTTAAACGATCATACCTGTAAGGTGGAAACCTTTGGTTACAGTGAAAAAGCAGATCTTCGTGCCAGCAACATGAAACTGGTTCACAAACCAGGCGTGTTAGGTGTCGATTATCACATCAGCGGCCTTCTTGATATGGATGTGGATATCAATGTGCCGGGAAGATTTAGTGTGTATAACTCACTGACTGCCATTGCAATCTGCCGTCACTTTGGTGTCGAAGAAGAGAAGATGAAAGAGGCACTGCGCCATGTAAGCGTAAAGGGAAGAATCGAGATTGTACCGGTTTCCAAACGTTATACGGTTATGATTGATTATGCGCACAATGCAATGGCATTAGAAAGCCTTTTAACCACGTTAAAAGAGTATCAGCCAAAACGTCTGGTTTGTCTGTTTGGCTGTGGCGGTAACCGTGCAAAATCACGCCGCTATGAGATGGGAGAGGTTTCCTCGAAACTTGCAGATCTTACCGTGGTAACATCCGATAATCCAAGATTTGAGGAGCCAATGGATATTATTTCGGATATTCTGATTGGAGTAAAAAAGGCGGACGGTGCTTATGTGACAATTCCAGACCGAAAGGAAGCAATCGCATATTGTCTGGAAAATGCCAAGGATGGGGATGTCATTATCCTAGCAGGAAAAGGTCATGAAGATTACCAGGAAATCAAAGGCGAAAAACATCACATGGATGAACGTGAACTGATTGCAGATATTTTAAAAGAACATCCAGAATATCGTAAGGAAGCATAAAGGCGTCTAGGAAAGAAGAAGTAAGGGAGAAAAAAGATGGCAATATTTAAAGGTGCAGGAGTTGCATTGGTCACTCCTTATAACGAGGACGAAAGCATAAATTACGAGGCACTTGGCGAGCTTGTAGAAGAGCAGATAAAAGGTCACACAGATGCAATTATCGTCTGTGGAACAACCGGAGAACCGGCGACCATGACAGAGGAGGAACGCACTTCCTGTATGGAATTTGTGGTAAAAAAAGTAGCGGGAAGAATTCCGGTCATTGCAGGAACCGGATGTAATTGTACAAGAAACGCAATTGCACTTTCCAAAAAAGCAGAAGAAATCGGCGTCGATGGTCTTTTGGTGGTAACACCTTATTACAACAAGGCGACACAGGAGGGCTTGTATGAGCATTACAAGGCAATTGCGGCCTCCACAAAACTTCCGATTATTATGTACAATGTTCCGTCTAGAACCGGATGTAATATTATGCCACAGACAGCTGCAAGACTTGGAAAAGAGTGCGAAAATATTGTTGGAATCAAAGAGGCAAGTGGAAATATTTCACAGGTGGCAGAACTTGCGTCCCTGACCAAAGGATATCTGGATATTTATTCTGGAAATGATGACGAAGTGATTCCGATTCTTTCCCTTGGCGGTATCGGAGTAATCTCTGTTTTGTCCAATGTAGCACCGCAGCAGACCCATGATATGGTGATGGAATATTTAGAGGGCGACAGAGAAAAGGCACTTCAACTACAATTGTCATTTCTTCCGTTGATTCATGCCCTGTTTTGCGAGGTGAACCCAATACCGGTGAAGGCAGCCTTAAATATGTTGGGCAAAAATGCGGGCGTGGTAAGGCTTCCACTGACGAATCTTTCAAAGAAAAACAGACCACAGTTAGAGAACGCATTAAAAGAATGTAAACTATTGTAACAGGAAAAATAGAATTTGTGTGATGAAATCGTATCAAAAAAGAAACGGACAAAAAGGAAAATTACCTTTTTGTCCGTTTCTTTTTCTGTGTTTTCTTTTTTGCAACACTGTAACCAAATGTGCCAAGCTTTTTTCCAAGAAGGAAATATTCCCCGTGGGAGTAGGTGACAAGCCCTGACTGGTTTAAATGGAACCGTCCGTTTTCATCCAGATAAGTATCGTCGATTGTGACATTGACAACATCCGCAAGAAACATGGTGTGGCTGCCAAGCGGTTTTATTTCTCTTACTTTACATTCAATGTTAACCGGGCTTTCGGCAATTCCAGGAGCTTTGATGCGCTTTGATGGAAGAGGGGTTAAGTGACACTCCTTAAATTTATCGAGGTCACGTCCAGAGCGGACACCGCAGAAATCGGTAGCGCGCACTAAATCCTGCGTGGTCAGGTTTACGACAAACTCGCCGGATTCTTCAATCAGGTGGTAGGAGTAACGCTCCGGGCGCACGGAAATCGATAACATTGGTGGATTGGTACAGACAGTACCTGCCCATGCCACGGTAATAATATTTGGTTTTTTATCGTTTCCCTGGCAGCTTACCATAACCGCTGGAAGCGGGTAGAGCATGTTGCCGGGTTTAAAGGTTTGTTTTCCCATAAATTCTCCGTTCTTTTTGTATGATAAATCTGAAAAAAGAAGATAACATTTTTATTTAATCAAAATATCCATCAGGTAACCGTAAACATCCTCAGTTGCGTTTTTCCAGTTCGCACAGATGGCTTCCGCCTGTTCCCTTGTTTTTACAGTTAAGGTTAAATCAATCAGATTTACCCCTTTTTGGCGGTACTGAAGACGGACTGCATAATCCAGATTTGAGGTTTTATAGAAATCTGAGAGAGTAGAATTCTCATTTCGCAGCTGCAGCTTATTTTTCTCTAAATATGCAAGGGTATCCCGCTCGATAGCCTCTGTAATTTTGTCCTTGAAAAAGCCGAGTGTCTGAGTGCCGGCGTCCGTCAGTACATACTGCGTGTTGCTGTGTGTGGATTCCGGACGGATTAAATCGGCATCTACCAGTTCCCCGATTACCTGCTGGACGCGGAAGTAGTCGGTATATTCCTGTTCTAGAAAGAAGTTTGAAATCTGCGTATTTGTCAAAGGAAAATCAACTTTTTCTAACATATTTAAAATGGTTAATTTATAAATTGTCAATGGTTCTGCCATGTATACTCAAATCCTTTCCCTGCCAGGTATCTGTAAGTTTCAGATTCCGCAAAATTGTGTTTAGCACACGCTTTTTATCGGTACTCCAAAGCGGTGCAATTAATAAGTTCCTTGGGCCGTCTCCGGTCAGACGGTGAATGACAATGTGTTCGGGAATCCGTGCAAGACAGGTGACGATGAAATCACAATATTCCTCTAAGGTAAAAAGAGGAAAAGGATGTGCTTCATAGTAATCAGCCAAATCCGTTCCTTTTAGCACATGCAAAAGCTGCAGCTTAAGACCGGAAATTGGGAGCTTGCAGACGTAATCCAAAGAGGCAAGCATCATTTCTTTTGTCTCACCGGGTAATCCCAAAATCAAATGTACAATTGTAGTTATATTTCGCTCCTGCAAAGCATTCACAGCATCTTCAAATTGAGCCAGCGTAAAGCCGCTTCGAATCAGCTGATGTGTTTTTTCGTGTATGGTCTGAAGTCCGATTTCAATCCATACCGGTTTGATTTGATTCAGTTCCACCAAAAGATCTAACACTTCTTCGGAAAGACAATCGCATCGTGTTGCAATGGATAGTGCAACAATGTCGGGATGCTCGATTGCCTCCATAAAAATACGGCGCAAATAAGGCACAGGTGCATAGGTGTTCGTGTATGCCTGAAAGTATGCAATAAATTTGCGGCAGGAAGTTTTGGCAAGAAGTCGTTCTTTGGCCTGCTCAATCTGGTCTGTGATAGAGAGAAACTTCGAGGCGGCGAAGTCACCGCTTCCGCCGGCACTGCAAAAAATACAGCCGCGGTCACCAAGAGAGCCATCCCGGTTCGGACAGGTCATTCCGGCGTTCAGCGAAAGGCGGTAGACTTTTTCACCAAAGGTACTCTTAAGATAGGAATCCAAAGAGTAGTAGCGTTTCCCATTCATAAATTGTGTTTGTTTCATATATAATCAAAAATATTAGGACAATAAAAACAATTAGATGTGAGATTTGACAGCCTGGCTTACAACCTCGGCAACACGAGGGTCAAAAGCCTCTGGCATAATGAAATCTTCACAAAGCTGCTCATCGGTAACAAGTTCTGCAAGTGCCTGTGCAGCAGCAAGCTTCATTTCATCGGTAATCTGGGTAGCATGTCCCTCTAAGGCACCTTTGAAGATACCAGGGAAGGCGATGACATTGTTTACCTGATTTGGAAAATCACTTCTTCCGGTACCGACCACTCTTGCACCAGCGGCTCTTGCGACATCCGGCATAATCTCTGGAACAGGATTTGCCATGGCAAAGAGAATGGAATCTTTATTCATGGAAGAAACCATTTCTGCTGTGACAATGTTTGGCGCGGAAACACCAACGAAAATATCAGCACCTTTTAAAGCGTCCGCAAGAGTTCCCTTACGATTCTCAAGGTTCGTTACTTCAGTCATTTTTTTCTGCATCCAGTTTAAGTTTGGATAATCTTTTCCAATGATTCCCTCACGGTCACACATCATGACATGTTTAAAACCGTAGGTTAAAAGCAATTTCGTGATGGCAACACCGGCGGAACCGGCACCGTTTACCACAACCTGACAGTCTTCCTTTTTCTTGCCGGTCAAGCGTAAACCGTTGATAATACCGGTTAGGACGACAATGGCGGTACCATGCTGGTCGTCGTGGAAGACCGGAATGTCTAACATTTTTTTCAGACGTTCCTCAATCTCAAAGCAGCGTGGTGCTGAAATATCCTCCAGATTAATTCCACCAAAAGCAGGTGCAATATTTTTGACCGTAGCAATGATTTCTTCGGTATCCTGGGTATCAAGACAGATTGGAACTGCATTGACATTTCCAAATTCCTTGAAAAGAACACATTTTCCCTCCATAACCGGCATGGCAGCGTATGGTCCGATGTTTCCAAGACCAAGTACGGCACTTCCGTCGGAGACAACGGCAACGGTATTTGCCTTTATCGTATAGTTGTAAGCTTCGGCTTTATTTTCTGCAATAATCTTACAAGGCTCTGCAACACCTGGTGTATAGGCGATTGCAAGGTCTTCACGGGAGTTTACTTTTGATTTTGCAACAGTTTCTAATTTCCCATTCCATTCTTTGTGTGCCTGGATGGCTTTTTCTTTCATGTCCATAATATCCGCTCCTAGTTATTTCCTATTTTAATGCAACAACGTAATGATACCATTTCTAAAAAAACAAATCAAGAAAATTAGGGGTTTCTATTTTTGAAAAATAGGTGTATAATAACCGTTACTGAAAAATCGTTTCGTCAATTCAGACAGAATTCCCAGGATAATGTTAAGATAAAGGAGAAATTGAATGAGAGAAAAATATGAAAGCCTTTCTTTGACCGTACTACGCGACTTAGCGAAAGCAAGGGGAATAAAAGGGATTTCTTCCATGAAAAAAGCGGATTTAATTGACCGTATGCTGGAACTGGATGAAAAAGAAAAGGAATCCAAAGTGCAGACAGTAAAATCAGGACAGGAAGAAAAGTCCACACAGGAAAGGGAACATCACGAGCACAAGGCAAATCATCGTGGACAGGAGACGCGTGAACAGCAGTCAAATTCCCGCAGCCAGGAGACACGTGAGCAGCAGCCAAATCCTCGCAGCCAGGAGACACGTGAACAGCAGTCAAATCCTCGCAGCCAGGAGACACGTGAACAGCAGTCAAATCCGCATGGTCAGGATAACTTGGACAGCGGCATCATGGCAAACGGTATTTTGGAAGTTATGCCGGACGGATACGGCTTTATCCGCTGTGAGAATTATCTGCCGGGAGAGAATGATGTTTATGTTTCCCCTTCCCAGATTCGAAAATTCAATTTAAAAACAGGAGATATTATCAGTGGAAATACCAGAGTGAAGTCCCAGCAGGAGAAATTTTCTGCACTTTTATATGTGACAAGCGTCAATGGATTTCATCCTTCTGTTGCACAGAAAAGAAAGAATTTTGAAGATTTGACACCGATTTTTCCAAATGAGAGAATCCGGTTAGAGCATCCGGGATGCAGTGTTGCAATGCGTATTACCGATCTGGTATCTCCAATTGGTAAGGGACAGCGAGGCATGATTGTTTCCCAGCCAAAAGCCGGTAAGACAACCCTTTTAAAAGAGATTGCCAAGTCGGTAAAAATCAGCAATCCTGGCATGCATCTGATTATCCTTTTGATTGATGAACGGCCAGAGGAAGTTACGGATATCAAGGAGGCAATCGAGGGAGATAACGTGGAAGTAATCTATTCTACGTTTGATGAACTGCCAGAGCATCATAAGAGAGTGTCAGAGATGGTAATCGAGCGTGCAAAACGTCTTGTAGAGCATCAGAAAGATGTCATGATTCTGTTAGACAGTATCACAAGACTTGCAAGAGCCTATAACCTTACCGTTCCACCAAGCGGAAGAACGCTTTCCGGTGGTCTTGACCCGGCAGCGCTTCACATGCCAAAGCGTTTCTTTGGTGCGGCGCGTAACATGAGAGAGGGCGGAAGCCTTACCATTTTAGCAACAGCGCTGGTTGACACCGGAAGCAAAATGGATGATGTTGTATTCGAAGAGTTCAAAGGAACCGGTAACATGGAGCTTGTCTTAGACCGCAAATTATCGGAAAAACGTGTTTTCCCGGCAATCGATATCGTAAAATCCGGAACCAGAAGAGAAGACTTATTATTGGATGCGCAGGAGCAGGAAGCGGTCGATATTATGCGAAAAGCCATCAATGGAATGCGCACAGATGATGCCGTTGAAAATATTTTGAATATGTTTGCGAGAACGAAAAATAATTACGAATATATCAATATGGTGAAAAAGAACCGTATTTTATAAAAATTACTTGCATTCCCGCTGGTGCTATGTTACAATAAATAAGCTGTTTATCGGGATGTGACATTTACAAGGTAGATGTTGAAGCGTTTCAGCAACGCAGACCCTCTAAGAGGATCAATCGTGTTTATCTTCTGCTTTCAGTGCCATATGCGGATCGGGCATACGGGTACAAAGAAGATAGGAAACAAGCGGTACTATAAATAACGATAAGAAATTAGAAGAGGTGAAAATCATGAGAGAAGGAATCCATCCAGATTATTATCAGGCAACTGTTACATGTAACTGTGGTAACACATTCGTTACAGGTTCTACAAAACAGGACATTCACGTTGAAATTTGTTCAAAATGTCATCCATTCTACACAGGTCAGCAGAAGGCTAGCAGAACTGATGGACGTATTGATAAGTTCAATAAGAAATATGGTATTCAGTAAATAGAATGTGATTTACAAGTAAGGTTGAGGTTTGATAAATCTCAACCTTTTTTTGAAAAAGAAAAAGTGTGGAAAGGGGCATATCTGCATGAGATATTCAGGCATTGGCGGACAGGCAGTAATGGAGGGTGTCATGATGAAAAATCAGGACAAATATGCAGTTGCAGTTCGAAAGCCGGACCACGAGATTGTCGTAGAAGTATCGGAGTACGACGGAATCATTCAGAATAAGAAAATAAGAAATTTCCCGATTTTGCGGGGAGTCTTTAGTTTTATAGAATCGTTGACACTTGGAATGAAGACGTTAATGTTTTCCGCTTCTTTTTTTGAGGAAGAGGATGAGAAGAAACCAGGTGAAAAGGATAGGGAAAAGAGCAAAGAAAAGGAAGCAAAACAGACGGCATCGGAAAAGGCAATGATGGGAGGAACCCTTGTCTTTTCTGTCTTGATGGCGATTGTTATTTTTATGCTGATTCCTTATTATATTTCTTTGCTTTTTCAAAAGATAACCGATTCGCAGATGCTGATTGCATTGATTGAGGGTATTTTGCGGCTGGCTATCTTTATTGGTTATGTAGCAGTCATTTCGTTGATGGAGGACATCAGGCGTGTTTTTATGTATCACGGTGCAGAACATAAGTGCATCAACTGCATTGAACACGGTATGGACCTTACGGTTGAAAATGTGAGAAAGAGCTCAAAACAACACAAACGCTGTGGAACCAGTTTCCTGCTGATTGTCATGATTGTCAGTATCTTCTTTTTCATGTTTATCCGTGTGGATTCAAGAGTTTTAAGACTTGTACTCAGACTGGTATTGATACCGGTTATTGCAGGCGTTTCCTATGAATTTATCCGGTTGGCAGGAAGAAGCGATAATGCAGTGGTTAATTTTTTGAGTAAACCGGGACTGTGGCTTCAGAATTTAACGACAAAGGAACCGGATGATGAGATGATTGAGGTTGGAATCGCTTCCGTTGAGGCAGTTTTTGACTGGAGAAGCTATGTGACAGAAATCAGACAAGAAGGAAAGTGACAGACATGACATATCAGGAAGCTGTAAAGAATGGAGAAAAGGTGTTAAACCTTGCCGGAATCGCAGACGCTAAGGTGGATGCCTGGCTGCTTTTTGAGATGGCCTGTAAGGTGGACCGCCAGTTTTATTATCTTCATATGGGTGAGGATATTACAATGGAACAGCAAAAAGAATATGAGATTGTACTCAAAAAAAGGACGGAACATATTCCACTGCAGTACATTGTGGGAGAACAGGAGTTCATGGGGCTGAAATTCAAGGTGAACAGCAGTGTACTGATTCCCCGTCAGGACACCGAGACGCTTGTCGAGGAGGCACTTAAAAAAATCCAGCCGGATATGAAGGTACTTGATATGTGTACCGGTTCTGGCTGTATCATTATTAGCATTATTAAAAATGTGCCATCTGCAGAGGGGTACGCCGTTGATATTTCCAAACAGGCACTGAATGTGGCAAAAGAAAATGCAAAGTCCAATGAAGTTCCGGTTAATTTTGAGCGGAGTGACCTGTTTGATAATGTAACAGGCGTGTATGATGTGATTGTATCGAACCCACCGTATATTCCAACAGCCGAGATTCCGAAGCTGATGCCGGAAGTTGGCAGCTTTGAACCGTTAGAGGCGTTAGATGGAAAAGAGGACGGACTGTTCTTTTACCGCAAAATTGTGGCAGAGTGCGGCAGCCATCTGAAGGATGGTGGTTATCTTTTGTTTGAGATTGGCTGTGAGCAGGCAAATGATGTGACAACAATGTTAAGGGAAACAGGATTTTACGAGGTGCAGGTGGTAAAAGACCTGGCCGGGTTAGATCGTGTTGTAATTGGCAGAAAATAGAGTAGTAAGTAGTTTTTTTTAGAAAGGCATGGTTAGTTTTATGTTTGAAAATTTAGAAGATACCCAAATTCGTCTGGAAGAATTGATGAGCGAGTTGAGTGAGCCGGATGTTGCATCCAATCCGGATCGTTTTCGCCGTCTGATGAAGGAACAGAGTGAGTTAACTCCAATTGTAAATGCATATAAAGAATACAAGCAGTGCAAACAAAATATCGAGGATTCTTTAGCAATGTTAGAAGAGGAGTCCGATGAAGAGATGCGTGAGCTTGCGAAAGAGGAATTAAATGAAGCAAAAGCGCGCATGGAAGAATTAGAGAATGAATTAAAAATCTTATTGCTTCCAAAAGACCCGAACGATGACAAGAACGTTATCGTCGAGATTCGTGCCGGTGCCGGTGGAGATGAGGCAGCACTTTTTGCAGCAGAGATTTATCGAATGTATGTTCATTATGCAGAGAGCAGAAAATGGAAAGTAGAAGTTTTGGAATGTGAAGAAATCGGAATTGGTGGTATGAAGAGTGTCAGCTTCATGATTACTGGACAGGGTGCCTATTCCGTAATGAAATATGAATCCGGTGTTCATCGTGTACAGCGTGTTCCAGAGACAGAATCCGGTGGACGAATCCATACTTCAACCATTACGGTTGCCGTGATGCCGGAAGCAGAAGAAGTAGACGTTGTCATTGACGATAAAGATATCCGTATCGATGTCTGCCGTTCTTCAGGAGCAGGTGGACAGTGTGTCAACACCACAGACTCTGCGGTTCGTTTGACACATATGCCAACGGGTATTGTTATTTACAGTCAGACAGAGAAATCCCAGATTCAGAATAAAGCGAAAGCATTTGCTCTTTTGCGTACCAAGTTGTATGACCTTGAGCAGCAGAAAGCGCATGATGCAGAAGCAGAACTTCGTAAGAGCCAGGTTGGTACCGGAGATCGTTCTGAGAAGATTCGTACCTATAACTTCCCGCAGGGACGTGTAACGGATCATAGAATCGGATTGACACTTTACAAGTTAGATAAGATTATGAATGGAGATATCCAGGAAATTATCGATGCTTGTATTGCAGAAGACCAGGCGAAGAAGCTTGCAAAGATGCAGGATAATTAAGAGTTTGATTTTACTGGTTTTTGAAAAAGTGACTGGATATATGAATGGAATAAAATAGGAAAAGAAAAACGGTCTTTGACATAGTCAAAAGACCGTTTTTTGACATATAACATAGAAAGCATTTTTAAAACGGCAGCCTTTGATTGACTATGGGTTTTTATGTAGTTTTCAGGTAAAAAAATGATTCCAAAAGCTCATGGGGTGGCTATAAAAATAGGTTGTAA
Organism: Roseburia sp. 831b; assembly: GCF_001940165.2. Lineage (NCBI taxonomy): Bacteria > Bacillati > Bacillota > Clostridia > Lachnospirales > Lachnospiraceae > Roseburia > Roseburia sp. 831b. The sequence continues at coordinate 1,781,825 of NZ_CP135162.1, read as the reverse complement.
AAGCAATATGAACAGGTTATAATATGAATGAAGATAACATTTTGATAAAATTATGATAAATATTGTAAGGAGGTTCATATATGATACAAATTAGACCTGTTTCAGATTTAAGAAATAAATTCCCTGATGTGGAAAAAGCAGTTGCATGTGGTGAACCAGTATATTTGACAAAAAATGGTTATGGAGCAATGGTAGTACTTAGTCTGGAAGCATATTCAAGATTAACAGATGGTGTTGATGCAGCTCTTGATAAGGCTGATAAATATGCCGAGGAAGATGATAGAAGATATACACATGAAGAAGTTTTTGCTAATCTGAGAAGGAGGATAGATGGCTGATACAAAATATATATTGCGTTATCTGCCATTGTTTTATGAAGATTTAGAGGAGAAGATTGTATATATCGCAGAGAAGCTGCATAATGTCAAAGCTGCCAATGATTTATTGGATGAGGTTGAGAGGGCATTATTGGAACGCCAGCCTGTGGCAGAATCATTTGAACCATATCATTCTTTTAGAGAGCGACGCTACCCATATTATAGGATTTATGTAAAAAACTTTGTGGTTTATTATGTTGTCATAGATGATGAGGGTGATGACAAGATTATGGAAGTGAGACGATTTTTATATGATGGGCAGGATGCGAAATGTTTGATATAAAGAGTGAAGTTGGGATTTATAAGTCAGCTACAAGGAATGACGATATGTATGAGGATATTGAAATTTCTGAAAAACAGATAAAGGCATGTCAGGTAAAGGATGCTAAAATAGCATTGAAAGAAACAAGGATAAAGAATGGATTATAAAATATAATATTCTTTGGGGTAGGGGAGAGTCAGTCGAAAGACTGGCTCTAATGTTTTGTCTTTTTATGGTACAGTGCATATTTTTTAATGAAAACAGAACATACGTTCTTGCAAAAACTTTAATTATAATCTATAATAGAAATCATAGAACATTTGGAATGGAGGTAGTTGAATGACAGAGGAAGAACAGAATGTTATCGATGAATTTTACGAAAAAGAATTTCCAGATACGATGTCATTTGATGAAATCTCTGCAAAATTAGATGTTATGCGTAGTCACCCTCAAATTCAGATGTTACGAAGAAGATTCTGCAAAGATTTGGTAGTTGTGGTGACAACGGAGGAGCTTGATAAGTATGACGAGTCATTGGCTGCAAGTAATGATTCTTTGCTTGGACTGGTTTGCGATAATATCGAGAAACTAAATCAGGATAGTTACTTTTTCTGGGCGTTTTATTATTACCTGAAAAAGCAATATAGAAAATGCAAGAATTGTATACATAAAATGTGTGCGGAAATACAAAAGAAAGAAGCTTTCAATGAGGATGAGGTGTTGGATTCCTTTTTGGTTCCGTTTAAAAATGCGCCGAGTGAAGTCTGGGATTTTGGAATAGAAGAAGTAAAAAGTGTGAAGTCTGAAGCTGGGATACCTGAGTTTTGTGATTTGGTAACATTGTATTATCGCAGCAACGATAATGATGTTGTGGCAGATGCCCTGTCATCGTTTCTCCAGAAGTATCCTAATTATAAATCTCCAAATGAAATGCTTGGATATACCTATTACAATATGTCGATGTGGAATAATGCAATTGCCTGTTTTGAAAGAGTCACAGAGGAGTATTATTTTTCCATGGCGGATATTTATTGGATGTTAGCATGGTCTAGTGGCAAGATTAAAAATTACAAGGAGGAAGAGCACTATTATCGTATGAGTTATGAACTTGCTCCAGATGTATCGTTTACTTTGAACAACTTAGGATACTCTTTGTATAAACAGAAAAAATATTTAGAAGCAGGGAAAATATTCCGGCAATGTCTGGAGGAAAAGAAGGATTTGCCATGTGCAGCCAATAATTATGTGCGTGTTCTGGTAGCACTTGGCAGGAATGCAGATGCAAAGAAATTTGTAAATTCTGGTGAGTTTAAGATTTCAAAAGCCATACGGGACAGAGTGAAAAAACTCGAGAACCATAATGCACGATTAAGGAAAAACGATGAGGTTGTGAATCTTGATTTTGATGATGCTGACAGTACAGAAAAGCATGCAATAGACATAGGGGTAAAGCGACAGCAGTTTTCCAATGAAAAGTTGTTGGAGGATGAACTGACGGCAAGAATGGAAAGTGGACAGTCTGTATTTGGCATGAACCTTAAAGTGTATAAACGAAAAGGTGAATATGGTCGTCAGTATAGAATTCCGGTCGGCAGGATTGATTTATTCTGTGAAGATGATGCCGGAAATTTATATGTAGTTGAGTTAAAGAAAGATAGTGGTTATGATGATGCCTATGAGCAGACGGTCCAGTATCTTGACTGGTTTGAAAAAAGCGAGAAATTTAAAGGGAAAAAAGTGTATGGGATTATTTGCTTAAATAATCCGGCAAAGGAACTTATAGATAGGGTTGCGGATAAGCGGATGAAAGTGTTTGAATATCAGATTTCTTACAGGGAGTTATAGTATGGAACGAATATTTCATTTTACAATACAAAATCCAATGCCGGGGCAGAAAATCAGTGGATTTCTAAAGACACAGGGATTTTCTGCGCCGGTGCGGGTGCACTTAAAAAAGGATGAACAGAGCGTCTGGGTCAATGGAAGAGCTGTTTACCAGAATTATGTTTTGCAGGATGGAGACGAGTTAGAAGTAAGGGTCAATGAAAAAGAAGGCTCGGATCAGATTCTTCCGGTGGAACTTCCGATTGATATTGTCTATGAGGATGAAGATTTGATGGTGATTAATAAGGCAGCAGGAATGCCGATTCATCCGTCTATGCATAATCACGACAATACGCTTGGAAATGCGCTTGCCTGGTATTTTAAAAAGCAGGGAAAACCGTTTGTTTACCGCTGTATTAACCGCTTGGACCGGGATACTTCCGGTCTTACGATTGTCGCAAAAAATATGGTAAGTGGTGCCATATTAAGCCAGATGGTAGCAGCAAAATCCATGGATGGATTACAAGCAGAAGGAATTCATCGACAATACCTTGCAATCGTAAGGGGAAACGTGTTACCATCACAAGGGACCATCGATGCACCAATTGCAAGAAAGGAAAGTTCCTGTCTAGAGCGTGTTGTGGATTTTGAAAACGGGGAGCGTGCCGTGACCCATTACCAGGTGATAAAGCAGGTGAACGGACATAGTCTGATTCAGTTGGAACTTGAGACAGGAAGAACCCATCAGATTCGTGTACATATGCAGTATCTAGGGTATCCTTTGGTTGGAGATTATCTTTACAATCCGGATATGGAGTACATTAACAGGCAGGCGCTTCACGCATACCGGCTAAGTTTTCCACATCCGATTACAAGGCAGCAGATGGAATTTGTCGCACCGATGCCACCGGATATGAAAAAAGTGTTAGGTGAGCAGGAATAAAGATTTGCTAGTTGAAAGGAGACATTATGGCAGCAAAGAGAAGAAGAAAAAGACATTTGGGACTAAAAATATTTTTAGGAATTGTATTAATTGTAGTAATAGTTGGATTTGTTTTAAAAGATCAGATAACAAACAAAGTCAAAGATAAGGCAGCAGAGGTTGTGGTAGAAAAACTTCTGGATGAAAAAATCGGTGCAGACACCGCCGTTTATGGAAATCTGACCGCATCAGATATTTATAACAGTATGGATGAGGCAGACAAAGAGACGGTAAAAGAGATTGTAGAAAACAATTTATCGCAGGAGACAGTCTCACAGGCAGCCGATTATTTGAAAAGTGGCGATACAGCGGGACTGAAAGAATATGTAAAAGATAATCTTTCAGAGGAAGAAAAGCAGGAAGTGCAGGACTTGTATCAGAAATATAAAGATCAGTTAAGTCAACAGTAACAGGTGAAAATATGGCATCCAAATTTTATGCAGTAAGAAAAGGAAAGACTCCGGGAATTTATGAAAGCTGGGAGGCGTGCAAACGAAATGTCGACGGCTATCCGGGAGCACAATATAAGAGTTTTAAGACGAGAAAAGAGGCAGAACAGTTTGTAGGAGACGCCTGCCAAAAGAGGAAAGAGTCGGAAAGCACACAGGAAAGTATCGCAAAGAAACAGACAGGTGCAGCGCCCTCTTATGTAACAGAGAAATTGCCACAGGTTTTTGCCTTTGTGGATGGTTCTTTTAACATCGCAACAAAGACGTACGGTTATGGTGGCTTTTTACAGGATGGTAACGAGCGCATTGTGCTTCAGGGCAGTGGAACGGATGAAGAGATGGCAGCGATGCGAAATGTGGCAGGTGAAGTGCTTGGAAGTATGGCAGCCGTTCAAAAAGCAATCGAACTTGGGAAAAAAGAAATTACCATATATTATGATTATCTCGGAATTGAGATGTGGGCACTTGGGTTATGGAAACGCAATAAAAAAGGAACGATAGCGTACCACGATTATATGGCATCTGTAAAGGATAAGATTCAGATTCATTTTGTAAAAGTAAAAGGGCACTCCGGTGTAGAAGGAAACGAAGAGGCAGACCGCCTTGCAAAGGAAGCGGTTGGAATCTTATAGGGGGAAGAACATGACAAGAGAAGAGCAGATAAGAGAAATTGACGAAGCAATTTTTGCGGGACAGAGAGCCTATCAGGCAATTTGTGAGGCAGAAAGTCACCTTAGCAGTGCTAGAGGATTTGGAATCTGGGATATGCTAGGAGGAGGTTTTGTGAGTGGATGACGGAGTGACCAAATTTTTGGACATTTGTTTTGATAATTTTTTAGTGGATGCGCTGGTACAGTCAAGAATCAAGCAAACACAGCAGAACCTTTCGAATGTGAAACTTCAGGTTCAGAATACGCTGAATCAATTACAGAATATGCGCAATAGTTTATAGGTAAGGAAGATAGAAAAATGGCAAAGTTATATTTTCGCTATGGAGCGATGGGAAGTTCAAAGACAGCAAATGCACTGATGGTGGAGTACAATTATAGGGAGCGTGGCAAACGCGCCCTGCTTGCAAAACCGGCAACAGATACCAGGGACGGGGAAAAGATTGTCTCATCCCGTATGGGACTAAAAAGAAACTGTATCTGGACTGAGGAGCTTCTTGAAATGACAGATGAACAGTTGAAGGCCTATGACTGTGTGATTGTGGATGAAGCACAGTTTTGCAGCAAAGAACAGGTAGAGTTTTTGACCTATATTGTGGACGAACTGCATATTCCGGTTATCTGTTATGGGCTTCGTGCAGATTTTCGAAATGAACTTTTCCCGGGAAGCATGTGGCTTCTTGCATGGGCAGATGAGATTGAAGAAATCAAGACAGTCTGCTGGTGCGGAAAGGCGGCAAAATGTAATGCCAGATTCAATGAACATGGAATTGTGAGAGAAGGGGCTCAGGTTGTATTAGGCGGAAATGATTCCTACATTGCTTTATGCAGACAGCATCTGAAAGAAGGTAATTTAGGCCCGGCTTTTCAATTTGAGGAATAAAAGGGAAAAATATGTCATTACAATTTATTTTAGGCAATTCTGGTAGTGGAAAATCGAGTTATCTCTACCAGCAGATTTTAAAAGAAGCACAGGAGAATCCAAAACAAAATTATCTTGTTATTGTGCCGGAACAGTTTACCATGCAGACACAAAGGGAGCTGGTACGCTTGCAGGAAAATCATGCGATTATGAATGTAGACGTGCTTAGTTTTGCGCGCCTTGCATACCGTGTGTTTGACGAACTTGGAAAACAGAATCTTGTGGTATTAGAAGAGACCGGTAAAAATTTGGTACTCCGCAAGGTGGCAGCCGAAAAGCAGAAAAATCTTTGTGTATTAGGCGGTAATATGAATAAAATGGGTTATATCAGTGAGGTGAAATCACTGATTTCAGAGCTGACCCAGTATAATATTTCACCGGAAGCATTGCAAGATTTTATTCATCAGGAAGATTTGGCGGAAAATCTACGCCTAAAATTACAGGATGTGCTTGTGATGTATCAGGGCTTTAGCGAATTTTTGCGTGGGCGCTACATTACGGCAGAAGAGGTATTATCGTTACTTTGTGACGTGGCAAAAGAGTCAGAGATTATCAGGGACAGTGTGATTGTATTTGACGAATTTACGGGATTTACACCGATTCAGAACCAGCTGTTTGGGGTATTGTTAAAGTTAGCGTCCAAGGTGCTTGTGACGGTAACGATTGATGCAAAAGAAGATTTTTATCATTGCAGGGGGATGCAGGAACTTTTTTCCATGAGCAAAAAGACCATTGCAACACTTCTTACCATTGCGGGCGAGGAAAAGATTGCGGTATTAGACCCTGTTGTGTTAGATAAGGGGGCAGTCTTACGTTATAAGGAGGCACCGGGGCTTTATTTTATGGAGCAGAATCTGTTTCGTCCAAAGCACGCAAGGTTTCGCCAGAAGAAGGATGAAGTACAGATTTTTTCCTGTAAGGATCCAAAGGAAGAGCTTGATTTTGTGGCAAAAGAGATTGCCATGCTGGTGCGAAAAGAGTCTTATTGTTATAAAGAGATTGCGGTGGTAACCGGTGATGTTGCAACTTATGCCAACTATGTGCCGGAAATTTTTGAAAAATATGAGATTCCGTATTTCATTGACCAGACCAAAAATATTTTATTTCATCCGCTGACAGAGTTTATCCGCGCAGCCCTAGAGGTGGTGGAGTCTGATTTCTCCTATGAGAGCGTATTCCGGTTCTTAAGAAGTGGGTTAAGCGGGATAGAGACAGCGGAGATTGATGCACTTGAGAATTATGTGATTGCAAAAGGTATCCGTGGGGCAAAGCGTTATAGCACCGTCTGGAGGGCCGTATCGAGAAATGGAAAAGAAGATTTGGATGCCTTAAATGCAACGAGAGAACATCTTATCGCACTGCTATTTCCATTTTATGAGGAGCTGAAGAAAAAAGACAGTAATACGCTGGATATGACGAAGGCGCTTTATCAGCTTCTTGTTTCCTTAGAGGTGGAAAGACAGTTAAAGGATAAACAGGAAGAGTACGAGCAGGCCGGGGATTTGGCGAAGGCAAAAGAGTATGCACAGATTTATAAGATTGTGATGGATCTTTTGGATAAGATTGTTTCCCTGCTTGGTGAGGAGCAGCTAACCGTTGGGGAATATTCCGATATTTTGGATGCAGGCTTTGAAGCGGCAAAAATTGGAATTATCCCACCCGGTAACGACAAGATTTTGGTGGGAGATATCGAGCGAACCCGATTAAATCATATTAAGGTTCTCTTTTTTGTTGGGGTAAATGATGGAATTGTTCCAAAAGCTGCAAATATGGGAGGCATTATTTCCCAGTTTGAGCGCGAGAAGATGGCAGAACATGCGATGGAACTTGCACCTGGTGCGAGGGAGCGCGTTTTCATCCAGAAGTTTTATTTGTATCTGAATCTGACCAAACCATCCAGACATCTGTACGTCACTTATTCGAAGGTGAATGCGGATGGAAAGGCAATGAGACGTTCCTATCTGATTGGAACGCTGCTTGGTATGTTTGAAAATCTGACAGTGAAAGAGATTGATCAGGAAAAAGAAGCGATTTTGGTGACACCAAAGAGCAGTCTAAATTTTTTGCTGGAAGGATTATGGGAAGAGGAGCCGTCAGAGGCGTGGAGAACATTGGCAAACTGGTATTTATCCAATCCCGCTTATCAAAAAGAGGTGGAACGTCTGCTAAGTGCAAACTGTAAGTCTTACGAAGCGGAACCAATCTCAAAAGCGGTCGTAAAGGCATTATATGGTTCTGTTTTGACCAATAGTGTCACACGGTTAGAGCGTTTTGCGGCGTGTGCGTTTGCACATTATTTAGATTATGGTTTGCGGTTACAGGAAAGAGAAGAACACCAGTTTGCAAGTGTGGATATGGGAAATATCTATCACGATGCATTAGAGGCTTACGCCAAAAAGGTAAAAGAGACTGGAAGAAGCTGGTCTGAGATTGCACCAGAGGAACAGGAGCGTTTCATTACCACCTGTATGGATGATGCGATTTTAAAGAATCAGCAGGTGCAGGTATTTGAAGATGCCAGAAATGGATACTTGCTGAATCGTATGAGAGAGACGATAAAACGTACGATATGGGCGCTTACGGTGCAGGTGCAAAAAGGACATTTTGTGCCAAGTGAGTTTGAGGTATCGTTTGAACGCGCCGGAAAACTAGATGCCGTTCATTTTACTCTGAGCGAAGAGGAAAAAATGCAGTTGAAGGGTCGAATTGACCGAATTGACCTTTGTGAGACAGAGGATAAGGTGTATGTGAAAATTATCGATTATAAGTCAGGAAACACCAGTTTTTCTCTTTTAAACCTGTATTACGGGCTGCAATTACAGTTGGTTGTGTATTTGAACACTGCGATGGAGATGATGCAAAAGAAGTATCGGAAGAAGCAGGTGGAGCCAGCAGGTATCTTCTATTATCACGTGACGAACCCGATGGTAGAAGGAAGCGGATTAGAAAGCGAAGAAGAAATCCGACGGGCTGTTTTAGAACAGCTAAAACTGAATGGTTTGGTGAATGAAAATCCAGATATTTACAGGCAGATGGATGCAGATTTCAGTGGAAGCTCTGCCGTGATTCCGGTTGCAACGAAAACGGATGGTTCCCTAAAGGCAACTTCCAAAGTGGCAAGCACGGAGGATTTTCAGATAATGTCAGATTATGTAAACCAGATAATCCGAAAGACCGGGCAAAAGATTTATGAGGGTGACGTAGCGGTTTATCCATACCAGATGGAGCAAAAAAGTGGATGTGATTACTGCCCGTATCATACCATCTGTGAGTTTGACCCAAGGCTTCCGGGGTATGAGTACCATCGGTTGGAAAAGATTGGAAAAGAGAGCGATATCTTAGCAAAAATGAAGGGGAATGAGTAAATGGGCGTTTCATGGACAAGCGAACAGCAAAAGGTCATTGACCTTCGAAATCGAAATATTTTAGTATCTGCGGCAGCAGGTTCCGGTAAAACGGCTGTGCTGGTAGAACGTATCATACAAAAAATCACGTCGGAAACGAATCCGGTGGACATTGACAGATTATTGATTGTAACCTTTACCAATGCAGCAGCGGCGGAAATGAGAGAGCGTATTGGTGTTGCAATTGAAAAAAAACTTGGTGAAAATCCAGAGGATGAGCATCTGCAGCGGCAGCTTACCCTGCTTCACAATGCGCAGATTACAACAATCGACAGTTTCTGTCTTTATGTCATCCGAAATCATTTTCACGAAATCGATTTAGAGCCAAACTTTCGCATTGCAGACGAAGGTGAGTTAAAACTTTTGCGGGAAGATGTCTTAAAGAAGGTATTAGAACGCAATTACAGCGAAAACCGGAAAGAATTCCATGATTTTGTGGAAGGGTATGCGTCTGGAAGAAGCGATGATGCATTAAATGACATGATTTTACAGTTGTTTTCTTTTTCCAGAAGTTATCCGTGGCCAAAAGAATGGCTGGAAAAATGCGCATCTGGCTACGAAATCGAGGATGAAAAAGCGTTAAATGAAGCATTCTGGCTGCGGCTTTTAACAAGGAATATCAACTACATTTGTAGTGATATGGTAAAGCTGTTAGAGCAGGCACTTTTGCTGACGAGGGCAGAAGATGGGCCGTTTATGTACGAAAGTGCAATCCAGAGCGACCTTTTGCAGTATCAGAGATTGGAAAAAGCGAAAACGTTTACGGAGATAGGAGAGTGCATCGGACAGATTTCTTATGAGACACTTTCCAGGAAAAAGTTTACCGGGGATGTCGAAAAACAGGAGCAGGTAAAGGCGCTTCGTCAGCAGGTCAAGGATATGACGGCGAAGTTAAAGAAGCAGTATTTTTACACGACAATGGAAAATACAATCGAGCAGTTACAAAAGACCCGTCCGATGGCAGAAGAATTGGTGCGTCTGACCCTTGAGTTTTCCGATGCTTTTGCTGCAAAGAAAAGAGAGAAAAATCTGGTGGATTTTAGTGATTTGGAACATTTTGCACTCCAGATTTTTGTCGATGAGCACACGAAGGAATTGCGAAAGACAGCGGATGAATTCTGTGAGATGTTCGAGGAGATTATGATCGATGAATACCAGGATAGTAACCAAGTACAGGAATCTATTTTGTCCTCCATTTCAAGAAAACGAAAAGGGCAGAATAATATGTTCATGGTCGGAGATGTCAAGCAGAGTATTTACCGTTTCCGCCTGGCAAGCCCGGAAATCTTTATGGAGAAATACGATTTGTATCCACTGCATCCAGAAGATGAGGCGAATGCAAAATGTCAGCGTATCGACTTACATAAGAACTTCCGAAGCCGTGAGGAAGTTCTAGATTATACCAATGACATCTTTTATAAGATTATGGCAAGAGACCTTGGAAATGTGCAGTATGACGCGGATGCGGCACTTTATCCGGGCGCATCTTACCCGGAATCAAAGCAGTTTGCGCCGGAGCTTCTTTTGGTAGACAGCCAGGATGAACTGTTAGAGGACACGGACTATTCAGACAAAAAGATTTTAGAGGCAAAAGTGTTAGCCAAGCGTATCAAGCGTCTGTTAGAGGAGCAGCTTGTGACAGATAAGGAGACGGGAGAACTTCGCCTGGCACATTACCGCGATATGGTGATTTTGCTTCGCAGCTTAAATGGCTGGGCAGACCGTTTTGCGGAAGTGTTAGCGGAGGAAGGAATTCCGGCACACACGGTATCAGCAACCGGATATTTTTCTGCGACAGAGGTGCAGGTTGTGCTTAGTATGCTAAAAATTTTAGATAATCCGATGCAGGATATTCCGCTGACAGCGGTACTATATTCACCAATCTGTGGATTAGGAGAAGAAGATCTTGCCAAAATTCGTCTTGCATACAAAGAGGAGCTTTTCCATGTAGCGGTTTTAAAAAAATGTCAGGAAATTCAAAACAAACTTGAAAATTCTAACAATTCCGATAATTCCGGTGAGACTTTGGAAGAATGGGAGAAAAAACTGGCAAAATTCTGGAACTGCTATCAGAACCTTCGTGCGCTTGTACCGGATACGCCGATTCATAATCTGATTGAAATTCTGTTAAAGGAAACAGGGTATGGAAACTATGCTGCAGCGATGCCGGCCGGAGAGCGCAGAAGAGCGAATCTTGCGATGTTATTAGAAAAGGCGATTGCCTACGAGAATACAAGCTATAAGGGATTGTTTCATTTTGTCCGTTATATAGAGGAATTGCAAAAATATGACGTTGATTTCGGAGAAGCCGACACCGTTGGAGAAAATGAGGATGTTGTGCGCATCATGAGTATCCATAAAAGTAAGGGATTGGAGTTCCCGATTGTGTTTGTATCCGGTCTTGGAAAAAACTTTAACAAGCAGGATGTCCGCAGTAAAATGGTGCTGCACCCGGTTTATGGGGCAGGTCTTGATTTTATGGATGGAAACCGGAGACTGAAATCACCGACTCTTTTAAAGCGTTCGATTGCCAAACAGATTGATATGGAAAATCTTGGTGAGGAGCTTCGTGTCCTCTACGTTGCGCTTACAAGAGCAAAGGAAAAGCTGATTTTAACAGGAAGCTTAAAGGATGCAGGTGCAAAGCTAGAAGCTTTCCGTGCACAGGCAGAGTGCCAGGTGTTTGAAAAAAGCGAACATGCGCCATTATCTTATTTACAGCGTGAGAGTGCTACAAGTTATCTGGATTGGATTCTGCCTGCTCTTTATGAGTATCACGGACGTTATCCGGTGACGCTTGTAGAGGTGGCAGAGCTTGTAACGCAGGAGATTGTCACACAGGTAGACAAACAGGAACGCTATGACAAACGGAAAGAGGAGATTTTAACGGTTCCGCCGGAACAGGTAAAAGAGTTAGATGCGAGGTTTTCGTTCCGGTATCCAAGGCAGACAGATGTCACACGAAAAAATAAATACTCGGTTTCTGAGCTGAAACATCGTGCAATGCGTGAAAAATTTGAGGAAGAGCAGGAGGAGACGGTTCCGGTTTTCTTAGAAGAACCGGTTTCCTATGTGCCAAAATTCATGCAGGAAGTTAAGAGCGAGGAAGTCAATCAGGGAGCCCTTCGCGGTACTGCCGTGCATCGTGTGATGGAATGTTATGATTTTACATCACAGAATACGGTAAAAGAGCAGATAGAGCGTCTCCTTCTGGAAGAAAAGCTGACGAAGGATATGGCAGATTTGGTAAAACAAAACCTGGTAGAGCAGTTTATAGATTCTGATACCGGAATGCGTATGCGCGTGGCTGCAAAAAAGGGACAGCTATACCGTGAGAAGCCGTTTGTCATGGGATTTTGTGAGGAAGAACTGAATAAATTTGGCTTTGGAGACGAAACGGAGCATGGACATGCAGAACAGAATCTGACAAAAATACAGGAAGATGATTTGACTTTGATTCAGGGAATCATCGATGTGTTCTGGATGGAAGAGGATGGAATTGTCCTTTTGGATTATAAGACGGACCGTGTGAACAGTGAGCAGGAATTAATAGACCGTTATCAGGCGCAGCTTGCGCTTTACGCAGAGAGTTTAGAGCGAATCTATACGACAGAGGATGGAAAAAGAGGAACGGTGAAGGAGAAACTCATCTATTCGTTTTCTCTTGGAAAGCTGATTCTGGTTCCGTAAGTCGGAAGAAAACAGGTCACAAAATGTAACAGAGACTTGTAGGAATGAACAAGCGTTGATAGAACAGAAATAGATTGATTTTGGATAGGAAGGTCAGGCGAAAAATGAGTCAGATTATATTGGCGTCAGCATCTCCAAGACGCAAAGAATTATTAGAACAGATTGGAATTGAATTTGAGATTTGTCCGGCAAAGGGAGAAGAGGTTATCACAAAGAAAATCCCATCCGAGGTGGTGGAAGAACTTTCAAGACAAAAAGCGGAAGAGGTGGCAGCAAATCTGACTTCTTACCAGAAGAACCATCAGGAGATTATGACACCGCAGGATATGCTTGTGATTGGTGCAGACACTGTGGTTGCCGTTGATGATGAGATACTGGGCAAACCAAAGGATGAAGAGGATGCCTACCGGATGCTTCGCCTTTTAGCAGGAAGAGAGCATGCAGTTTATACCGGTGTGACACTGGTTCTCATTGATAAAAGTGGAAAAGCGGGAGAACTGGTGTTCTATGAGAAAACATCCGTTTTTATGCGCGAGATGTCGGACCTTGAAATCAACCGGTATATTGCGACAGGAGAGCCGATGGATAAGGCCGGTTCTTATGGAATCCAGGGAAAATGTGCCATCTATATTGACAAAATTGAGGGTGACTACAACAATGTGGTCGGATTGCCGGTTGCAAGGATATATAAAGAGCTTCAAAAGCTTGGAATTGATCTTTATTTGTGGTAAAATAGTTCGTAACGTATTTTTGGAAAAGACCGTTACAAAAGGAGCCTGTTGGCTCCGTAATTTGAATATAAAGTAAGAAGTGAGGTGATTTCCGTGCAGCAGTATGATGAGGAATGCATCGAGGTATTTTTAAGAGACCAGCTGAAACTTTTCCCGGAAGAGGTGGCAGCTTCAAAGGAAGAAGCAGAAGAGTTTTTAGAGGACTGTATGGCGGTCGTATGCAAAAACATAAAAGAAGTAAAAGCATACTTTAAGGAGGAAGGTGCAGACATCAGCGGAATGAGTTTAGGTGATTTAGAGGAACAGGAAGAAGTGTTTGCACTTCCGAGTGGTCGTTATTTGATTGTAGAGGCATAAGAAAGGTATGGTTATTAATATGAGTAATTATGATGTAATTATTATCGGAGCAGGACCTTCCGGTATTTTTTGTGCGTATGAATTGATTCATGCCAACAAAGATTTAAAGATTTTAATGGTGGAAAAAGGACGTAGAATTGAGGACAGACAATGTCCAAAACGTAAAACAAAGGTCTGTGTCGGATGTAAACCATGTTCGATTACAACCGGTTTTGCAGGGGCAGGAGCATTCTCTGACGGAAAATTATCCTTATCCCCGGATGTCGGAGGAAATCTGCCGGAGATTTTAGGATATGACAAAACAGTAGAACTGTTAAAAGAATCCGATGATATTTATTTGAAATTTGGAGCAGACACCAAGGTTTATGGTGTGGATAAAGAAAAAGAAATTCGTGAGATTCGTCGAAAAGCAATCAATGCGAACTTAAAATTAATCGAATGTCCAATTCGTCACCTTGGAACGGAGGAAGGATATAAGATTTACGCAAGACTTCAGGAGCATTTATTAGAAGAAGGTGTCGAGATGAAGTTCAACACCATGGTCAAGGATATCCTGATTGAAGATGGTGTTGCTAAGGGAATCGTTACCGATAAGGATGAGACATTTTATGCAAAAGAAATCGTATCCGGTGTCGGACGAGAGGGTGCAGACTGGTTCTCCCATATCTGTAAAGAACATGGAATCGAGACACAGGTTGGAACTGTCGATGTCGGCGTTCGTGTTGAGGTTCGTGATGAAGTTATGGATTTCCTCAATAAGAATCTTTATGAGGCAAAACTGGTTTATCATACCCCGACATTTGATGATAAGGTTCGAACATTCTGTACCAATCCGTCCGGTGAGGTTGCAACCGAATACTATGACAATGGTTTAGCTGTTGTAAATGGCCATGCATACAAATCCCAGGACATGAAGACAAACAACACAAACTTTGCACTTTTGGTATCCAAAAACTTTACGAAACCGTTTAAGACACCGATTGAATATGGAAAACAGATTGCACAGCTTTCCAATATGCTTTGCGATGGCAAGATTTTAGTTCAGACATTTGGTGACTTTAAGCGTGGAAGAAGAACCACGGAGGAGCGTCTTTGCCGTAACAACCTGATTCCTACCTTAAAGGATGCAGTTCCAGGCGATCTTTCTTTGGTATTCCCACATCGTATTATGGTGGATATCGAGGAAATGATTATGGCACTTGATAAGGTAACACCTGGTATTGCAAGTGATGAAACCTTGCTTTACGGTGTGGAGGTAAAATTCTACTCCAACAAGGTTGTGGTAAATCAGGACTTTGAGACCAGCATCCAGGGACTTCGCGCAATCGGTGACGGGGCATCTGTAACAAGAGGATTGCAGCAGGCTTCCGCAAACGGAATTTCCGTTGCGAGAAGTATTCTAAAGGCGATGGAATAATATGGCTATGAAAATGAGAAAGAAAAAGAAAAGGGTGGCATTGCTTTGTGCACTGGTGATAGGGACATCTAGTGCACTGACAGGATGCCAGATTGGAAAAACGGATGTAGTTGTATCAAAAAACTTAAGTGGAAAGCAGGTGTTTTCCATTGGCAATGCAACGTGTTCCTTAAATGAGGCGAAAGTTTATCTGGTAAATTACCAGAATATCTACGGCAACACCTACGGAATTGATTTGTTAAGTGAAAAAACAAAGGAAGATTCGCTGCAGGATTATGTGAAGAAAGTGACACTTTCGGAACTGACAAAAGTTGTCTGCATGGACTTGTTAGCGGAATCCGAAGATCTTTCGTTATCCAAAGAGGACGAGGAACTGGTTTCTAATGCTGCGAAGGAATATTATGATTCTTTGACCAAGGAAGAGATTTCTTACCTTGGTGTGTCACAGAGTGATATTGTAACATACTATGAGCATTATGCGCTGGCACAGAAACTGTACAATTCCCTGACAGGAAGCGTGAATGAGGAAGTCAGTGATGATGAGGCGCGTGTCATGGAGGCAATGCAGATTTACATCACCGATAAGGACAAAGCACAAGAGGCTGCGGCAAGACTTTCTGCGGGAGAAGATTTCGCATCAGTTGCAAGCAATTACAACGAGGGTGGAAACATCGAGTTAAATATTGCAAGGGATGATTTGCCAAAAGAAGTGGAAAAAGTTGCGTTCAATTTGGAAAACGATGAAGTATCCGGCATGATTTCAACAGATAACGGGTATTATTTTATTAAATGTCTCAACAAGTACAATGAAGAACTGACCGATGCAAACAAAGTCAACATCATTGAGAAACGTGAAAAGGAAGCGTTCGATGATGTCTATGAGGAGTTCATCAAAAAACAGGGCTCTTATTTGAATGAAAAGGTATGGGATGCATTAGAACTTGAGACACAGGTAAAAATGGAGACAAACACATTTTTTGAAACATATGATACCTATTGCAGTGATATCTAGTCCGGATGTGATTCGCGAAAATGCCGTCAATATTTGAAGAAGGAAAGGCATAAGAGCTATGACAAAGGATATGACAAATGGTTCTCCGATGAAACTGATTTTAGGTTTCTCGGTACCATTATTATTTGGGTTCTTATTTCAACAGTTCTACAACCTTGTGGATACTTTGATTGTAGGACGCTATCTGGGTGTGGATGCATTGGCTGCTGTTGGGGCAACCGGATCCTTAAACTTTTTGATTATTGGATTTTGTATGGGAGTCTGCAATGGTTTTGCGATTCCGCTTGCACACAAATTTGGTGCGGGGGATCTTAGCGGCATGCGTAAATTTATGATGAATGCGGTGTATTTGTCTGGGATTTTTGCCATTATCATGACGGTTTTAACCGTTGCATTCTGCCGTCCGATTCTGCACTTGATGCAGACTCCGGACAATATTATGGAATCATCCTATCAATATATTGTGATTATCTTCCTTGGAATACCGGTTACCTATTTATACAATTTGATTTCCAGTGTGGTCCGTTCAATGGGAGACAGCAAGACACCGGTCGTCTTTTTGATTTTGGCTTCCTTTTTGAACATCTTTTTGGATTTGCTTTTTATTCTGGTGTTTCAGATTGGGGTTGCCGGTGCAGCGCTTGCAACTGTAATAGCACAGGCGGTATCCGGTGTGGGATGCGTGGTATATTCTAGAGCGAATTTTAAAGATTTGCGGACAAACCATGAGGAACGTGCGGTAAATAAGGAATATATGATAACTTTATGTGGAATGGGAATTCCGATGGGATTACAGTATTCCATTACGGCAATCGGAAGTGTTATTTTACAGAGTGCGGTAAATACACTTGGTTCGAATGCGGTAGCAGCGATGACAGCCGGAGGAAAAATCAGTATGTTCTTCTGCAGTCCGTTTGATGCGTTAGGTTCTACAATGGCAACGTATGGTGGACAAAATGTCGGAGCAAAGAAATTAGACCGTGTTTCGAAGGGATTGAAGTCCTGTTCGATTTTAGGAATCGGATATGCGTTACTTGCATTTGTTGTTCTTGCTGTCTTTGGAAAAAATCTTGCAGGATTTTTTGTCAATGGAGCGCAGCCAGAGGTTATCGCAAATGCAGCGCGCTGTCTGTTTTGGAACTCTGCCTTTTACATTCCGTTAGCATTTGTCAATATTGTCCGTTTCTTAATACAGGGAATGGGTTACAGCAAACTGGCAGTGCTAGCAGGGGTATGTGAGATGGTCGCACGTGCACTGGTTGGATTCGCGTTTGTGCCGGTCTTTGGATTTATTGCAGCGTGCTTTGCCAGCCCGGTAGCCTGGATTTTTGCAGATGCATTCCTATTCCCGGCATACTTCCATGTCTACAAAAAGACAGAGAAGATGTTTGGAAAGAACAAAGAGGTTTAGGAAAATAATCCAGAATAAGTAACCTGGAATGAAGAATTAGATTTTGAATCGAATTTTTAGAAAAAGTGGTTATGGGAGTCGAACCCGTAACCACTTTTTGTGGTTGTGGAATCTTTTGGAGTATTTTATAGGTAAGAAAATGCGCTTATAAAATTCACGGGTTCAAGGGCAGATACATAAAACCAGGGATTCGATAACAAAATAAGAACGGGGTGAAATCGTTTCCATTCTTCGTCCGTAACAGGAAAAAGAATAAGGATTTCAAAAAATTTGTATGAAAACAGATGTGTGACAAATAGGAAAGGAACAAGGAAAGATGAATGAAAAAAATATGGAAAGGGAGAATCAGGAAAGGAGAGATTTAAAAAATGCCGGAAGGGAGAATCGGGAAAGGGGAGAGGAGCTTTTAGAACGCTATGATTTTTTGTCCCACTCGGTTGCGACGATGGAATGTACCGGATTGCAGTATAAGACAGCAACCTGTGGGGAGGAACGCGGAAATTACAAGCAAATCTACGATTATATGGCGGATACCACACAGATTCGTTGACGAATGGGCAAAAGTCTGTTATGATTCTTGTACTTTTGAAGAAAACCATGTGACAGAGGAGAAGAATACAAATGAGTATTTTAAATGTAGAACATTTGACACACGGATTTGGTGACCGAGCCATTTTCAATGATGTGTCATTCCGTTTGCTAAAGGGAGAGCATATCGGGTTAGTTGGAGCAAACGGGGAAGGGAAATCAACGTTTTTTAATATTGTGACCGGAAAACTGATGCCGGACGAGGGTAAGGTAGAATGGTCTAAAAATGTACGTGTCGGATACTTAGATCAGAATTCTACGCTGACAAAAGGAATGACAATTGAGAGCGTATTAAAATCCGCATTTTCTTATTTGTTTGAGATGGAAGAACGCATGAACGAAATCTGTGATAAGTTAGGTGAGGCTGACCCGGATGAGATGGATGCGATGATGGAGGAGTTAGGCGTGATACAGGATGCCTTGACTTTACATGATTTTTATGTGATAGATGCAAAAGTAGAAGAGGTGGCAAGAGCGCTTGGACTTATGGAACTAGGCTTAGAACACGATGTTACCGACTTAAGCGGTGGACAGCGAATGAAGGTTTTGCTTGCCAAACTTTTGTTAGAAAAGCCAGACATTCTGTTGTTAGATGAGCCTACCAACTATCTGGATGTCGAGCATATCAACTGGTTAAAACGATATTTGCAGGAATATGAGAATGCATTTATTTTGATTTCCCATGATATTCCATTTTTAAATGAGGTTGTCAACATTATTTACCACATGGAAAATCAGGAACTGAACCGTTATGTGGGAGATTATGATAACTTCCAAAAAGTATACGAGGTCAAGAAGGCACAGTTAGAGGCAGCTTACCGCAAACAGCAGCAGGAAATCAGTGAGTTAAAGGATTTTGTTGCCAGAAATAAGGCGAGAGTTTCCACCCGTAATATGGCGATGTCACGTCAGAAGAAGTTAGATAAGATGGATGTGATTGAACTTGCAGCGGAGCGTCCAAAGCCAGAGTTTTGTTTTCAGTTAGGAAGAACGCCTGGAAAATACATTTTTGAGACAAAAGGTCTGGTGATTGGCTATGACGAGCCGTTGTCCAAACCGCTTGATATTTCAATGGAGCGTGGTCACAAGATTGCGTTAGTCGGTGCAAACGGTATTGGAAAGACAACATTACTAAAAAGTATTTTAGGGCTTATTCCACCGTTAAAAGGTTCTGTGGAACTGGGAGAAAATCTTTTGATTGGTTATTTCGAGCAGGAGATTAAAGAAGAAAATAAAAATACCTGTATCGAAGAAATCTGGGAGGAATTCCCATCCTTTTCCCAGTATGAGGTGCGCGCAGCGCTTGCAAGATGCGGACTTACCACAAAGCATATTGAGAGTCAGGTGCGGGTATTAAGTGGTGGAGAGCAGGCAAAAGTTCGTCTTTGCAAACTTATGAACCGTGAGACAAATATCTTATTGTTAGACGAGCCTACCAACCATCTGGATGTGGATGCCAAAGAGGAATTAAAGCGTGCTTTAAACGAATACCGGGGAAGTGTTTTATTAATCAGTCATGAGCCGGAGTTTTACCAGGATATTGTAAATGAAGTCTGGGATTGTTCAAAGTGGACGACGAAGATATTGTAGTAGAAAAGCGCAGCAAGTTTGAAAAGTACCTGCATGACAGGATACCGGTCAAATTTGCTGCGCTTTTTCTATTGAAAAAGTATTCGTAGATGGAATCACGCCAGAACCAACGGTTCAATCAGGCTTCCACCAACTGCAGATCGTATAATTTTTTATAAAGACCGTTCTGGGCAAGAAGTTCCTGGTGAGAACCGCTTTCCTTGATTTTACCGTGATGCATGACGATAATTTTATCTGCATGCTGGATGGTTGAAAGGCGGTGGGCAACCATGATGGTAGTACGTCCCTCCATCAGTTTGGAGAGGGCATTGGTAATCAGGGATTCGGTTTCGGTATCAATGTTTGCGGTAGCCTCGTCTAACACCAGAATGGAAGGGTCATACGCTAAGGTCCTTGCAAAAGATAAAAGCTGTCTTTGACCGGCGGATAAGGTGCTTCCCCGCTCCGTCACAGGTGCGTCGTAAGTGCCGGGCATTTTTTCAATAAAGGAATCTGCGTTGACAATTTTTGCCGCACGCTTCACGTCCTCGAGGGAAATGTTTTCATTATCAAGGGAGATATTGCTCTTGATATCTCCGGTGAAAAGAAAGACATCCTGTTGTACCTGGCCGATGGCACGTCTTAACACATCGGTGTCAATCTCTTTGATATTGACGCCGTCGATTAAGATTTCACCCTTCTGGATGTCATAATAGCGTCCAATCAGGTTTAAAATAGAAGATTTTCCTGCGCCGGTAGCACCGACAAAGGCAATCTTTTGGCCGGGTTCGATGACAAAGCTGATATCCTTTAAGATGTAGTCGTCTTTTTCATAGGCAAACCATACATGACGGAACTCGATGCGGCCTTTGATGGAAACATCAACCGGATGGGCAGGTTTTACAATCGATGGCTTTTCATCCAAAACAGAGAAAATTTTCTCCGCGGAAGCGAGAGAGGACTGTAAGGTACCAAACTGCTCCGCAAGTTCTTGAATCGGCTCGAAAAAGGAACTGATATAAGTAATGAATACAAATAAGGTTCCAAGAGAGAGCGTTCCTTTTAACACAGAGGAACTTCCGGTTCCGATGACAAGAACCATGGCAATGACGGATAGGAAGTAAATCGATGGGCGGAAAATGGCAAAAGTCATAACTTCACGCCAGTTCGCACGGTATAACTCCTCGGATTTTTGCTCGAACTGCTGATATTTTTCTTCCTCTTTTGCAAAGACCTGAATAAGCTTCATGCCGGAAATGTGCTCGGACAAAAACGTATTAAGGTCTGTAATCTTATTTCTGGTAATCTGGTAGGCTTTTCTTGACATCGCACGGAAATAGAACGTGAGTAATGTCACAACCGGCAATAAGGCAAAAGAGATGAGTGCCATCCGGATATTGATAGAAAGCATTACAACGGCGTATCCGACGATTTTTACAATGTTCTTGAAGAGTTTTACCAGAATAGAACTAAAAAGCTCGTTTACCGCCTCTGTGTCGTTTGAGACACGTGTCACCAGCTTCCCAACCGGTGTATTGTTGAAAAAGCTAAGGGAGAGGCTGTGAATGTGGGAAAAAACATCTTCACGCATCTGATAAATAATCTGCTGCCCCATTTTTTGCAGCATCCAGGTGTCGAGCGCATTGAGAAGAAAACCTATCAAAAGCAAGGCAAGGTACAGGCCTGCGGCGGCTAAGATACCGGTGAAGTCAAAGCGGCGCAGATTTTTTAAATCTTCCCTGGTTAAAAGCGTTGCATTGGAGGTTACATAAGATTCAATTTCATTTGTAGTTGCATCGGAGAGAGTCTGGACTTCTTCTTTCGTCAGATTTTTTGCCATGTAATACTGGTTATTATAAAGTAAAATCTGATAAAAAGGACCATCGTAGTCGTCGGAAAAATCTCTGGTTAAGTAAGTGTCATCGTAGGCAATGGCATGACTGCCATCCTCGGTTGTCACGGCGTAAGGAGTGTAGTAACCGTTGATGTAGCGGTCGATTGCATTTCCGATGATAATAGGGCGGTAAAGCTCGACCACGATAATAAACAAAACCAGGACGGTAGCGGTGGTCATGGCCCATTTATGTGGTTTTAAGTAAGAAAGTAATCGCTTCATGGTTACACCTCCTTTTCTAAGTTTGCAACGGCTTCGCCGTTAGCGGCCTCTAACTGCTGTTTTAAAAACATGTCTTTGTAAATTCCGTTTTGTTTCATTAAGGATTCATGGTTTCCGATTTCTTTTGCCATTCCGTCCTCTAACACCATAATGACATCGGCATTCTGAATGGTGGAAATCCGGTGTGCAATTAAAATCGTTGTTTTTCCGGCACGGTTTTTCTTAAGGTTCGTTAAGATGTGTTCCTCTGTGTCTGTATCGACTGCGGAGAGTGCATCGTCTAAAATCAAAATTGGTGCATCCTTCATCAGGGCGCGGGCGATAGAGCTGCGCTGCTTTTGTCCGCCGGATAAGGTGACACCGCGCTCGCCGACAATGGTTTCGTAGCCATCCGGGAAAGCCACAATGTTTTCATGAATGCAGGCGGCTGTCGTCGCTTTGGTGATTGCTTCCATATCCTCATCTTCGACACCGAAAGCGATATTGGATTTTAAGGTATCGGAAAACAAAAAGTTGTCCTGCGGAACATATCCGATGCTGGTGCGCAGTGTTTTAAGCGGGATGGTGTTAATGTCTTTTCCATCGATAAAAATCATGCCAGGTTTTGCGTTGTATAGATGCAATAAAAGGTTGACCAGGGTAGATTTTCCGTTCCCGGTACGGCCGACAATCGCAAGCGTGGTGCCGGCATCGATGTGAAGGTTGATATCTTTTAAAGTAGGTTCCGTTTGCCCATGATGCAGGAAAGTTAGATGGGAAAATGTGATGGAACCTTTGATTTTCTCCACATCTTTGGTATCCGCATCGTCAAAGATTTCCGGTTTTTCTTCCATGACATCCTGAATACGGCGGATGGAGGCAGAGCCTTGTGAAAACATATTGACGGCATCTCCGCAGGCTAACATAGGCCAGACCAACATATTGATGTACTGGTTAAAGGCGACAAACCGGCCGAGTGTGATATCACCAATTAAGGCAAGGTAACCACCGTAAATCAACGTGATTAAGCTGGAAAGACCGATGATGACATCCAAAAGAGGGATGACAATAGACTGTAATTTTGCAATGGAAAGGTTTTTCTCCATCGTGTTTTGATTTTCTTTGGTAAAAGCGCGAAGCTGTGCACGCTCCCGTACAAATGCTTTGATTACGCGGATACCGGAAAAACTTTCCTGAACGTAATCGGTTAAGTTAGACACGGCTTCCTGACGGTCAAGGAAACGGGAGCGGATGATTTTTCCATAATAGATTTCTCCAAGCAGAATCAAAATCATCGGAATCATGGTAAGTAAGGTCAGTTTTACATTGACATAGTACATCATCTGACCAATGACCATAATCGTCATAACGGAGGCATCAAACACACAGATGATGGCGGGACCAATTGACATACGGATGTTGTTTAAGTCACTGGTAAAACGTGTCATAAGGTCACCGGTTTTGTGTTCGTTGTAATATTCGACGCTCATTTTTTCAAGGTGGGCAAACATGTCGTTTCGAAGTTCTTTTTCGATGGAGCGGGAGGCGCCAAACAAAAAATAACGCCATAGGAAACGACCGACTGCTAAAAGAAGTCCCAGGATAAGAATGTAAAGCAAAAGCATTTTTATGCCGTTCCAGTCAAGGTTATGAGCGGTCAGCCCATCCGTGATGGTTCCGGTCAGCTTTGGAATGAAAATATTGGCAAAGTCGACGGCAAAGAGTGCTAATATTCCAAGAAAATATTGTAGTCTGTGTTTTTTCAAATACGTTGATATAAATTGCATAGAAGTCACCATATCTTTCTGTAACAGTAATGATTCTATTCTATACTTTTTAATAGGAAGATACAAGACAAAAGTTGAAAAAAACGAACATATTTTCGAAAAGTAAAATGGGAGAAGATATTTTGGGAAAAATCAAAAGAGCAGTAGAAAAACAGGACGGCAAAAAGAAAAGGAAAATCTTTTTGTCCGTCCTGTTAAAATAGCTGGGCTAAAAATATTTGTTTTTATTTTGCAAGCAACATCATGATTTCATTACTTCTTGCAACGAATTTGCTCATAGCATCTACGGATAATGGCTGGTTGGTTAAGACAGCTAAATCGTAGAGCTGTTCGCAGAACATTGGAACATGCTCGGAATCTTTGTGCTCAAAGATGTACTGAACAAGTTTGTTATTTGCATTTAAGGTAAGAGTCTGGTCGCCACCGAACATAGATGGATCAAAACCACCCATTCCGTTCATGGCATACATCTTCATCATATCCTGCATACGTCTTCCTTCTTCGGAAAGTGTAATGATAGAGGAGATGCCTTCGTTCTTTAATTTCTCTACTTTTACAACTAATTTATCGTTGTTTAAAGCTTTACGGAAAGTCTCTGTCAAGGTATCTGTTTCGGCTTTTAAATCTTCTGCATTTGTCTCTTCTTTCAAAGATTCGGTCAGGTCAGCATCAATACGCATGAATTTGTAGTTTTCATTTCTCTGCTCTAACTGGGAAATGAAGGAGGTATCGATGTTGTGGTCTAAGATAACCGCATCCATGTTCTGCTCTTTGAAGAGTTTGATGTATTGTCCCTGCTGAACTTTATCGGTTACATAGTAGATGACTTTTCTTTCATCTTTTTCTTCTGTATCAGAAGCAGTGCTGTCAGAATCAGAATGATCTGATGAAGCGCTGTCACTAGCGTCTTTAGCTGTAGAATCATTGCTGTCATTTTCCTCCGTGTTCGCTTTTTCCTCTTCTTTTACAAGAAGTTCTGGAAGCGTAAGGTATTTGTCATCTAAGTTTTTGAATAGGATGTAGTCATTCATCTTATCACAGAATTTGGTGTCTTTTAAGCAGCCAAATTTGATGAATGGGCTGATGTCATCCCAGTATTTTTCATAAGATTCTTTATCTGTTTTGCACATTCCAATCAGTTTATCTGCAACTTTCTTGGTGATGTAATCGGAAATCTTTTTCACGAATCCATCGTTCTGCAGAGCACTTCTGGAAACATTTAATGGAAGGTCAGGGCAGTCGATGACACCTTTTAAGAGCATTAAGAACTCTGGGATGACTTCCTTAATGTTGTCTGCGATAAAGACCTGATTGTTGTATAATTTGATGGTTCCTTCGATGGAATCGTACTCGGTATTAATCTTAGGGAAGTAAAGAATACCTTTTAAGTTAAATGGGTAGTCCATGTTCAGATGAATCCAGAACAATGGCTCTTTGTAATCTAAGAATACCTTGCGGTAGAATTCTTTGTATTCTTCATCGGTACAATCGTTCGGATTCTTGGTCCAAAGTGGGTTGGTATCGTTCAAGGCAACCGGACGTTTTACAATCTTTAATTTATCCTTTGCTGGAGATACTTCAACGACTTCTTTTTTACCGTTTTCATTTTCTTTTTCTTCTGTTTTGGCTTCTTCGTGAATCTCTTCCACAACAGTATCGGTATCCAATTTATCGGCAGCGTCGATGGTTTCATATTCTGTTTCCGCATTTGCCTTGCTTAAGAAGATTGGAGTTGGCATGAAAGAGCAGTACTTCTGAATGACTTCTTTTGCGCGATATTCATTTGCAAATTCTACACAGTCTTCGTTTAAATATAAAGTAATCTCTGTACCAATTGTGGTCTTTGTACCATCTTCGATGTCATAATCGGTACCGCCATCGCAGGTCCAGTGAACTGGTGTAGAACCTTCTTTATAAGAAAGGGTATCGATGGTAACACGGTCTGCTACCATGAATGCAGAGTAGAAACCAAGTCCGAAATGACCGATAATCTGATCGTCATTTGCTTTATCTTTGTACTTCTCGATGAAGTCGGTTGCACCGGAAAATGCAATCTGACAAATATATTCTTCCACTTCATCTGCTGTCATACCAAGACCGTTATCGATGAATTTTAAGGTTTTTTCTTCTGGGTTTACGATGACCTCAATTTTCTTTTTGTAATCTGCAGGGAACTGGTATTCTCCCATCATCTCTAATTTTTCTAATTTTGTGATAGCATCGCATCCGTTTGAAATCAACTCACGGTAGAAGATATCGTGATCGGAATATAACCATTTCTTGATAATTGGAAACAGGTTATCGCTATCGATTGAAAGACTTCCATGTTTGTTTGACATAATACAACACTCCTTTAGTTCAATATGGTAATTTTTTCTTTGCGCGAATGCCACAAAGAAATCTTTTTATTGTTTTTCCTGATAAATTCCATATTAGTACCTCCATGACAAAAAGTCAATAAAAAATTAGCACTCTTTTAAAATGAGTGCTAACAAAAAGCGGGAGCGGTGGAAATGGCAGGGGGTTCGGGAATTCTAAAATCTTTATAAACTGGGGAATGGAGAAACATCTTGTCGTAGAAACAAAAAATAACTATAATAAAGCATAGAAAGAATTGTGATACTTACAATACACGATAACAAGGATACAACAATGGAAACTTACAAAAGTAAAATACTTCAACTTTTCCACGGATTTGACAAGGAAAAGTTAAGTAAGGCAGGGAAAAAGGTGACGCAGATTTTTTCCTGGATACAGGATAAGGCAGTTTTCTTTTATACAATCTTAATCTTGTGTGTGCTGCCACTATACACAAAGCAGGGCTATTTTGCACTGACGCTGGCAAAATTCCAGTTTATGGAGCATGCGACCTTATTATTTGGTGGCATCTTTTTGGTATGCAATCTGACGTGTAATGTGATAAACCGGAAAAAGATATTTTTTGCAAAGTGGAATGGTATGGATTGCCTGGCACTTTTGTTTCTACTTGCCGGGGGAATCAGCGTGCGGTTTTCAGAGTATGGAATGGAAGCTTTTACCGGGGAGTGCGGAAGAAGAAACGGACTTTTGATTTATTTAATTTATGCACTCGCCATATTTCTGATTGTGGAGAATGGAAAGTTATACCGCTGGAGCCTGTATGCGATGGAGCTTGCCGCTATTTTTATCTGTGGAATCGGCATCTTGAATCATTTTGGCGCGGACCCACTTCATTTTTTCTGGGATCTTGTGGAAGAGCAGCAGACCTATTTTTCTTCCACGATTGGGCATATTGACGTGTTTGGCGTCTATGCAGGGATGATGTTTGCATTTGCAGCGACTGGTTTTCTTATGGCAAAAAAATGGCAGGAGAAAACGCTACATATAATTACAAGTGTAGTTACAATGTGCGCGGTATTAACCAACAGTGCGGACGGGGCATTTCTTGGAGTGATTGTCTTTTTCCTGTTTGGCTGGATTCTGATTCAAAATGTCAGAATGTTTTTGGAATATGATGGATTGCTGGTTGCTTTTTTTGCAATGTCGCTTATGATGCGGGTCTTGCAAAAGCAAATCGGCGGGGCAAAACCAGTGGATGGAGTCAGCCAAATAATGCTGGAGGGCAAAATTGCAGGAATTGGGCTTGCGGTAACACTGGGAGCAGCACTTTTGGTTGTGCTTGGAGCAATCTTATATGGAATGGGAACCAGACAAAGACAGAGTCCAAAAAGAGAGGACAGAAAACAAAAACGTGCGCAGTTAAAAAGAGTGTTGCGGATTGGAAAGCGGATTTTAGAAGTACTGCTTGCACTCGTGTTATTACTTATTGTAATGATGTTTGTAGTTGTAAATAGCAATAAAGGCGCAATTCATGCATCCTCCCTTTTGGAAAAACTTCACATTACCCGGGAGTGGGGAAATTACAGAGGTTATATCTGGCTAAAAACGGTGGATTATTATAATGGACTGCCACTTTTCCAGAAGCTGTTTGGAACGGGACCGGATACCACATATCAGATTTATCAGCAGATTTGTACGGAAAGCTTTTTGACGGATTACGGCTCTTATTTTGACAATGCACACAATGAATATCTGCAGCTGCTTTTGACACATGGAATCATTGGACTGGGTGCGTATGTTGGCTGGATTTTTCTTTCTATTAGAAAATGCATGCAAAAAGGAAAAGAGGATGCGGAATTTACCGCAATTGCGTTTGCAATTTTCGCTTATATGACAATGGCATTGGTTGGAATCCAGATGATTACCTGTATGGGAATCGTGGTTGTGTTACTTGGATTCGGACGATGTGAAAGTACGTTGGAGACAGGAGGCAGTAACTCATGGCAAATAAGATTAGCAAAAAAAAGAAAAAAGAGCAGGATAACATCATAACGGCACAGGTGATAGGAATTGGGATTGGGATTGCGATAGGATTTCTGCTGCTGGTTCTTCTTATTTATGTGATTGGAACAAACGGCACACAAGAGGTACAAAACATCGTGAATCAGATGTAGAAAGAGGGCATAAGATGAGTGACAAAAGAAAACGGGCTGGTACGATTTTATTTTTGATATTAATGGGGATTTATCCCTTCGTGATGACAAACGGATATTATAATGTGACGGCGACAAAATATTGTTTGTTTGCGGTTACTACAATCTGTATTTCGTTTTATGTCATATTAAGCGGCTATTCCGGGCGTGTAGTGCAAGAAAAGGGCTTTCATCCAAGAAAAGCAAACGAAATCTGGAAAAGTTTTAGTGCGACAGATAAATGGATGATTGTTTTCCTTACATCCGTAGTTGTATCATTTTTATTTGCAAAAAAGAAAAACGTGGCATTTACCGGCAGTACAGACGGGCATATTGGTCTTTATTTTATGTTCCTTTTGCTCTTACTTTATGTGGTAGCAAAAAAAGAGATTGTACTGTCCAAAAAACTGTTCTTTTGGATGACGCTTGCGGCAGATGTTGTAATTCTTTTTGCAATGATACAGTTTTTGGGCGCAGATTCGTTTGGAATACTGACAAATTTAAAGACGGATAAAATTAACAATTACCTCTCGACGTTTGGCAACACGGGGGTATATGGACAATATTTAACGCTGGTGGTTCCGGTTGCAATTTACAATTATTGCAGACCAATGCAAGGAAAACAGAACGAAAAACTGCCTGGCTTCCTGGAAAAAGTATTTTACGGTATCAGCTGTGGAATTGGAACGATTGGTGTTTTAATCTCAAATACGGATGCAACCTATTTGGGATTTGCTGTGGCAGCAGGCCTTCTTTTGCTTTTGATGATAAAAGAAAAGGCGTCGTGTCTTAGGTTCTTAGAGAGCTTAGCAGTGGAAGGCGTCACAGCACTTCTTTTTGGCAGAATTTATGCTGCGTGTCATAGCGCAAGACCGGTTTCAAGTATGGGAAGATATGCAATGAATGTAAAATTATGTCTCTTTTTCATAGGAGTGATTGTATGCCTGTGGCTGATATGCCGTTTCCTTTTA
This sequence comes from Roseburia sp. 831b, assembly GCF_001940165.2. NCBI lineage: Bacteria > Bacillati > Bacillota > Clostridia > Lachnospirales > Lachnospiraceae > Roseburia > Roseburia sp. 831b. Next base: position 1,752,798 of record NZ_CP135162.1, on the reverse strand, counting down.
CAATCGGAAAAATGTTACCGGGTACTACATGTGTTTGCAGCTGTTGTGACAGTTGTTGTGGTCGTTACAATTCTTGGTGCATTTGTTTATTTTTCTGCGATTGACAGAACTACAAATATAGGTAGATTGGACGGATATTTCCGTTTCAGTAAGGAGTGGGGAACGCAAAGAGGATATGTATGGACCTGGCTTTTCCAGATTTTTCTGGATGCCCCGCTTTTTCAGAAGTTATTCGGTGCCGGACAGGGAAGTGTGGTCCTGGAACTGTTTACCTATCATGCAAAAGAAATGATATATGATTTGGAATACTATTTTGACAATGCACACAATGTGTACCTTCACTATCTGACGACAATCGGAATTTTTGGCTGTGTTTCCTACCTTGGTGTTTTGATTTCTGCCGTAGCAAAGGGAATAAAGCGCGAGATGTCAGATGCAAAAAAGGCATTGTTGATACCGGTTGTCGCATATGCTATACAGGATATTTTCAGTATTTTACAACCGATTACATTGCCACTCTTTTTCCTCTATCTTGCAATTTTAGCAGGATGCAAGGAGGAAAAGAAAGTATCATAAACACAGGAAAGATGAGGTGTTTCTTTTGATTTTACTGAATGCAAACACAGAAACAAAACAGACATTTGAAAAAGTAATTGAAACAATGGGAGAGAACGTGAAGTGGACGGGACTGATTGCAGTCTTAGAGGATTACCTGATTTTACAGGGAGAAGTGCGTTCTCTCTTTTTTCATTTCGAAAATAAAAAGGTCGCGACAAATATCATAGACATTCCCGTCAATCAGGAAGAAGTCATTGAGCTGGTTTTATATCCGAAGGTGCAAAATGTGCTTAATATGACGCTTTATGCATTTGGAAAATGGGGCATGATAAAAGGACTCCGCGTGGATCAGGATTATGCAAAATTAGACCAGTTGTTTGCCAAAATATTAGAGGAAATCTATGTAGAGCCGGCGTTTTCCAGAGAAAAATTCCGCTTCTACAAGGAAGGAATCCGCCTGACTTTTGAGGATGTTGTACAGGCAATGCTTGAGGTACAGCAAAAACCGGCACAGGAGCCGGAACTTGCAGAGGAAGAAAAGCAAGGACTTTGGCACAAGCTGATTTGGAAAAAGTTAGATACTTCTTTTCAAAAGGTGGAGACAACCCTTGCGGAACGACGGAAGGAGCGTCTTGGACATAATTTTTACCTGGTTGGCTATCTTTGTCCAAAGTGCAAACAAAAAATGCATATGGTCGTGTTCCCGGAGGGCAAGGAGCTTCTTGTGGATACCGAAGAGGGAAAAGTCTATTTAGCAAGAGCCTATGCATGTGACCATTGCAATTGTTTTTACACCCCGCGGCCAAAGAAACTTTTAGCGGAGGGCGCATGCTACGAAATGCCGTTTTTGTCTGACCGAAAAGCTTACGAGGATTATCTGGAACTGCTTGGGGAAAGAGGGGAAAATACGTCTAACTATCACTTTAATGAGTTCGTAAAAGACCGCAATGCAAAGCCGGTACAGAGTACAAAAGAGCAGGGAAGTGAGTCTGCCAAAGAGGAACTAGCGGATCTTTGTGAGCGGTTGGAGAAGTTACCGGATTTGGAATTCTCCAGATTAAAGGCGCGGATTGAGGAAGGATTTTTCCCACATGAGCTGATTCAAAAACAGGAAGAAAAGATTAAGGAGCAGACGAAGAAACGTCAGAAAAAGAACAAATATGATACAAAAGAACAGATGCCAGGAGAAAAACAATCCGGGCAGCTGGGTCCAAAGCAGCGTGAAACAGGCAGGATGGCACAGCGCCGGGGTGCAGGAAGTGTTGTAACTTCGCAGAGGACGCCTGATTATGAAGGCGAAGAAAAGATAGCATATCAGAAGGAACACCTGTCTGGCAGCACACAGGCGGTGCCAGAGGATGTTCGGATATTAGAGCGCAGAAAAAAGGCAGCCAAAGAGAAAAAGGAAAATTATGAGACCAGGATGAATCTCTGGGAGCGTTTATCGCCACGCCAGCGCCAGGAACTGATACTTCAGATAAAAAATGAGCCGTTGTTTGATGATGTACAAAAGAAAACCATGCTTACCAAAGTACAGGAAAAAGAGCAGCAGGGGCGCATGCAGGAATTGGAAAAAAGAGCGGATGCGGCGGAAAACTATGGATATGTACAGTTAAAACGGGTGGCTGATGAGATAAAAGGAGCAGAAGTTCCAAAGGAGTTCAAGGAATCTTTACTAGATAGAATTAAGCTTCTTTTACGCGAAAAAGGTGAAAAAGAAGTAAGGCAGCTAATGGAGCAGATGCCACAAAATCTTGACCGAAAAGGTTATCAAAGATATGTGGATAAGCTAAAGGAATATGAGGATGTCGATATGACACCGTATCAAAAGGAGCTTCAGCAAAGGAGAGAAGGAATTGAGACACAGGAGCTTGGAAATCTTGTAAAGCGTGCCAGAAAAATCTCCAGGGAAGATTATGTTGATTTGCTAAAGAAAATTCAGGAGGGAGACTTTTTACCGGAAAATGCAGCGCCTTTCATCGAGAAAATCAGGGAGCGCATCAAGGAAAAGGATGCCGATGAGATTGCCGGGATTTGCAAGGATATTTCTCATATGGATTTTGATGCGGCAGCAAAAGCGTATGAAAAGATTTCACAGGGGGCATATCTGCCAGAATTAAAGGTGGATGCACTCGAAATGCTTGTGAAACGTTTAACAAAGATTAAGGCAGATGAATGTGAGCTTTTAGTTTCTAAGTTAAAAGACGCCATGGATGGGAAAATTAAGGAAAATCCAAGACATCATTTTTATCCGGCAAGAAAAGTCCTCTTAAAAGAGGCGACCGAGGAGGAAATGCAGGTCATTGATTATGCACTTGGAACTTATGCAACGAAAAGGAAACCATTCGAATACCCGATTTTAGTGGTAGATACGTCAAGGAATGAGAGCGGAAAAGAGGGAATCATTTTAACCCCGGAGCATCTGTTTTACAGTACCATTTTGAATGCGTATGGAATTCCGATTCAGACCATCCGCAGTGTAAAAGCAAATACAGGTCTGCTTGGAAGAGGAATTACGGTAGAACAGCACGATGGAACCAAGACAAAGATTCCATATGCGGTAGAGACTTCTGAGATGACAAAGTGGGCAAAGATTCTTTCGGATTTTATCGCGTATTTGCAGGAAAAACCGGAATCTAGAAATGTTACCTATCTTGCAAAAGAAAAGCATGAGACCATCTGCTGTTTCCGCTGCGGATATACCTATAAAGGAGGAAATGTGTGCCCAAAGTGTGGTTATAAGATGAATCGGTAAAAAGTTACCGTGCTATTCCAATAACACTTTAAACGAATATTCAATTTAAAGAAGTAAAGTATTGAAACTTTAAAACAGGTGTGCTAGAATATGTTGCATCTGGTAATAAATGTATACCGGTATACGCATTGAATAGGTTAGGGGCTGACGGAATGGCAAATCAGATTCGATTTGAAGAGGTGGAGAGCGGAAACAGCAGTGCCGCAGAATCACGCAATGAAGTAATCGAGACAACAGAGAAGATTTCCGAACAGAAAAGTGAGATACATAGTTATTTGGTTTTTTCGGATTCCATTTCCATAGAAGATGGGATAAAGCTGATTCGACAGGAAGTATCGGATGGTGACGATCTAAAAATCGAGCGGGAAGATACCGGAGGGAATGCGGTTGTTGTAATCCTGAAAAAGGAGCAGTACGACCAGGCGGCAAAGCTGCCGGAAGTAAAATCAATTACAGCGATGGAAGAAGCAGAACTGACAACAGACGCTTTGCCCAAAGATACACCAGAAGAAAGTGAAAGCATAGAAGTAGGAAACAGTGAGTCCGGGACAGTCATGACGGAAGAGACAGTGACAGAGTACGAGATGACAACAGAGAGCAGTACAGAAAGTACTCTGGATGTACAAAAAAATTTCACTGGAAGTAATAGAATGACAATCCTGGCAATAACAATTGTAGTGATATGTGTTATCGTACTGATTGTATATATGCAACAGAAAAAAAGATGGTAGTAAGGGACGAAGTGGTCTGAGTGGAGCAGGCTTCTTCGTCTTTTATTACTTTATAGGAAATTTCTCAAACAGTCAGAAATAGTGTATAATGAACTTGAAATAAAAAATGACATGACAAAAGAGCGAATGGTGGATTCGCCATGACGTTGTTTATGAAGTTTTTTGTTTTGGTTTAGGACAGCTGCACTATCTGACTATGGAGAAAGAATTACTATGAGCATGGAGTTATCCATATCCCATAACCTTTCGATATTGTTCAAATAGTGCAGTTTTTTTGTGGTAAACTTCTAAAACCAACATAGAAGTGCCACATTCGGAACAGCAGAGAGGGTCGTATCCGAAAGAGAGAAGAATGGAGTGCCGCCAGTCCTGGATAGAACGCAGGAAATGTTGTTTTTCAGCAGAAATACATTTACGGAGATTCTTTTCCTGTTTATGATGTTTGGCATATATCCCATAGTAGCGAAGCATTTTGAAATGTTTTTCGGGGATGTGTACAATTAGTTTTTGGATGAAGTTCAAAGCAGGGATGGTTTCAGTAACTGTTTTGTTGTCTTCGTGTCTGGTGTAATGAAAGGTTACATTTTCGCCGTCATAATAATCAATACGTGATGTGGCGATAACAGGCCTGCCGAGGTATCGGCTGATGTATTTAATGGTAATATCAGGAGTGCAGAGATTTGGCTTTGCACGAACATAAAAACCATTGGAGTGTTTTGTGTACATTTCATTTTTAACTTTACGAAAGGTGGGACCAATACGGAAGGAGAGCTGTTCAAGCAGCACTTTGCGGAAGGCATTACGAAGAAAGTTGTAATCAAAGTGTTTGACAGGACGCCAGGGAGTGATGTTGCCAGCACCGCCTTCAGAGATGAGGGCATGGATATGGGGATTCCATTTTAAGTCACGCCCAAAGGTGTGAAGAACACAGATAAATCCGGGAGTAAAGTTTTCAGTTTTATTCATTTTGGAAAACATACGAAGGACAACGTCACGGACAGAATGAAATAAGCAATTTAAGAGAGACCTGTCTTTGAGAAAATAAATGCGGAGTTCCTCTGGGATGGTGAAAACACAATGGCGGTGAACACAGGAAACGAGCTTGCAGGACATCTGAAAAGAACGAAGCTGGTTGTATTTGTTTCCACAGGAAGGGCAAAAACGGCTTTTACAGCGAAAGGGAACAAATTTAAGATTTCCGCAGTGAGGACAGCCATACATGGCACCACCGTGAGAAGAGTCACCACAATGAATCATCTTGTTGACATTTTCAATGACAGCAGGACGAGGATGGAGTTGGTAAATGATGTGTTCATAATAATCGGTAAAGATGGATTGTAATATATTCATAATAGAATTTTACAATAAAGAAGGAGATAAGAAAACCCCTACCCCTCATGAATGAGGGGCTAGGGGAGTTGAGAGTGTCGAAGACACTTTTTTATAGATAAAAGAAAAGAGGAGGAAAACTTGAAGGTATGAAAAATCATAACTGGAAAAAGGGATTGGCATCTCTGTTTCTGATTCTGTGTATGACGGTGCAAATGACAAGTACAGCATTTGCCAGCACCACAGGTCAGACAGATACAGAGGAACCTGTCTTGGAAAAAGTGGATGACGATATGTCAGACACAGCGGTTTCGGCGGAAGAAGCAACAGAGCCGGAGACCGAATATGAGGATGAAGATGAAGTCAGAGTTATGATTGTCATGGATGAGGATGCAGTGGTAGATAAGGGTTATTCTACATCAGATCTTGCAGACAATTCCAAGGCAATGGCATATTCTGACAAAGTGGAAAAAGAACAGAATCAGGTAGTAGACCAGATTTCAGAAGAAGCCTTAGATGGTGAAGAATTAGATGTTCGTTACAATTTTACCATTTTGACCAATGCGGTTGCTGCAACCGTAAAATATGGTGATATTGAGAGCATCAAGGAGGTAGAAGGGGTTTCGAATGTTTACATTACACCAAAATATGATGTGATGGAGACTGCAAATCCAAATACCATTACAGCAGGCACCATGATTGGAAGCTACCATACATGGGAAGCTGGATATACAGGAGCAGGTCAGAGAATCGCAGTTATCGATACCGGTATCGATGCTGATCATCCATCGTTCGACGGCGCTGCATTCGATTATGCGTTAGCAGAGACAGCAAAAGAAGAGGGAACAACCGTCGACGCATATCAGTTGTTAAATAAAGATGAGATCGCACAGGTTCTTCCAAAGTTAAATGCCACGTCTATGTATAGCGGCTTAACAGCGGATGATCTTTTTTTGAGTGATAAGATTGCATATGCATTTAACTATGTAGATGAGAATCTCGATGTTACACACGACAATGATACACAGGGGGATCATGGTACACATGTATCCGGTATTGCCTGCGCAAACCGTTATGTTCCAACAGCAGACGGATATGCCGCACAGGAATCAGGTGTTGTCGGTGTTGCACCGGAAGCACAGTTGATTACCATGAAAGTATTTGGTACAAAAGGTGGCGCTTATACCGATGATTATATGGCTGCCATTGAGGATGCCATTCTTTTAAAAGCAGATGCCATCAACTTAAGTCTCGGTTCTTCGAGCGCCGGTAACTCCACAGACAGTGAAGCCTATGTCAATGAGATTTTTGATAAATTGCAGGGGTCTGATACCGTAGTAAGCATTTCTGCCGGTAACTCCGGAAGATGGTCAGACGACAGCTATTATGGCGGTAACTTAGCAAGTGATGTCAATCTTGACACCGTAGGTTCCCCTGGTTCCTATACCAATGCATTTACCGTTGCAAGTGCTGTAAACTCAGGTTATACCGGACACAGTGCAAAATTTGACGGTGCATATGATTCTTATTATGATGATGGCTCTAGCGCATCAAACAAAGCATTTACAACATTGGATACTTCGTCGGATGCGAGTGGAACAGAGTATGATTATGTGCTGCTCACAGGTTATGGTGAGGAATCAGACTATGCAAACGTTGATGTAAAAGGAAAAATTGTGCTTGTCAGCCGAGGTACCATCAGTTTTTCGGATAAACATATGAATGCAGAGAAAGCAGGTGCAATCGGCGTACTTATCTATAATAATACATCAGGCACCATCGGCATGAGCCTTTCCGGCTCTACGGCGACAATTCCTTGCGCATCCATTACACAGGCAGATGCACAGACAATTGCGAAAGGTGCATCTTACGATGAGAGCACAAAGGCATACACCGGAAAAGTTTTAGTATCAGCAAAAGTAACGACAAACTATAATGCAGCAGATGGATATTTGATGAGTGATTTCTCATCCGTCGGAGTTCCGGACAGCCTTGCATTAAAACCGGAAATTACGGCACCGGGTGGAAATATTTACTCTACTTTAGATGATGGACAGTATGGATTGATGAGTGGTACTTCCATGGCAGCACCAAGTGTAGCCGGTATGAGTGCATTGATGGCACAGTACATCAAGGAGAACAATCTTGCCACAAAAACAGGTCTTAGTGTGCGTACCTTATCACAGTCTCTGTTGATGAGTACCGCAATTCCTCTGACGGAATCCGATGGAGAAGAATATTCCCCAAGAAGTCAGGGTGCAGGACTTGCAAATGTAGAAAAGGCTACGACATCTCCAGTTTACATTCTGGTAGGAGACAAAGAAGGAAATGACGGAAAAGTAAAAGCTGAATTAGGGGATGACCCGGATAGAACTGGTGTTTACAATTTCTCGTTCAGTATGTATAACTTATCCGACGAGACACAGTACTACACAGCGGATAGTTCTATTATGACGGAAGAACTTTTAGAGGATGCATTTATTGGAGGAACTTCCCATAAACTGAATCCGACTGTAACAATCAGTTCCAAAGAACAGAACTATTTATATGATTTAAACAAAGATGGAAAAGTGGATGAAAAAGATGCGAAAGCACTGTTAGCACACGTCAACGGAAAGACACTTTCCGTGGTATCTTTTTATCAGGATGCATTTGACTTCAATGGAGATGGTACAGTCAATACAGCGGATGTTTACCATTTCTTAAAAGAAGTAAAAGCAGATAAGCCATCTGTAGATTTTAGCCAGAAAGTAATTGCGGTAAAAGACCGCACGGATGTAACAGTAAAAGTTACATTATCAGCAGAAGATAAGGCATACTTGGAAAACAGCTTTGAAAATGGTATGTATGTTGATGGATTTATCTATATGAAAGGCAAGGTAGACCTTTCTGTTCCAATGCTTGCATTCTATGGAAACTGGGGTGACTCTTCCATGTATGAGCCATACGATTTCCTAGAGGCAGCAAATAATGGAGAGACAGAAGCAACTTATACACAGGTGGAAAAGACAAATTATCTGACTTACACCTATGCAGGAAGCAATAAAAAGTATTACTATACCTCAAATATGTTCTCAACAACAGGAGATGCGGCATATATCGCAGACCGCAATGCATTCTCTTCTGAATCAGGAGACAGCATTGCAAGTGCTTACTATACGTTAATCCGTAATGCAGCACGTGTGGTTGCAACTGTTTCAAATGCAGAGACAGGGGAAGTATATCTGACCAAAGAGAGTGGTGAAGGTACAGCAGCATTCTACTATGCAAATGAGTCGAGCTGGCAAAATACGCTTGCAAGCACAGCTCTTGACTGGAAGGGAACAGACGCAGCTGGAAAACCACTTGCGGAAGGAACAAAAGTAAATATTACGGTAACCGCAGTTCCATCTTATTACGACGGTGTTGCATTAGAGGATTTAACCGGAAAAGGATTAAGTTATACCGTTCCGATGACAATTGATAACACAGCACCTAAGGTTGAAAAGGTGGAGAATAGCGATGATGGAAAGATGGCATTTACCGTTTCCGATAACCGCTATGTAGCAACGGTAAAACTTTATAAGAGTGATAAAAAGACAGTATGTGGCTCTTACGATATGAACCAGGAAAAAATCGGTGCAAAGACAACTGTGTCCATCGATGTTCCAAGCGGTGTATTCTATGCAAAAGTATATGATTATGCAGGAAACTACACAACCTATCGTATCAACAACAGTGGAAATGAAGATACGAATCAGGCAGATAGTATTACCTTAGATCAGACCACACTTAGTATGCTAAAAGGTGGCACAGCGCAGCTGACAGCAACCGTTGGACCAGAATACGTTTTAGATGATTCTGTAACCTGGAGTTCTTCGAACGAAGCAGTTGCAACGGTAGATGCAAATGGTGTTGTGACAGCAAACGGTGATGGAACAGCAGTGATTACAGCAACAACAGTGGCAAACGGTGCAGATGGAACACCATTGAAGGCAGAGTGTAATGTGACGGTAGAAACGTTATCCGTTGGGTTAAACGGTATTGTCTGGGATGAAGAGGGCGCTGTATACTGGTCTTCTTTCAACAGTTCTGATACTTCATCTTACAACAAGATTTCAGAAGAGCAGAGCTACAAATATATGTCAGCTGCACAGGTTGGCGATAAGTTATTTGCAGCAACGTATGATACTTCACAGAAGTCTGACATTTATATGATTGATCCTGCAAATGGATACAGTGCAACAAAGTTGAATAATACACAGTGGTGTACCGACATGGCATACAGTTCATCCACAGGTCTTCTTTATGCGACCTATGGACCATATGTTCAGGTGATTGACGCAGCATCAGGTGAAAGCCTTGGCAATTTGAACTTTGCTTCCAAACTTGGCGAGGAATATCTTGTCGGCGTTGCGTATGCAGGTACAACACAGTATGATGAGACACATCTGATGGATATCTTTTATGCAGTATCGGATGCGGGTAATTTATACCAGTTTGCATATGTAGTTGGTTTAGAACCCATTTTTGTAAAAGTAGGAAATACCGGTGTCAGCACCAATGGCAATTGGTATTACAATTCCCTTTACTATGATTCAGAGGCAGATTATCTGTTCTGGGCAATGTATGATGGAAGTAAAAAAACAACCTTGTATGCAATTAAGGATATTTCTAATGGAGACGATCAGGATGATACCGTTCTCACCTACGAGTTAGGAAAATTCCCGGATGGTGTATGGCCGGTTGCCGGATTGTATCAGTGGAATCAGACGAGCCAGACTTCCGTGACAGAGAGTGTTCTTGGAAAAATGACAAATACAAGTCTGGAACAGGGAACTCTCGTAGACAGTGTACCGGCATTGGATCGTCCGGTTCAGGGAAAATAGAAAGGAAAATCAGATAAATGAAACATTTGAATAAAATTTTATGTGGACTTCTGTTTTCTTTTACGCTATTGGCTGGCACAGTGCCGGCCATGGCGGATGAAGCTGTAATTTCGACAAAGGCAGATGCAGATGGAAAGATTGTTACCGTTGAGGTGGCAGCAGAAGCCGGAACAGAGATTACAAGTGGACGTGTTGTTGTTTCTTATGACAAGGATTTGTTGACATTAAAGACAGTAGAAACAGCGGATACATGGGAAGCAGAGGACGTAAATACGGATTATGAGGAAGGCGTTTCCTATGCATTTGCAAATGTAAATGGAAGCAAGAAGGGTGGAGATGTCATGACACTTACGTTTCTTGCAACAGATGCTGCAAATGGTAAGGAGGCTGCCATCCGAACAGAGGTAAAGGAACTTTACAATGCGGATGCTGCGTTAGAGCAAAGCGGAAAGTCGGAAGAAGTATCTGTCACACCAAGCTGGACAGATACAAAGAAAGACGATGATGCGAAAAAAGATGACGATGCAAAAAAAGATGATGATAAGAACACGGATGACAATAAAAATACGCCTGCAACAGACGGTAATGTCCAGGCAGCAGGTTTGTCAGATGTTTTAATCGGTCAGATTTCCGGTGCCGCAGATGGGGCAGCCATATCTGCAAATGTCAGTGCATCCGAGGAAGTGATTCCGGCACGTGTCTTTGAAGCATTGAAAGGCAAGAACGTTACCGTAGAGTTTCGTCTTGAAAATGGTGCTGTATGGAAAGTAAACGGTACAAAAATTACGGATGCAAAGGAAATTGACCTTGGCGTTACGTTGAATACAACAAAGATTCCAGACAGTGTATTAAAAACAATAAAAGATGACGGAATTTCATACGAGATGCAGTTCTCATTAGATTATGAAGGAGAACTTGGCGGTACATTTGAGTTGTCCATTCCTGTCGGTGTGAAAGGTGCAGGCTTGTATGGTAACTTATATTACTACAATCCAACCAAAGGAGCCTTAGAGTATATGCAGACGGATACCGTAGATGAGAATGGTATGGTAACCTATTCCTTTACACATGCATCTGATTATGTGGTTGCAGTCAGCAAGACAAACGGTGCACAGGTAAAGACCGTAGATACAGGGGATAACACTCCTGTTGCAGGATATCTCTTACTTCTTTGCGGGGCAGCAGTAATTCTTGCGGTAGCAGTAAGAAGAACAAGAAAAGCACGCTAAGATGTTATAACAAAAGAACATACGATGATAAAGCAAAAATGCCAGAACCGACAACTAATATGTTGGTTCTGGCATTTTGCAGTTAACTGGAAAAATTCCAGGTTGGATAACGAATTCGTTAAAGAATTAGTTCTCTTTTGCAAGATTTTTATTTGCAGTGGAAAGCATTAATTTAATACGGTTCAACTGGTTTACTTCACTTGCACCCGGATCATAGTCGATGGCTACGATGTTTGAAAGCGGGTAACGGTGGCGAAGTTCTTTGATGACACCTTTTCCTACGACATGGTTTGGAAGACAGCCAAATGGCTGTGTACAAATGATGTTGCTTGTTCCGGTATGAATAAGCTCTAACATTTCTCCGGTTAAGAACCAGCCTTCACCGGTCTGGTTTCCGATGGATACAATGTCTTTTGCATAAGTGGCCAGATTTTCAATATGGGCAGGTGCATCGAAATGTTTACTCTTTTCAAATGCTTTTCTTGCAGGTTTTCGGAGCCATTCAAAGAAATTGATACCCATCTGACCAACAAATTTAGATTTTTTGCTCATACCAAGGTTGTCGGCTTTAAATCCGGTGTTATAGAAGCAGTAGAGTAAGAAGTCTGTTAAATCCGGTACGACAGCCTCTGCTCCCTCGGACTCTAATAAGTCTACTAAGTAGTTGTTTGCAGCAGGGAGGAATTTTACTAAAATTTCTCCGACGACGCCGACACGAGGTTTCTTCACATCCAGCATTGGAAGATTGTCAAAGTCCTCAATGATTTCACGGCACATTTTTTTGAATTTCTTATGGGAAAGAATCTTATCCTGTGTCACAAAAGCGATGACTTCTTTTTTCCATTTCTCATGCAGGGCATTTGCAGAACCTGGCGTTGCTTCATAAGGACGTACACGGTAGAGACAGCGCATGAAAATATCGCCGAACTCTAAGGCGTAAAGACCATGCTGAATCAAAGCAGGTGTCAGCTTAAATCCTGGGTTTTTCTCCAGACCGCTTAAGTTGATGGAGATAACCGGAACATCCGGGTGGCCGGCTTTTTCTAAGGCACGGCGGATAAAACCGATGTAGTTACTTGCACGACATCCACCACCAGTCTGTGAAATTAAGATGGCGGTTTTGCTCATGTCATATTTTCCAGACATGACAGCACTCATCAACTGACCAACTACAATTAAGGAAGGGTAGCAGGCGTCGTTGTTTACATATTTCAATCCGACATCAACACAGGTACGGGCCGGTACGTCTGGTACAACCAGATTGTAGCCGGCAGCCTGGAAAGCAGGCTCTAACAATTCAAAATGAATTGGGGACATCTGTGGACATAGGATGGTGTAGTTTTTACGCATTTCCTCAGTAAAGACAACACGGTTGTAATTTGCAGGTACAATGGTGCGCTTGGTCTGTTTCTTTTCTCTGACGCGAATGGCAGCGAGAAGGGAACGAACACGGATTCTGGCTGCACCAAGGTTGTTTACCTCATCAATCTTTAAGCAGGTATAAATCTTTCCTGATTTTGACAGAATATCATTTACACAGTCAGTTGTAACAGCGTCAAGACCACATCCAAAGGAGTTCAGCTGAATCAGGTCTAAGTCGTCTCTGGTCTTTACAAAGTTTGCTGCAGCGTAAAGTCTGGAGTGGTACATCCACTGATCCATGACGATAAGAGGACGCTCTACCTGGTGAAGGTGAGAGACGGAATCCTCCGTTAAAACAGCGAGACCGTAAGAATTAATCAGTTCTGGAATACCATGGTTGATTTCCGGGTCAACGTGGTAAGGACGTCCGGCGAGGACAATTCCTCTTTTTCCGGTTTTCTCTAAGTAAGCTAAAACCTCTTCTCCTTTTTGTCTCATCTCCATGCGGACAACAGCAAGTTCTTTCCATGCTTCCGATACGGCATCACGAATCTCAGATTCTGGGATGGCAAACTCTTTTGTGAAAGTTTTAACAAGCTGGGAAGAAAGTGTTTCTTCACTTGCAAAGGACATGAATGGGTTTAGAAAACGCATCTGTCCGGAAGTGATTTCATCCACGTTATTTTTGATGTTCTCTGCGTAAGAGGTAACGATTGGGCAGTTGTAGTGGTTGTTTGAATCCGGGAATTCATTTCTCTCATATGGAACACATGGATAGAAAATGAAGTCCACATTCTGGTGAATCAGCCAGGAAACATGTCCGTGTGCTAATTTTGCCGGGTAACATTCGGATTCACTTGGAATGGAATCGATACCGAGCTCGTAAATCTTACGGGTGGACTGTGGAGAGAGCACAACCTGGAAACCAAGCTTTTTAAAGAAAGTTGCCCAGAATGGGTAGTTCTCATACATATTTAAAACTCTTGGGATTCCGACGGTTCCACGGGTAGCTTCCTCAGCAGTCAGTGGTTTGTAGTCAAATAAACGTTTGTTTTTGTATTCAAAAAGGTTTGGAATATTGTCTTTATTCTTTTCTTTTCCAATGCCTCGCTCACAACGGTTTCCGGTAATATACTGACGGTTTCCGGAGAAACGGTTGATGGTCAACAGACAGTGGTTGGTACATCCCTGACATCTGGTAAGTTTGGTGTCAAAGGTAAGGGCATTGATTTCGTCGATGCTAAGCATGGAAGTCTGATATCCGGCTTCGTGGCGTTCTCTTGCAATCAAAGCGGCACCGAAAGCACCCATGATACCGGCAATATCCGGGCGTACACATTCACATCCGGAGATTTTTTCAAAGCTTCGAAGAACTGCATCGTTGTAGAATGTACCACCCTGAACGACAATGTTTTTACCAAGTTCGCTTGGATCGGAAAGCTTGATAACCTTAAACAAAGCGTTCTTGATAACAGAGTAGGCAAGTCCGGCTGAAATATCGGCAACGGAAGCACCTTCTTTTTGCGCCTGTTTTACTTTGGAGTTCATAAATACGGTACAACGTGTTCCAAGGTCAATCGGGTGTTTGGCAAACAAAGCTTCTTTTGCGAAGTCCTGTACGGAATAATTTAAGGATTTTGCAAAAGTTTCGATAAAGGAACCACAACCAGAAGAGCAGGCTTCATTTAACTGAACGCTGTCTACGGTCTGGTTTTTAATCTTGATACATTTCATATCCTGTCCACCGATATCAAGGATACAGTCAACATCAGGATCAAAGAAAGCTGCAGCGTAAAAATGTGCAACTGTCTCTACTTCGCCGTCATCAAGCTGAAGTGCAGCTTTTAACAGTGCCTCTCCGTAACCGGTTGAGCAGGAGTGAACAATGTGAGCCTTTTCCGGCAGTTTTGCATAGATTTCCTGAATGGAACGGATTGCAGTTGCAAGCGGGCTTCCATTGTTGTTGCTGTAGAAGGAATAAAGCAAAGAACCATCTTCTCCGACTAATGCAATCTTGGTTGTAGTAGAACCGGCATCAATACCAAGATAACAGTTTCCTTCATATGTAGATAAATCGCCGGTTGCAACATTATGACCCGCATGACGATTTGTAAATTCAGCATAGTCTTTTTCATTTTCAAAAAGTGGATCAAGACGTGCTACCTCAAATTCCATGTGGATATCCTGTGATAATTTGGAAAGCAGGGTCTCTAAGGTTGTCGTGTGATCTTCTTTATAATTTAAAGCAGAACCAATTGCTGCAAAAAGGTGGGAATTATCCGGTGTGATGGCATGTTTGTCATCCAGATTTAAGGTGCGGATAAAAGCAGCTTTAAGTTCAGATAAAAAGTGAAGTGGTCCACCTAAGAAAGCGACATGTCCACGGATTGGTTTACCACAGGCAAGACCGCTGATGGTCTGGTTTACTACAGCCTGGAAAATAGATGCAGACAAGTCTTCCCTTGTTGCTCCCTCATTGATTAATGGCTGGATATCTGTTTTGGCAAAAACACCACAACGCGCAGCGATTGGATAGATTGCTTTGTAATTTTTGGCATATTCATTTAAGCCAGTAGCATCCGTCTGAATTAAGGATGCCATCTGGTCAATAAAAGAACCTGTACCGCCGGCACAGATACCGTTCATACGCTGTTCGACGTTTCCACCCTCAAAGTAGATGATTTTTGCATCCTCACCGCCAAGCTCGATGGCAACATCGGTCTGAGGTGCGTAATGCTGCAATGCAGTAGAAACGGAGATAACCTCCTGCACAAATGGTACATCAAGGTGTTTGGCAAGTGTAAGACCGCCGGAACCGGTAATCATAGGTGCAACCGAAAGTTCGCCAAGTTTATCATAAGCTTTTTGAACCAGGTCTGCTAATGTTTCACGGATATTGGCAAAATGCCTTTCATAATCCGAAAATAAAAGCTGGTCGTTTTCATCAAGAACCGCAACTTTAACGGTTGTGGAACCGATATCAATTCCCAGTTTGCAAAGTGCATGGTTTTCCATAATAATCTCCATTCCGCCGCCTTCGGCTGGCGGCACAAATAGTAATGAAAGTGTTCCAACTCTCTACACTGTGCTGTAAAATAGTTTGCAAGAAGCTACACTACAAAGCACGGGAGGAGGAGTTGTAATAACTTTCTTCGTTTTAGACAGCATAATAATCAGTGTAAGTTCTGCCTTTTCAAGCACAAATAAGTGGCATCATGAATCCGTACACTAAGAATTGTTTAAGCACCTTAGTTTAATTGTGTGGCAGTTCAGTCAATGGCTTCTTATCATTCACGAAAGGAGTCTGACTATGAAAGTTACTTATCAAACCTGTTGTGGTATCGATGTTCACAAATCTTTTCTCGTTGCCACAATTGTAAAAACCACTGGTGGCATTGAGCCTTCTTACCAAAAGAAGCGCTTTTCCACCTTTAACAATTCAATTCTTGAATTCAAGCAATGGCTTCTCGACAATGATTGCCATGATGTCTGTATGGAATCCACAGGTAAATACTGGGTTCCTGTCTTTAATCTTCTGGAAGATGAGATCAATGTTGTCATTGCCAATCCCAAGTGGGTAAAGGCTGTGAAAGGCAACAAAGATGATACCAAAGATTCTAAATGGATTGGGGATTTATTCCGTCTCGGACTTGTCAAAGGCAGCTATATCCCTTGTAAGATAGTCCGTATTCTCAGGGAATACACTCGCTATCGTTACAAGCTTGTTTCCTGCCGTTCAAGTGAAAAGAATCGATATCAGAATGCTCTTACTGTCTGTAATGTTGCATTAGATTCTGTTGTTTCCGATATCTTTGGGAAGTCATCCATGTCCATTATCGACTATCTGCTTGAACAATCGGGTACATCCATTAACCACGAAGAAATCGCATCTAAGCTTCTTCGGAGCCTCAAATCCAAAGAAGATGCTGTTATAGAATCCGTCGAAGGATATCAGATGACTGATGCCCAAAAATACCGTGTGCGCCTCGTCCGCACACATATGGATTATATCACAGCAGAAATCAACGATGTTGATAAAATGATAGAAAATATGATTTCTTCTAATCCTGATTTTGAAAATGCTGTCCAGTTCCTCTGTACCATTCCGGGTGTCAAACGTGATAGTGCAATCACTATCATCTCCGAAATCGGTACTGATATGTCTCAGTTCTCAAGTTCCAAACGTTTATGTTGCTGGGCTGGTCTTACACCAGGCAGCAATGAATCTGCTGGTAAGAAGAAATCTGTTCGGATTACACGTGCCGGTGTCTACCTCAAACCTGCATTAGTACAGTGTGCTCATGCAGCCGTAAAATCTGACAAATCTCCTTACTACAAAAAGAAATATGAATCACTTGTTAAACGTCGTGGCAAGAAAAGAGCCATTATCGCTATTGCCCGTATGATTCTTACTGCCATCTACCAGATGCTGTCTACTGGTGAGCAGTGGAATCCGAGCGATCTTTACAAAATCGATATGCCTGTAGCTCTTGTTGAAAAACAAAAGGCAAAAGCTATCAAGCAAGCCAAGAAACTATTGCAACGGGAGGGAATACTTCCTCCTGATGAACCATTAGCTTCTTAATCTAATTCACTATATCTATAACACTCTAAAAAGTTGCCTGATTTAGACAGCTTAGTAAAGTGCGCCCATTTATGGCTGTCCTCTACTTTCTTTCACACTATTCCTCCAATTAAACGGTATGAGATACATACTGTAACGATTTCATCGCAATGATTACTTCTTATTAAAATAGGGGTTTGGCAGACGCCAAGCAATGTACATTATACGACAG
Organism: Roseburia sp. 831b; assembly: GCF_001940165.2. Taxonomy (NCBI): domain Bacteria; kingdom Bacillati; phylum Bacillota; class Clostridia; order Lachnospirales; family Lachnospiraceae; genus Roseburia; species Roseburia sp. 831b. Next base: position 1,735,170 of record NZ_CP135162.1, on the reverse strand, counting down.
GATATGCTAAATGACAACTTATAAATTTCCAAAAAGTCTAAAGTTTTTATGAAGAAACAAGTGATTCGTTGACAAAGCCAGGGGCAAAATATATACTTGAAAAAAAGAAAAAAACGATTTAAATTACAAATGTAGTTTGAAAAGAGATAGGAGCAGTATATGAACTGGTTGAATAAATTAGAACGAAAACTTGGAAAGTATGCCATTCCAAACTTAAGTCTTTGGCTGGTGATGGGGTATGCAGTTGGATGTGTGTTGTATTTTGTTAATCCGAATTTCTTGCAATTATTGACGTTGGAGCCATATTATATTTTACATGGACAGATTTGGCGCCTTGTGACCTGGATTTTAATACCGGAGACAACCAATCTGATTTTTGCAATTATTATGATGCTGTTTTATTATCAGCTTGGACAGGCGCTGGAACATACCTGGGGAACGTTCCGTTATAATGTATATATTTTCAGCGGAATGTTATTCACGCTTCTTGGAGCATTTTTATTATACGGCCTGATTTACCTGGTAACCGGTATTCCAACTCCGATGGGTGGAGCGTTCTCTACTTATTATATTAACATGTCCATCTTCCTTGCATTTGCATTAATGTACCCGGACATGCAGGTAATGCTTTATTTTATTATTCCGATTAAGATGAAATGGCTGGCAATTGTCTATGCCGTGATTATTCTGTTCGACTTCTTTGGAACAGGCTGGGCAGGAAAGATTGCGATTGTAATGTCGTTATTAAACTTCCTGATTTTCTTCTTATCAACAAGAAATTACAAGAGATATGCACCACATGAGATTCACAGAAAGCAGCAGTTTAAAGCACAGATGAGAGAACCAAGACCGGGTTCCGGTATCACAAAACACAAATGTGCGGTCTGCGGAAGAACAGAGCTAGACGATCCTACGCTAGAGTTCCGTTTCTGTTCAAAATGTGAAGGCAACTATGAATATTGCCAGGATCACTTATTTACCCACCAGCATATCAAAAGACAATAGATGAAAAAACAGGTGAATCATCATCTCATGATTGAAAAATGATAAAAAGCCGGATCTAATGTTTCTTTCCATAAGGAGAAAATAGACCCGGTTTTATTCAATTCCGCCACAGTGCAATCCTCGTAGAGCATTTTTATGTAATAGGAACGAAATTTCCTATTACATAAAAAATAAAAGGAGCTGTTGCCTTGCAACAGCTCCTTTTAAGAGGGGTTATAAAAGAAAGGGGTTTTACCTGAAAACGGCTTAAATCTTATTCGTTAATGGAAAACAGTAAAATAAGTGTTTGTTTCGCCGTCTATAAATATTATAGCATTGAATCGAAAAGATGAAAGTGCAGAATTCGCCGATTTGCTGCCAAATTCGACATGTCTGATAATATGGATTTAAAATCTGGAGAATTAAGAAAATTGCATTTCATAGGAACTTCTACTTGCGAAAACAGTGGTGTATGGGGTATGATAAAACATGAATTGTATGATTAGGAGGAGTAGGCAAATGGAAAACGAAATTGTCTCCAAGAATTTTATAGAGCAGATTATTGAAAAAGATATAGAGGAAGGTCATTGCGAAACCATTCGCACCCGCTTTCCACCGGAACCAAATGGATATTTACACATCGGACATGCCAAATCTATTTTGTTAAATTATGGTCTGGCACAGAAATATAATGGAAAATTCAACATGCGTTTTGATGATACGAACCCGACCAAGGAACGTTCTGAGTTCGTAGAGTCTATCAAGGCAGATATCAAATGGCTTGGCGCAGATTGGGAGGACAGACTGTTTTTTGCATCGGATTATTTTGACCAGATGTATGAGGCAGCTGTAAAATTAATCAAAAAAGGAAAAGCTTATGTTTCAGACCTTTCCGCAGAAGAGATTCGTGAATACCGTGGTACACTGACAGAGCCAGGTAAGGAAGACCCAAGTGCAGGCAGAAGCGTGGAAGAAAACTTAAGCCTTTTTGAAGATATGAAGGCAGGTAAATTTGAGGATGGTTCTAAAGTGCTTCGTGCAAGAATCGATATGTCTTCTTCTAATATTAATTTGAGAGACCCGGTTATCTATCGTGTGGCACATATGACACACCATAGAACAGGGGATAAATGGTGCATTTACCCAATGTACGATTTCGCACATCCAATTGAGGATGCAATCGAAGGAATCACACATTCCATCTGTACTTTGGAGTTCGAAGACCACAGACCACTTTATGACTGGGTATTGATGGAGCTTGGTTACAAAGACACACCGGACGGAACACCAAAACAGATTGAGTTTGCAAAATTATACCTGACAAACGTTGTAACCGGAAAACGTTACATCAAACGTCTTGTCGAGGATGGAATCGTAGATGGATGGGATGACCCACGTCTTGTTTCTATCGCAGCACTTCGAAGAAGAGGATTTACACCGGAATCTATCAAGAAGTTTGTAGAGCTTTGCGGTATTTCCAAAGCAAACAGTTCTGTCGATTACGCAATGTTAGAGTACTGTATCCGTGAAGATTTAAAGATGAAAAGACCTAGAACCATGGCAGTCTTAGACCCGGTTAAAGTGGTAATTGACAATTATCCAGAAGATCAGGTGGAATATCTTGAAGTTGTAAACAACCTGGAAAATGAGGCACTTGGAAGCCGTAAGGTTCCATTTACCAAAGAAATCTTTATTGAGAGAGAAGACTTTATGGAAGAACCTCCAAAGAAGTATTTCCGTATGTTCCCAGGCAACGAGGTTCGTCTGATGAATGCATATTTTGTAAAATGTGAAAGTTTTGTCAAAGATGAAAATGGAAAAGTGACAGAAATTCACTGTACGTATGACCCTGCATCCAAGGGTGGAAACAGCCCGGATGGACGTAAAGTAAAGGGAACTATCCATTGGGTTTCCGCAAAGTATGCGAAAAAAGCAGAAGTTCGTCTATATGAGAATATTGTAGATGAAGAGCTTGGGGTTTATAATGAAGACGGTAGTTTAAATTTAAATCCAAATTCGTTAACAGTTTTGACAGACTGCTATGTTGAGCCAGACCTTGCCGATGCAAAGGCATATGACAGCTTCCAGTTTGTCAGACAGGGATTTTTCTGTGTGGATGCGAAGGATTCCACCAAAGAACATCCGGTATTTAACCGAATCGTATCACTAAAGAGTTCCTACAAATTGCCAACGAATAATTAGGATAGAAATAGTGAGGTAAAATATGAATTTATTTGCAGGATTGGAAAAATTTGGAATTAAGGCGGACGAGAAAACAGATTTGTTTGAAGAGGATAAGAAAGACAAAGGACCAGTGGTAAAGACCAGCACAGGCGAAGAAGTTCCGGCAGAGTCCTCTTTCTTATTGGAAAAGGCAATTCGTTGTACCGTGTGTGACAAAGTATTTAAGACAAAGATGATTAAAAATGGCCGTATCAAGCGTTTAGAGCCTGATTTTGACTTAAGACCACGTTTTCAGTATATCGATACTTTAAAATATGATGTTTCATCCTGTCCGTTTTGCGGTTATACCGCAATGAACCGTTATTTTGAGCATCTTACATCCGCTCAGATAAAACTGGTAAAAGAGCAGGTTTGTGCAAACTTCAAGCCAGAAGTAAAACCAGAGCTTCCGGAAGAGTATGATTATGATACCGCAATCGAGCGCTATAAGTTAGCTTTATATAATACACTTGTCAAGAAAGGAAAAACAAGTGAGAAGGCATACACCTGCCTTAAGATTTCATGGCTGTTACGTGGAAAAGCAGAGACTTTAACCGGAACAGACGAAGAGACTGTGAAATTAAAAGCAGCGTGCAAAGAGGAAGAGGAAGCTTTTTATCAGCAGGCATACGATGGTCTGACAAAAGCAGTGTCTACTGAAATGTTCCCAATCTGTGGAATGGATCAGACTACCATTGATTACCTGCTTGCAGCAATGGCATTCCACTTTAGAAAATTTGACGTGTCCTCCAAACTGGTCGGTGGTATTTTAACATCACAGTCAGCTGGTCAGAAGATGAAGGACCGTGCGTATGATATGAAAGAAAAAATCATCGCAGAAATCAGAAAAGGTAAATAAAATGATCGAGTTTATGATTCATTTACAAGGGGATGGCAACATCCCTTTGTATGAACAGATATACGAATCGATAAGGAAAAATATTTCAGACGGTAAGGTTTCTCAGGGAGAAAAATTACCGTCTACTCGTTTTATGGCAAAATATCTTCAGGTGAGCCGCAGCACCGTGGAACTTGCCTATGAACAGCTTTTGTCGGAAGGGTATATTGAATCGCAGCCCTGCCGCGGTTACTATGTCTGTGACATTGCGGATTTGTATGAACTTCAGGAAAAGAGCCTTTATCCCAAAGAGAATCTGGAACAAGAGGAGATTGATTCCAAGGAAACAAAATACCTGGATTTCACGGCAGATGGAATTGACTACAAACATTTTCCATTTAATATCTGGAGAAAAATACATAAAAATCTGCTGTTGGATGACAGGGATGAAATCTTACTGTCCGGGGATGGACAGGGCGAGTATGGACTTCGGAATGCAATTGCAAAATATCTTTACCAGGCGAGAGGGGTAAAATGTGAGCCGGATGATATTGTGATCGGCGCAGGAAATGAATATCTGTTGATTCTGCTTTCACAGCTTCTTGGGGAAAAGAAGCATGTTTTAATGGAAAATCCGACCTATCTGCAGGCGTATCGTACATTTGAAAACATCGGCTATCAGGTAAGCTGTGTGTCGGTGGAAGAAGAGGGGGGAATTCCATTGGAGAAAATCCGCCAGGTGGCACCGAATCTTTTATATCTAATGCCATCCCATCAATTCCCACTCGGTGGCGTGATGCCGTTAAAAAGGCGCCTAGAGCTTTTAAAATGGGCGACGGAGGATGAGGGACGTTTTTTGATTGAAGATGACCATGATAGTGAATACCGTTATAAGGGAAAGCCGATTCCGTCGTTACAGGGTATCGATTCGCATGGCAAAGTCATTTATCTTGGAACTTTTTCTAAAAGCATCGCACCGTCCCTTCGTGTCAGTTACATGGTGCTGCCAAAGGATCTAAAAAAAGTGTATGAGGAACGATGCGCTTTTTATTCTACAACGGTTTCTAGATTGTCACAGGATGTGCTTCGTGTTTTCTTAGAGGAAGGCCATTTTGGCAGACACTTAAATAAAATGCGTGGAATCTATCGAAACAAGCACGATAAGTTAGTGAGTGTCCTAAAAAAATATCCGTGGGTAAAGAAAATTCATGGGGATAATGCCGGACTTCATCTGCTTGTGGAGATTGAGACGACAATGGAGGAGAATGAGATTGTAGAAAAAGCAAGGGAATGTGGCATGAAGCTAGAGGGCCTAAGTGCCTATGAGGTAATGGAGCAAAAAGGTGAATGCTTTCCAACCATTCTCTTAGGATACGGGAATCCGTCGGAAGAAGAGATTGAGCAGGGAATGGAGCTTTTAAATCAGATTCTGACGGCGCAAAAATAAAAGAAAAAAGGAACCGGTCAACCGGTTCCTTTTTTGTGTGTGCAGAAAGAGTGCATGGCATTTTTCTACACAGAGGAAAAATTTATTCGAATTATTTTTGCTGTTTGGCTACTTCTTGCATCTTCATGGCACGAACTTTTAATGGAAGTCCAAATAAAGTGATAAATCCTTCTGCATCGTGATGGTCGTATAAATCGCCGGTTGTAAAGCTTGCTAAAGATTCGCTGTAAAGAGAATATGGAGAAGTTGTTCCGGCTTTGATGATGTTACCTTTGTAAAGTTTGAATTTCACTTCACCGGTTACATACTGCTGGGTAGACTCTACAAATGCCTGGATTGCTTCACGCAGTGGTGTGAACCATTTTCCTTCGTAAACAACCTGTGCTAATTTGTTGCCCATTTCTTCTTTTACTTCCATGGTTGCACGGTCGAGTACTAATTCCTCTAACTGTTTGTGTGCTTCTATTAAGATAGTTCCGCCAGGAGTCTCATAGACACCACGGGATTTCATGCCGACTACACGGTTCTCTACGATATCGATGATACCGATACCGTGCTTTCCGCCGAGTTTGTTTAATTCACGGATAATGTCGGAAACTTTCATTTCTTTTCCATTGACAGACTTTGGAACACCGGCTTCGAATGTCATGGTCACATATTCGCCCTCGTCTGGAGCTTTTTCAGGAGAGACACCAAGCACTAATAAGTGATCGTAGTTTGGCTCCTGGGAAGGATCCTCTAATTCCAGACCTTCGTGGCTGATGTGCCATAAGTTACGGTCACGGCTGTAACTGGAGTCCGTAGAAAATGGAAGGTCGATGCCGTGGGATTTACAGTAATCGATTTCTGCCTGACGGGAATCCATGTTCCATTTATCGTTACGCCATGGAGCAATTACTTTGATGTCAGGAGCTAACGCCTTGATTCCAAGCTCGAAACGAATCTGGTCATTTCCTTTTCCGGTAGCACCGTGGCAGATCGCAACGGCGTTTTCTTTTCTTGCGATTTCAACTAATTTTTTGGCAATACCAGGACGAGCCATGGAAGTTCCGAGCAAGTATTTGTTCTCGTAGGTAGCGTTTGCCATCACACAAGGAACGATATAATCATCACAGAATTCATCGACGATATCTTCAATATATAATTTAGAAGCGCCGGATAACTTAGCACGTTCCTGTAAACCGTCCAATTCTTCTTCCTGTCCGCAGTCAACGCAGCAGCAAATAACATCATAATCGTAGGTTTCTTTTAACCAAGGGATAATAGCGGTAGTATCAAGACCACCAGAGTAAGCTAATACAACTTTTTCTTTCATAATAATGTACCTTCCTTCTTCTATTCTTATCGCTGTCACAGATTTCGCAAATGTTCTCTGCAACTTTTTTAAAATCAAATTTTGTTGACAAGAATTAATATACAACAAAAACACAAAAACAGCAACCGTAAATTTATACATAATTGCGTGATAAATATACATTAATTTCTGTATAAAATACATAAAACAGAATGAAAATGCATGATATATATAATAACGTAGAAAATATATTCATACTAACATGATGCAAATTTGAAAAAATAAAAACAGGTATTGCATAATATAAAACATGGATGTATAATTATGCAATACAGCAAAGCGAAATATACAATTTAACACTTTACTAAGGCAAACAGAAGGACTAAGATAGGAAGTAGCAAGAAAGAGAGTCAGGAATCTGGTTTGTGAGATTATAAAATAAGAAGCACTGAGAGGTAGAAAAATGATAAAGGCAGGAATCATTGGCGCAACCGGTTATGCGGGAAATGAACTGGTTCGAATTTTATTAGGACATAAGGATGTAGAGATTGTATGGTTTGGTTCAAGAAGCTATGTGGATCAGAAGTACGCATCGATTTATCAGAACATGTTTGAACTGGTGGATGCGGATTGCATGGACGATCAGATAGAGGAACTTGCAAAAAAAGTGGATGTGATTTTTACGGCAACACCACAGGGATATCTGGCAGGTGTTTTGACAGAAGAAATTTTAAGTCAGACCAAGATTGTGGATTTGAGTGCGGATTACCGTCTAAAGGACGTGTCCGTTTACGAAAAATGGTACAAAATCGAGCATAAGAGTCCACAGTTTATCAAGGAGGCAGTGTATGGACTCTGTGAGGTAAACCGGGAACAGATAAAAAATGCAAGACTGATTGCAAACCCTGGATGTTACACAACCTGTTCGATTCTGACCGCATATCCATTGGTAAAGGAAGGCCTGATTGACCCGACCACTTTGATTATCGATGCAAAATCAGGAACTTCCGGTGCAGGAAGAGGAGCAAAGGTTCCAAACCTGTTTTGTGAAGTAAATGAGAATATGAAAGCCTACGGTGTCGCAACGCACCGCCATACACCGGAGATTGAAGAACAGTTAGGATACGCGGCAGGAAAAGAAATCATGGTGAACTTTACACCACATCTGGTTCCAATGAACCGTGGAATCCTGGCAACGGAGTATGCAAGCCTTGTGAAAAAGCCGGATGGCTCACTTCCAACCTATGAAGAAATCAAGGCAGTTTATGATAAGTACTATGGAAAAGAAAAATTTGTCCGTGTACTGGAAAAAGATGTCTGCCCGGAGACAAAATGGGTAGAGGGAAGCAATTATGTTGATGTCAACTTTAAGATTGACGAGCGTACCGGAAGAGTTATTTTGATGGGTGCACTTGACAACTTGGTAAAAGGTGCGGCTGGCCAGGCGGTACAGAATATGAACTTATTATTTGGCTTACCGGAAGACGAGGGACTTTGCCTTGTTCCGATGTTCCCGTAAGAAAGGTTGTGTTTTTGTACAAACCTGATACAAAAAAGCCGTGCAAGAATGGAGATTAAGATGAAACAGGAACAATATCAGATCAGAAAAATGGAGATGGACGATTACGATGAGGTGTATGCACTGTGGGGAAAAATTCATGGTTTCGCCATCCGCAGCATCGACGATTCAAGAGAAGGAATTGAGCGCTTCTTAAAAAGAAATCCAACGACAAGCGTAGTTGCTGTGGAAGAGGGGCATGTTGTTGGTGCAATCCTTTGCGGACATGATGGCAGAAGCGCATGCTTTTACCATGTCTGCGTGGACGAGGCATACCGGAAAAGAGGTATCGGGGAAGCGATGGTCAGACATTGTCTTGTGGCATTAAAAGAAGAAAAAATCAATAAAGTAAATTTGATGGCATTTAAGAATAACGAGCTTGGAAACGAGTTCTGGCAGGGATTAGACTGGAAAATCCGGGATGATATCAACTATTATGAGGCAGTTTTAAACCAGAATAATATCAGCACGGTAAATCCTTAAAAAAGAGAGTTTAGAAAAAGTTATGAATGTGAAATTTTTCACATAGGAACGGAGGCTTATATGAAACAGATACAAGGTGGCGTGACAGCAGCAAATGGTTTTCTGGCAGCGACAACAGCAGCTGGAATCAAATATCAGAATCGTACCGACATGGCAATGATATATAGCAAGAATCCATGTACCGTGGCAGGAACGTTTACCACAAATGTGGTAAAGGCAGCACCTGTTTTGTGGGATCAGAAAATTGTAAAAGAACACAAGAAGGCACAGGCAGTGGTCGTCAATGCGGGAATCGCGAATGCGTGTACCGGAGAGGAAGGTTATTCTTATTGTAAGGCAACAGCGGAAAAGGCGGCAGAACTTTTTCATATTGAGGAACAGGATGTCTTGGTTGCATCAACAGGAGTCATTGGAATGCAGCTTCCAATCGAGCGTATCTGCGCCGGAGTTGAAGCGATGGTTCCAGAATTAAAGGATACCATAGAGGCAGGAAATCAGGCGGCAAAGGCAATTATGACAACGGATACACATGAAAAAGAGATTGCAGTGGAATTTGAAGTCGGTGGAAAGAAGGCAGTTCTTGGTGGAATGTGTAAGGGTTCCGGCATGATTCATCCCAATATGTGCACCATGCTTTGTTTTTTAACTACGGATGTAGCTATTTCACAGGAACTGTTAAAAGAGGCACTGAGTGAGGTTGTGCCGGATACATTTAATATGGTGTCCGTGGATGGCGATACTTCCACCAATGATACCTGTGTGGTTCTGGCGAACGGGCTTGCCGGAAATGACGTGATTACAGAAAAAAACAAAGATTATGACACCTTCAAAGAAGCACTTTATACAGTCAATGAATACCTGGCAAAACAGATGGCTGGAGATGGAGAGGGTGCAACAGCATTGTTTGAAGTAAAAGTAATCGGAGCAAAGAATAAGGAAGAGGCAAAGATTTTAAGCAAATCCGTTATCACATCCAGTCTTACCAAGGCTGCAATTTTTGGACATGATGCAAACTGGGGAAGAATTCTTTGTGCAATGGGTTATTCCGGTGTCCGGTTTGACCCGGAAAAAGTAGATCTTTACTTTGAGAGTGCAGCAGGAAAAATGCAGATTATTAAAGACGGTGTTGCACTTGACTATGATGAAAAAGAGGCGACAAAGATTTTGTCAGAACCAGAAGTAACCGCAATTGCGGACGTCAAAATGGGGGATGCGAGTGCAACGGCATGGGGCTGTGACCTGACGTATGATTATGTCAAAATCAACGCAGACTATCGTTCCTAAGAAAGCAAAAAAAAGAAAGGTGTATAGACGAACATGGATGAGAAATATATGAAAGAGTTGTTGGAAAAAGCAAATGTGCTGATTGAGGCACTTCCTTATATTCAAAGATTTAACCGGAAAATCATTGTTGTGAAATACGGCGGAAGCGCAATGGTTGACGAGGAATTGAAAAAGCATGTTATTCAGGACGTGACACTGTTAAAACTGGTTGGGTTTAAGCCGATTATTGTGCATGGCGGTGGAAAAGAAATCAGCAAGTGGGTTGAAAAAGTCGGAATGGAACCGGAATTTGTCAATGGACTTCGCAAGACAGATGCGGCGACGATGGAAATTGCGGAGATGGTGTTAAATAAAGTCAACAAATCTTTGGTTCAGATGGTGGAAGAACTTGGCGTGAACGCGGTCGGAATCAGTGGAAAAGATGGCGGACTTTTAAAAGTAGAGCGGAAATATTCCAACGGACAGGACATCGGATTTGTCGGGGATGTCAAGGAGGTCAATCCAAAAATTTTGTATGATTTGTTAGAAAAAGATTTTCTTCCAATCATTTGCCCAATCGGAATGGATGACGAGTATAACAGTTACAACATCAATGCGGATGATGCAGCCTGCGCGATTGCAAGGGCAGTCAATGCAGAAAAATTGGCATTCTTAACCGATATCGAGGGTGTATACAAAGACCCAGCGGATAAGTCTACGTTAATTTCCGAATTACCGATTTCGGATGCAAAGAAATTAATTTCCGATGGCTATATCGGCGGAGGAATGCTTCCGAAACTCAATAACTGTATCGATGCGATTGAGAATGGTGTATCAAGAGTTCATATCTTAGATGGAAGAATTGCACATTGTCTGTTGCTTGAAATCTTTACAAACCGCGGAATTGGAACCGCTATTTTAGGGGATAAGGAGTCGAAATTTTATCATGAATAAGCAGGAATATATCGAGGAAGAAGAGAAGGTTTTATTACATACCTATAACCGTTTCCCATTGGTGTTAGACCATGGAGAAGGCGTTTACCTTTATGATACGGATGGAAAAGAATATTTAGATTTTGCAGCCGGAATCGCCGTACAGGCATTTGGGTATAACAACAAAGAATATAACGATGCAATAAAAGCACAGATTGATAAGGTGATGCATACCTCTAACCTTTACTATAACGTGCCGGTGATGGAAGCAGCGAAGCGCGTGTTAAAGGTAAGTGGCATGGACCGCGTGTTTTTTACCAACAGTGGAACAGAGGCAATTGAAGGAGCGCTTAAGGCAGCCAAGAAGTATGCCTACACAAGAGACGGACATGCAGGACATGAAGTGATTGCAATGCAGCATTCTTTTCATGGAAGAAGCCTTGGGGCGTTGTCTGTAACCGGAAATGCACACTATCAGGAGCCGTTTGAACCATTACTTCCAGGAATACATTTTGCCGAGTTCAATAACTTAGACAGCGTAGCGAAACTCATCAATGAAAAAACATGTGCCATTATCATGGAGACCGTACAGGGAGAGGGCGGCATTTACCCGGCAACCCAGGAATTCTTAGAAGGTGTCAGAGCGCTTTGCGATGAACACGATATCTTACTTATTTTAGATGAGATTCAGTGTGGAATGGGGCGTACCGGAGAGATGTTTGCATGGCAGCACTATGGTGTGAAGCCAGATATTATGACAAGCGCAAAAGCGTTAGGCTGTGGCGTGCCGGTTGGTGCCTTTTTGATGACACAAAGGGTGGCAGATATGTCGCTTGCACCGGGAGACCATGGAACAACATACGGAGGAAATCCGTTTATCGGCGCAGCAGTCAATAAAGTGCTTGAGATGATGGAACGGGATCACATCACGGACCATGTCAAAGAAGTGAGTGCTTATCTGGAAGAAAAATTAGACGAAATTGTTACAAAATATGATTTCCTTACGGCACACCGTGGAATGGGACTGATGCAGGGAATTGTCTGCGAAAAACCGGTTGGAAAGATTGCAGCAAAAGCGTTAGAAGAGGGATTGATTATTATTACGGCAGGAACGGACGTGATTCGTTTAGTGCCACCGCTTATCATCGAGAAGAAACATGTAGATGAGATGATTGCAAAATTAGAAAAAGTATTGGACGAAAATCATTTTTAAACTGAAATATTTTTGAAATAGACTTGTCATTGTTGTAAAATTTCGTTAAAATGGATGTAACGGCATTGAGGAACTCTTTCATAGCAGATGAAGGAGAATGCACAACATGAATTTGAAAAAGAAAATATATGTATTCGGTGCTGTGGCAGTGCTTTTAGCTGGGTGCGGAAGGCAAGAGACGACGTATCTTGAGGCGGTGCAACAGGAAGGAACGGAAGAGAAGGTAACAGAGACTGACATGCGTGAAGATGTTGGTCTCTGTTACGTGTATGTCTGCGGAGCAGTAAAAGAGCCGGGAGTCTATTCGCTGCCTGCCGGAAGCCATATTTTTGAAGCAGTAGAGATGGCGGGTGGAATGACAGAGGATGCAGCGGCGGAAGCCGTGAATCAGGCAGAGCTGATCGCAGACGGGCAGATGATTAAAATCTATACGCCGGATGAGATGGAAGAGAAAGCCGGTGAGGAAGCGGCTGCGGATGCTTTAAAGGAGCAGTCCGTGCAGCAGGATGGCAGGGTAAACATCAATACGGCGACGGCAGAGATTTTAATGACACTTCCGGGTGTTGGACAGCAGAAAGCCGAGAGCATTGTTTCCTATCGGGAGGAGAATGGAGCATTTTCCTCTGTGGATGCAATAAAAAAGGTGTCTGGGATAAAAGACGGTGTCTACAACCAGATTAAAGATAAGATAACAGTTGATTGAGGTGTAGGAATGGCAAAAAAGGTTCTTGTAGTAGATGATGAGAAATTAATCGTAAAGGGAATCCGTTTTAGTTTGGAGCAGGATGGAATGGAAGTGGATTGTGCGTATGATGGGGAAGAGGCGCTTAAGATGGCAAAAGAAAACCCATACGACATGATTCTGTTAGACATTATGCTTCCAAAGATGGATGGGTTTGAGGTGTGTCAGCATATTCGCGACTTTTCGAATGTGCCAATCGTGATGTTAACCGCGAAAGGCGATGATATGGATAAGATTTTAGGCCTTGAATATGGTGCAGACGATTATATTACCAAACCGTTTAATATTCTGGAAGTCAAGGCAAGAATCAAGGCGATTATGAGACGTACAGCAGTAAGTGCGCCAAAACAGGAGAATCCGAAAATCAAAGAAGATGGTGACTTAAAGTTAGACTGTGAGAGCAGAAGACTTTATATTCTTGGAAGAGAGGTCAATTTAACCGCGAAGGAATTTGACTTGTTAGAGCTTTTGGTGAACCACTCAAACAAGGTATACAGCAGAGAAGATTTACTGAATCTTGTCTGGGGATATGAATATCCGGGCGATGTGAGAACGGTGGATGTACATGTTCGTCGTTTAAGAGAAAAGATTGAGAGTAATCCAAGTGAGCCAAAGTATGTCCATACCAAGTGGGGCGTTGGTTACTACTACTATCAGAATTAACAGAGGATTGGTATGACAAGATTAAAGAAGTTTTCTAATTTTTTCCATAGCCTGAAATTCAGGCTAATCTTACTTTTTATTTTGCTTGGATTTATTCCGGCGGTCATTCTTAGAATCGGAATTTTAAAATCTTACGAGGATCGTGCGGTTTCGATTAAGAGCAGCGAGATTTTAAGCCAGGCAAAAATTCTTGCGAACCAGATTGTGGCGAGCGATTATCTTTCCAATGTAGACACATCGGATATTATCAATGCAGAATTAGAACAGTTATCGAATGTTTATGATGGAAGAGTGATGATTATTGATAACTCGTTTCATATTGTAAAGGACACCTATAATCTGGACGAACAAAAGACGATTATTTCACAGGAAGTGATTGAGAGCTATCACGGACAGGAGATTTCCAAATATGACTCGCAGAACCGTTACATTGAGATGACCATTCCGTTAACAGATGTCAATGATACGGATAAGACCGTTGTTGGTGTTATGCTGATGAGTGTCTCTACGGATAATGTAGAACTAAATCTTGGATATTTGCGGAACAATGCGTTTGTCATTGAGATGATTTGCGGATTTATTATCATCTTTTTCAGTGTCATTGTTGCAACAAGACTGGTGAAGCCTCTCCATCATATGTCAAAATCTATTGAGGAGATTCAGACCGGATACGGCGATGATAGTCTGGCAATCAATGATTATACGGAGACAATCCAAATCTGTGAAAAATTTAACGAAATGCTTGGAAGAATGAAAGTTCTGGACGATTCCAGACAGGAGTTTGTTTCCAATGTGTCTCACGAGTTAAAAACACCGCTTACATCCATGAAGGTGTTAGCGGATTCCTTAAACAGCATGGAAGATGTTCCAAATGAACTTTATAAGGAATTCATGGAAGATATCGGAAATGAAATTGAGCGTGAGACAAAGATTATCAACGATTTGCTGTCGCTTGTAAAAATGGATAAGTCGGCTGCAGATTTGAATGTCACAAATGTGAATGTGAATGAACTGTTAGAGCAGATTATGAAACGTCTTCGTCCGATTGCAGACAAGCAGAAGGTGGAGCTTGTGTTAGAAAGCTTCAGACCGGTTACTGCCGATGTGGATGAGGTGAAAATCACGCTCGCCTTTACGAATCTGATTGAGAATGCAATCAAATACAATCATGAGGGTGGATGGGTGCATGTTTCACTAAATGCAGATCATCAGTACTTATACTTAAAGGTGGAGGATTCGGGTATGGGAATTCCAGAAGAATCCTTAGAGCATATTTATGAGCGTTTTTATCGCGTAGACAAGTCCCATTCGAGAGAAATTGGTGGAACAGGACTTGGACTTGCGATTACGAGAAATGCTATTTTGATGCACCGCGGTGCAATCAAGGTGTTTAGTACAGAGGGAGAGGGTACGATTTTTAATGTACGAATCCCGTTAAATTATATTTCATAGGAGGAAGAGCATGAAGAAAAAAGTAAGCCTGGTGGTGCTTTTTGTGTTCCTTCTTCTTTTGACAGGATGCACAAAGCAGGAGAAACACGATGCGAATGCGTATCAGATTGAATATCTGAATAAAGAGAAGACCAAGATTGTCCGGGTAGATTATGAACCCACGGCAACCGACACAAGGGGATTGATTGACGAGCTGATAGAACAGCTAGAGACAGATCCCGGAAGTGTGGAGTACCGGAAGACGATTCCAAACGATGTTCAGATTACAAGCTATGATGTGGACGGTGCGCTTTTGACCTTGCACTTTTCAGACCAATATAGTTCGATGGAGCCGTCGGAGGAAGTGCTTCGAAGAGCTGCGATTGTTCGGACATTAACGCAGATTGACGGAATTGACTGTGTTACATTTTATGTGGGTGACACGCCACTATCAGATGGAAACGGAAATTTGATTGGTGCAATGACACAGGACAGCTTTATTGAGAATCCGGGCGAGCAGATTAACTCGATTCAGAATGCGACACTGACGCTTTACTTTTCCAATAATTCCGGAGACGGACTTATCAAGGAAACCAGAAATGTTTATTATAGCAGTAATATTTCTTTGGAGAAGCTGATTTTAGAGCAGCTTTTAGAGGGACCGAAAGGTGCTGATGCGAAGTCCGCGATTCCAGAGGGAACGAAGCTGGTCAATGTATCGGTGGTAGATGGCGTCTGCTATGTCAGTTTAGACGAGACATTCCGAAATCAAAATTATGAGATTAGTGAACCGATTGTTATCTATTCCATTGTGGATTCTCTGTCGGAGCTTCCAACAATCAGCAAAGTACAGATTTCGGTGAACGGTGATACCAAAGGAACGTATCGCGACAGTTTCGAGTTAGATAAATTGTATGACAGAAATCTAGACTACGTTGTATCAAAGGAAAGTGATGAGGAGTTGTCTGATACGGAAGCGCAGTAGCAGTAACGCAGGAATGGAGAAAAAAATATGACGAAAAGGCCATGTTGTCTTATGGCGTGTGGCATGATTCTTGGAATCCTTCTTGTGGCATTTCAGAAATGGTATCTTTTGCTGGCAGCGATTTTGATGATATGCAAAATTGCTGCCAGTTTTGGAAAACAAAAGAAATGGAATTATTTCGTTTGGTACCTCTTTTTCTTTGTGGCAGGTATTGTGGCAGGCGCAACGCGTTACAGCAATGAACGGGAGTTTGCAAATCGATATGAGGCTGTCTTAGAAAATGAAATGCAAATACAGGTACAGGGCAGAATCAGCAAAAAAGAGAACAAATCAAATCAGATTGTCTATACGTTAGATCAATGTTATCTAAATCATAAGACGGGGATGATTCCCTGTCATCAAATCTTAGTTTATCAGAATCAGGATGGATATCCCATCGGAAAAACCATTTTAGTAACCGGAAAAGCAGTATTAGGAAGAACCGCAGTAAACGAAGGGAATTTTGATGAAAAGGGCTTTTATTTCAGCAGAAAAATTGCGTGTTCGCTCCAAAATGCAACCATAACAGATGCTTATGGAAAAGAAAATACATATAAGGAAAAATTATTTCAATTGCAGCAAAAATTCTGCACGGTTTACCAGCAGTGTATGAAGGAGGATACGGCTGGAATTCTTCTTACCATGCTGTTAGGGGATAAATCACTTTTGGATGCAAAGACAAAGGAGCTTTATCAAAAAGCGGGAATTTCTCACATATTAGCAATCTCAGGGCTCCACGTTTCGTTTATTGGAATAACCTGTTATCGTTTCCTTCGAAAGCGGAAAATGTCATTGGCAATGGCAGCTTTCGTATCCTCCATACTTTTAATCAGTTATGGCATGATGACTGGCATGGGGACCTCGACAAAGCGTGCAGTGTTTATGTTTTTGCTTTCTGTTGCCGCTTCCTCGATTGGAAGGAGTTATGATTCCGCAAGTGCGCTCTCCCTTGCAGCGATTGTACTGCTCTGGGAGAATCCGTTTTTGCTTTGGTATGCCGGATTTTTGTTTTCCTACGCAGCGGTGTTAGGCGTCATTGGAGTTGGGAAAATATGGGAGAAATCAAAAGAGGACGGCATACAGATGCAGAAAAAACAGACACTTAGGGCGAGTCTTTCGATTCAGCTTATGACGCTACCGCTTGCGGCGTTTTATTATTATGAAATACCGGTCTATTGCGTTTTGATAAATGCCCTGTTATTACCGTTTCTGGGCGGCGTGCTGATGTTTGGAATATTAGGAGGAGTGGTTGGATTTGTGAACCTTTCTTTTGCAAAACTGCTGCTTCTTCCGTGTGAGATTATTCTATGGGCCTATGAGAAGGTATGTGAGGGAATTCTTTCTGTTCCAAACGCGGTCTGGATTTCTGGAAAACCGTCTTTTCCGAAGATGATAGGTTACTATCTATTACTTTTTGTAGTTGTATTTCTCATAAAAACCTGGAAAAAATCCTGGTTCATGGTGTTTCCAATCGTGGCACTGGTATTTTTACTGGCAGGAAATGGCGGAAGGGGATTCGAGCTTAGCATGTTAGACGTCGGACAGGGGGATGGCATTTTTCTTCGCACCAAGGATGATGTGGTCTGTTTTGTCGATGGAGGAAGTACCGATGTGTCAAAGGTTGGAACGTACCGGATTCTTCCATTTTTAAAGGCAAAAGGTGTGAAGGGGGTAGACTATTGGTTTGTCTCCCACCTTGACGCCGATCACATTTCGGGACTGACGGAGGTGTTAGAATCCGGTTATCCGGTAAAGTGTCTGGTGTTTTCGAAGTGGGTGATAAAAGATGAGGCATATCAGAAACTGACATCGCTGGCAAAAGAATGTGACACGCAGTTACTTTTTCTGGAGGAGGGGGATGTACTTCATACCAAAAGTGCAGAATTCCGGTGCCTTTTTCCTGGGGAAAATCAGGATACGCAAGACCGCAATGCAGCTTCACTGGTATTGTGGTATGAAGAGAATGGGCTGTCCGCTCTTTTGACGGGGGATATTTCTAGCGTGGAAGAAGAAGTGTTAATTGAAAAAGTAAAATCAGGAGCGTCACTTGAAATTTATAAGGCTGCGCACCACGGGTCGAACTATTCGAATTCCAAAGAGCTTCTAGAAGAATTACATCCTAGGATTGCTCTGATTTCCTGTGGAGAAGGAAATCGTTACGGTCATCCGGGAAAAGAAGCGGTTGCGCATATTGAAGACGTGGGCTGTGATATTTTTGACACAAGAAAGTGTGGACAGATTCAGATTACAAGAAAAAAGGAAGTGCTTCTGATTCAAAAGTATTTAGACAAACTTGAAGTTACAGCCTATCCTGTGGTACAATAAAAGGCATGAGAACAATTGATGAAGATATTAAAACAGGACAATTTAAACAGATTTATCTGCTATATGGAAACGAAGCATATTTGAAAAAACAATATAAGGATAAATTAAAAAAGGCGATGGCAGATGCGGAGGACACTATGAACTTTTCTGCATTTGAGGGAAAGGACATTAATGTAAAGGAAGTCATTGACTTGGCCGAGACATTGCCTTTTTTTGCGGAGCGACGCGTGATTTTGATTGAAAACAGCGGATTTTTCAAGAACGCAGCGGATGAGATGGCAGAATATATCAAACAGGTTGCACCGACGACTTACTTTCTTTTTGTGGAAGAAGAAGTGGATAAGCGCTCGAAAATGTACAAGGCTGTGAAAAATGCAGGAAAAATTGTAGAATTTGCGGAGCAGAACGAGGACGTCCTCACCAGATGGGTGCTAGGCAGACTGAAGCGGGAGGATAAGAAAATTACCGGTTCGGTCATGCAGCTTTTTTTGAGCAAAACAGGGACGGATATGGGAAATATCGACAGGGAATTAGAAAAGCTATTTTGCTATACGATGGGGCGTGATGTGATAACGGCGGAGGATGTGGAGGCCGTTACGACAGAACAGATTAGCAATAAGATATTTGATATGGTCAATGCAGTTGCAGAACATAACCAGAAGAAGGCACTGGATTTGTACTATGACTTGCTTGCATTAAAGGAACCTCCGATGAGAATCTTATTTTTAATCAGCAGGCAGTTTCAGATTTTATTCAACGTCAAGAGTGCAACGGCAAAGCGTGTGGATAACAGAACGATTGCACAAAAGGCCGGAATCCCGGAGTTCGCCGTACGAAGAAATCAGGCTCAGGCAAGAAATTTTACACTAGAGCAGTTAAGACAGGCATTAGAGGACGGCGTATCTTATGAGGAAGCGGTAAAGACAGGACGCATGAATGACCAGATGGCGGTCGAGCTTTTTCTTTTGACTTACAGCAAATCATAATCTTGCAAAATTAAAGAAAAATTAAAACAAATGGAGTTGTTTTGAGAGTCAAAGTATGTTACGCTTATGTATAAGGGATTGCAGAGTGAACTGTGACAAGGGATATGGAGATTTGTCATGGAGAGTAGGCAGTTTCAATAAAATTACAGGAGAGAATGTTATGAGTGACAATTACATGTATGATCAGCAGCCACCACAGGAAGAGAAGAAGGGCATGTCCATCGCATCTATGGTATTAGGTATCGTAGGTTTGATTGCATGGTGTATTCCAATCATTGGTGGACCTGTTGGTATCGTAGGTTTAATCCTTGGTATTGTGGGAATGAAAAAAGGTGGAAAGGGTATGGCAATCGCAGGTATTATCATGTCCGTTATTACCATCATCCTTGCAGTAATCAATGCAATTGCAGGAGCAGCACTTGCAGTATCTAATTTAATGTAGTTTCGGCATTTTTGGGATGTAACCAATTTAGATAGGAACGAAAAAGAAGCGGAGGTTTTCCGCTTCTTTTTTTGCACACAAAAAAACACCAGTATGACGGTACTGGTGTTTTATCTATTACTGTTATTAAGCTAATGTGTTAACAAGTTTTGTTAAACGGGAAACTTTTCTACCAGCATTGTTCTTGTGGTAAACACCTTTAGAACAAGCGCTTTCGATTGTAGAAATTGCTGTTGTTAAAGCAGCTTTTGCAGCTTCTTTATCGTTAGCAGCAACTGCAGCTTCTACTTTCTTTGTAGCTGTCTTAACTTCTGATCTGATAGATTTGTTTCTTGCAGCTTTAGTTTCTGTTACTAAAATTCTTTTTTTTGCAGATTTAATGTTAGCCAATCTGTACACCTCCAACTATAATCAATATTGTTATTGTTCATGATTGTTACATTAAAGCCGGACACGGACAGTTCAATGTAAACATACTAGAATATCTTAGGATAAGAATCACATTTTGTCAATACATAATTTGAAAAAAGATGTAAAAAATACCTAGGAAAGAGAAAAAAATGGAGAGTGTGCCAGGACACGTCCAGGAAAGGTGTGGGAATTCTTATGTATCAGATTCGAACAGACTTAGCATTAGAAACACAGGAACAAAAGCAGGAGGAACATGCAGACCTAAAGGGAGTGCGTTTCCTAGAGGAAAAAAAGGGAACGGATTTGGTCGTAAGTACAGTTGTAATTGAAACAGAAAACGGTGCAAAAACGATGGAAAAACCAAAGGGAACGTACATTACAATCGAGGCGGGAAGCTTAGAGGAGGAAGACGAGGGATATCACAGGGAGGTGTCCGAGGAATTAGCAAATGTGATAAAGAAGCTGATTCCGGATAAGAAAGAAGATTACTCGGTCTTGGTGGTAGGGCTTGGAAACCGGGAAGTGACACCGGATGCGCTAGGACCCGGGGTCGTCGATAACTTGTTTATCACCAGACATATTTTAAAAGAATACGGAAAGTATGCATTTGGGGAAAAGACCGTTCCAAGGGTCAGCAGTATCGTACCAGGTGTCATGGCACAGACCGGGATGGAGAGCGTGGAGATTGTACACGGAATTATGAAGGAGACAAAACCGGATTTTGTGCTTGTGATTGATGCGTTAGCAGCGAGAAGCACCAGAAGGCTCAAACGGACAATACAGGTTACCGACACGGGGATAAATCCGGGAAGCGGAGTCGGAAACCACAGACACGGGTTAAATCAGAAAAGTTTAGGAGTTCCGGTGATTTCCATTGGGGTGCCGACCGTTGTGGATGCAGCCACCATTGTAAATGATACGATGCATAATTTAATTGCAGCGATGAGCCAGAGCAAGCTGCTTAAGACGATTGGAAATTCCTTAGAGGAATTTAGCGATGCGGAAAAATATGAACTGATTCGGGAACTGCTTTCTCCGAACTTAAATACTATGTTTGTGACGCCAAAGGACATTGACGAGTCCATCAAACGACTTAGTTTTACCATTTCAGAAGGAATTAACCTTGCGTTTTCGGAGGCTGTTTTTGCATAAAAACCGTGACATAAAAAGAAAGGGACATGCATATAGTGTAATATGTATTTCAAAAAAAGAAAACGAAGAAAATATGCAATGCTTATCTGCCTTTTTTTCATCGGAATCTGTGCGCTATCTCTTTTCTTAGGAAAAATGGAGGTAAAATCAGATGCCTTACATTTGAAAAAAGAGGCAG
Source organism: Roseburia sp. 831b (assembly GCF_001940165.2). Taxonomy (NCBI): domain Bacteria; kingdom Bacillati; phylum Bacillota; class Clostridia; order Lachnospirales; family Lachnospiraceae; genus Roseburia; species Roseburia sp. 831b. The sequence goes on along the minus strand of NZ_CP135162.1, from coordinate 1,713,580 downwards.
AGTCCTTTTGTTATGAAAAAATATTAAAACTATATGCACCAAACCTGTATCATGGAACAGGGACGAACGATACCAAAACAATGGCAGAGTGTGTGATGGATTCCTTTTTTCCGTTGAATGAATATGTAAAAAAGGAGGTCGAATATGAGACTTTGGTGGAGAGCGAGCTATCCTATGAGGTTGTGTTAGAAAGGGAGGGTTCGGATGAACTTTTTCTGGGGGAAGATTCCGCTGCAAATGGGCAAGAACAGCAGCCACAGCCAGAAACGGAAGCTGCCGTAAGGGAAGAACCGCCGGTCACGGAAGAAATAGAGGCAGCGGAAACGACCATGTCCGTTGCGAAAAGAACAGAAAAATTAGTGGATTATCCGATTGAAAAACTGAATGATTTTGACTATCTGATTCAAAATTTTTATTCGGTGGACAGTACGACAACGACAGACGGAAGGCAGCTAAATGCAGAAAATATGTTGGGAATGGACATGTCCCTTTCCCATGATGCCACGACGCCACAAATCTTGATTTATCATACCCATTCGCAGGAAGGGTTTGTGGATACGAATTATGAGGACACTTCAACTACAATTGTAGGCGTGGGTGAATATCTGGCACAGATTTTGCGGGAACAATATGGATATCAGGTCATTCATGATACCGGAATTTATGATATACCGGAACACGACAAGGCATACAGTGTGGCAGCACCGCATATCCAACAGATTTTAGCAGAAAATCCAGGTGTAGAGGTTGTGATTGACTTACATAGGAATGGAATTTTAGGTGACACAAAAACAACTACAAATGTAGATGGAACAGAGATGGCAAAAATCATGTTTTTCAATGGGCTAAGCCATACGACAGCGCATGGGGATATTGCGTATCTTGCCAATCCAAACTTAGATGCCAACCTGGCATTTTCCTTTCAGATGCAGCTTACGGCAGCGCAGTATTATCCCGATTATTCCAGAAAGATTTATCTGAAGGGTTATCGGTATAACATGCATTTTCTGCCGAAAAGCACCCTGATTGAGGTTGGGGATCAGAATAACACTTACGAGGAAGCGAAGAACGCGATGGTTCCGCTTGCGGACATCATGGATAAGGTGATTCATCCGAAAAATTAAGATGCATGGGTATTTTTGTTATGCTATAATACAATTGAAAAATTGTGTTAATTTGGGAGGAATCATGAAGAGTTATAAAAAAATAGGATGTATCGCATTTCTTCTTATCGTCTGCCTGATAGCGGCATGTGGGAAAAAAGACGTACCACAAAAAGAAGTGTTACAACAAGAAACATCAGAGCAGGAAACATCAAATCCGGTGGAGACAGAGGAAGTGACGGAAGAAGTCACAGAAGAAGCAACAGAAGAAGCAACAGAGGAGAGTAATGTGACAGAAACAAAGACGGAGGAAAGTAAGACGCAGGAAGCGGTTTCAGATACCAGTAGTCAGGAGGCGGTTCAGGAAAATGCGCCGGCTGACCGTGGTTCGTATGTCGTCTGCATCGATGCAGGACATCAGAGCAGAGGAAACAGCGAAAAGGAACCGATAGGACCAGGTTCTTCCGAGATGAAAGCAAAGGTAGCAGGCGGAACGAGCGGTGTTGTAACCGGTTTGCCAGAGTATGAACTGACATTACAGGTTGCATTAAAGCTTCAGACGGAGCTTACGAACAGAGGATATCAGGTTATTATGGTGCGTACCACCAACGATGTGAATATCAGCAACAGTGAACGTGCTGCGGTGGCGAACAATGCCGGTGCGGATGCGTTTATCCGAATTCATGCAAACGGATCGGAAAGTTCGAGTGCAAACGGTGCAATGACCATCTGTCAGACAGCGTCCAATCCTTATAACAGTGCCTATTACAGTCAAAGCAGGGCGTTGTCGGATGATGTGTTAGACGGTCTGGTTTCTGCGTGTGGCTGTAAAAAAGAATATGTCTGGGAAACAGATACCATGAGTGGAATCAACTGGTGCAGTGTTCCGGTGACAATCGTTGAGATGGGTTATATGACAAATCCGAATGAGGATCAGTTGATGGCAACGGACGAGTATCAGAATCAGCTTGCAAATGGAATTGCAAATGGAATTGATGCTTATTTTAGCAGATAATCTAGGTGAAAAAACAGTTGCGAATCTGAAAAAGTTTGTGTATAATACACAATCTAGAATATGGGGAGACAAAAGAAAAACAGGAGCGTATCAGAAATATGTTACATACATTATGGCAGATAGATGCAGGAATATTGCTTTGGATTCAGGATAATGTCCGAAATGATTTCCTGACACCGATTATGAAATTTATTACCAAAACAGGAAATATTGGATTTATTTGGATTTTCCTTACTGTCGCATTTCTATGTTTTCAAAAGACCAGAAAGACAGGAACTTTGATGGCATGTTCCCTGGGTGGGGCGTTTGTGATTAACAATCTGATTTTGAAAAATTTAGTGGCGCGGACAAGACCTTACGAAGTGATTGATGGTTTACACCTTATGGTGCCGAAGGCGGTTGATTTATCGTTCCCGTCCGGACATACCGGAAGTTCGTTTGCAACTGCGGTGGTCATGTTTATCATGTTGCCGAAAAAATACGGTGTGCCGGCACTTATCTATGCATTTCTAATGGGATTTTCCAGACTTTATATCGGAATCCATTATCCGACGGATGTCCTTTGCGGAGGAATCATTGGAACGTTGGTTGCAATTACAGTGTGTACCGTATACAAAAAGAAATTTCAGACAAAAGAATAAAAATAATTTTTAGGACCATGAAGTGTTTCATGGTTCTTTTTTTGTAATAGGAAATTTCCTATTACAAAAAAATGCTCCGCGAGGATCGCACTGCGGCGGAGTTGAATAATGTCGCAAATGCGACCCGCCGCAGGCGGAGAATCCTGCAAGCAGGATTCTTATTTTCTCCCTGGCAAATTGCACAATGACAAGTCAATTTTGTTCCGATGAGAAAACATGACGCGTATATTTTAGAAAGAATGTTTAACAGGAGCACGTTGTGGCATCGGAAAATAATGAAAAAATAGAAAATCTTTTAAATCTTGCCCTGGATGCAACCGAGAGAGAACGTGAAAAATCGATTGAACTTCATATCGGCTTTGATGAAACAGACAATGTCTGGGAGGTTGTCGTGAAATATGGGGGAACCAGGGAGGCATTATTAGAGGCATTTCCCATGATTACGGTTACGAGTCTTAGTAATGGATATGCCATTTTAAAAATTCCACAAAATCTGGTGGAGACCGTGGCAGCATTTCCGTCGATTGAATATATGGAAAAGCCAAAACTTCTTTTTTTTGCGGTAAATCAGGGGATTCGTTCGTCGTGTATTCTGCCGCTTCAGACAGCTGTAACAGGAAATGTGCAAAAGACAGGGACAAATCATTTGACCGGAAAAGGTGTCATCGTGGCTTGCATTGATTCTGGAATTGATTACGCGCACCCAGATTTTTTAAATGCAGATGGAACGACAAGGATTCTTGATTTGTGGGATCAGACGATTGTGCCAAAAGAAGGGGGAGCAGAGAGGCCGCCAGAAGGATTTTTGCAGGGGGTGGAATATAGCAGGGAGAAAATCAATGAGGCACTTCGTATGCCAACGGAGGCAGAACGCTATGCCATCTGTCCGAGCAGGGATATATCGGGGCATGGCACACATGTGGCAGGAATTGCAGCAGGAAACGGGAGGGCTTCTAACGGAAAATACCGCGGTGTTGCTTTTGAGAGCGAACTTCTTATTGTAAAGCTTGGGGTGCAGCAAAGAAATGCGTTTCCAAGAACCACGCAGCTGATGGAGGCGGTCGATTACTGTATCAGAAAGGCAAGAAACTATGGGATGCCGATTGCCCTGAATCTTAGCTTTGGAAATAATTATGGTTCCCATTCCGGTACGTCTTTGATTGAAACGTACTTAAATGAGATGGCAAACAGCTGGAAAACTACAATTGTAATTGGAAGCGGAAATGAGGGGGCGGCAGGACGTCATACGTCTGGAGTCATAAAGCAAAGTCAGATGGAGGTCGTGGAGTTTGCAATTGGAGAATACGAAACAGGGCTGAATCTGCAACTATGGAAATCCTATTTAGATGAGGTGGCAGTTTCTCTGGTGCATCCGTCTGGAAAAGTGGTGGGAACCGTGCAAAGAATCCAGGGACCACAGCGTTTTACAATCGAGGGGACACAGATTTTACTGTATTATGGGGAGCCAAGTCCGTTTAGCCCGTACCAGGAAATTTATTTTGACTTTATTCCGGTAAGAGAGTATGTCGATTCTGGCGTCTGGGAACTTCGCCTGATTCCACAAAAAATTGTGCTGGGCAATTATGATATGTGGTTTCCTTCGGGTGGTGTTTTGAATCAGGATACACTTTTTTTAAGGCCGACGGCAGAGACGACGCTGACGATTCCATCCACGGCAGGGCGTGCCATTACGGTAGGAGCATACGATGCTTACTATAATCAATATGCTTCCTTTTCCGGGAGAGGATTTACGAGAGAGACCAATCAGGTGAAACCGGATTTGGCTGCTCCCGGCGTTGACATTACATCGACGGCTCCGGGTGGAGGATATGCGGTGCGGACCGGAACGTCCATGGCAACACCGTTCGTGACGGGAGCGGCAGCACTTTTGATGGAATGGGGGATTTTAAATGGAAATGATCCGTATCTGTATGGAGAGAAAATGAAGGCCTATTTATTGCGCGGAGCAAGGCAGTTACCTGGGCTGCAAAGTCCAAACCCCATGACTGGATTTGGGTCGCTTTGTGTGGCAGACAGTCTGCCGGATTTGTAAAAAAATGATAATAATTTAACATCCCCGACAAGAAATTAACATTCGTTGAAATTCCGAAAATGCTCCTTTATAATGAAATTATCAGGCAGACGAAGTCATTTTTCGTCGCATTCTAAGGAAAGAGGAGGAGAAAACATGAGCAGACTTGAAATTCCAAATCCAGGTCAGGCACAGCTTGTAATTGAGGGGCTTTACAAAGATCTTGAGCGAAGAATCGAATCCAGCCCGCCTGGATTATGTCCCGTGGACATTACGAGAGCATTTTTGGAGTTGTGTCATGCACAGACATGTGGAAAATGTGTTCCATGCCGGATTGGTCTATGGCAGCTGAAAAATATGCTGACCGATATTATGAATGGCAAGGCAGAAATGAGTATTTTGGATGAGATGGAAAAATTAGCGACGTCCATTATGGATTCAGCGGATTGTGCGATTGGATACGAGGCGGCAGAGATGGTACACAAGAGCATCATCGGCTGTCGGGATGACTATGAGGAACATATTTTACTGGGAAAATGCATCTGTCAGTCCAAACAGCCGGTTCCATGTGTGGCGTTATGTCCGGCAAATGTAGATGTGCCAGGTTATGTGGCACTGGTTGGGGAAGGAAGATACGAAGATGCCATTCGCCTGATTCGAAAGGACAATCCATTTCCAACTACATGCGGATTTATCTGTGAACATCCTTGCGAGGCAAGATGTCGGAGAAACTTTGTGGATGATGCCATTAACATCAGAGGATTAAAACGTTTTGCAGCGGATTATGCCAGAAGGGTGGAGCCACCGAAGTGCGCGCCTTCCACCGGAAAGAGAGTTGCAATTGTTGGTGGCGGACCGGGTGGCCTTTCCGCAGCTTATTACTTACAGTTGATGGGACATCAGGTAACGGTGTATGAGATGTTGCCAAAACTTGGCGGAATGCTTCGTTATGGAATCCCAAATTACAGACTTCCAAAGGAACGTTTAGAGGATGACATCTGGGCAATTCTAAAGACCGGAGTCGAGGTGAAGCATGGACTTCGTATCGGAGAGGATATCACGATTCAGTCTCTTCGAAAAGAGTACGATGCAGTACTGATTACTATTGGGGCAAGCACCGACAAAAAGCTTGGCATTGAGGGAGAGCAGGCAAAAGGGGTTCTCTCAGCCGTACAGTTTTTACGTGATGTGGGAAAAGAATGTAATCCGGATCTGACCGGACAGGAAGTTGCTGTAATCGGTGGCGGTAACGTTTCCATGGATGCAGTGCGAACCGCAAGACGTTTAGGTGCCAAAAAGGTAAGCATCATTTACCGCAGAAGAGTGGCAGATATGACAGCACTGCCGGCGGAAATTGAAGGTGCAGTTGCAGAAGGGATTGAAGTGCAGACCCTGATGGCACCAGCTAAGATTGCAGTGGATGAAAACGGTGCGGTGTCAGGACTTTATGTGACCCCTCAGATGATTAGCAAAATCAAAGATGGAAGGGCAAGTGTGGTGCCGACCGGGGAAGAGGATATCTTAATTCCCTGTCAGACCATTATCGTGGCAATCGGACAGGATATTGAGACGAAGCATTTTGAGGAAGCCGGTGTTCCGGTCAGACGCGGTAAAATTTTAACCGAAAAATACGGTGGATTTGATAATATTCCAGGCGTTTTTGCTGGAGGAGACTGTGCATCCGGGCCGGCATCGGTAATCAAGGCGATTGCAGCGGCAAAGGTAGTGGCAGCAAATATAGATGAATACTTAGGATACCGCCATATCATTTCCTGTGATGTGGAAATCCCACCGGCAAGATTGGATGACAGACCGCCTTGCGGACGTGTCAATTTAACAGAACGGGAAGCAGGGGAGAGAGTCTGTGATTTTGAAGGTGTAGAAAACTGCATGACAGAAGCGGAGGCAAAACAGGAGGCAGGCAGATGCTTGCGCTGCGATCATTTTGGCTATGGAATTCTGAAAGGAGGTCGTGAGAAGATATGGTAACGATTACAATAGATGAAAAGAAATTTAGTGTACCGGAAGGCACGACCATTATGGAGGCCGCAGGGCAGCAGCATATCTCAATTCCGAAGCTTTGCTATCTGAAAGACATCAATGAAATTGCAGCCTGTCGAATCTGCGTCGTAGAGTTAGAGGGAATGGAGAAATTAATCACTTCCTGCAACAACGTGGTAAAAGAGGGAATGGTCATTCACACGAACAGCCCGAAGGTGCGGGCGCATCGGAGAAGAACCGTTCAGCTGTTATTGTCGCAGCATGACTGTAAGTGCGCAACCTGTGTCAGAAGTGGAAACTGTACCCTTCAGGGCGTGGCAAATGATTTGAATATCATCGACCTTCCGTACCGGGAGCGATTGGAAACGGTTCCGTGGGAAAAAGATTTTCCAATCATCCGTGACAGTGCCAAATGTGTAAAATGTATGCGCTGTATCCAGATTTGTGATAAAGTACAGGAACTGCATGTCTGGGATGTGGCAGGAACCGGTTCGAGAACGACAGTAGGAGTGTCTGGGAACCGTAAGATTACAGAGGCAGACTGCGCACTTTGCGGACAATGTGTGACGCACTGTCCGGTTGGCGCATTAAGAGAACGTGATGATACCGAAAAAGTATGGGATGCAATCGCAGATGAGAAAAAGATTGTCGTTGCGCAGATTGCACCGGCGGTGCGCGCAGCCTGGGGAGAGGCACTTGGCTTGTCCAGGGAGGAAGCATCCGTTGGAAAAATTGTGGATGCACTGCGGAAAATGGGCGTTGATTATGTGTTTGATACTGCGTTTTCCGCAGACCTTACCATCATGGAAGAAGGAAATGAATTCCTGGAGCGTTTTGGAAAGGGTGAGACGAAGTTCCGCCCAATGTTTACCTCCTGTTGTCCGGGATGGGTACGCTTTTTAAAAACGCAGTTTCCACATTTCCTGCCACAGCTTTCCACGGCAAAATCGCCACAGCAGATGTTTGGTGCCGTGATGAAAAGTTATTTTGCAAAAGCAATCAATGTTGCACCGGAGAATATTTACACGGTTTCCATCATGCCTTGTGTGGCAAAAAAAGCAGAGGCAGAAATGGATTTTTATGACGGAGAGTATGCAGGTCATGAAGTGGATGCCGTGTTAACGACAAGGGAATTGACGAGAATGATTCGCTCTGCGCATTTAGATCCAAAGTATTTAGAGGATGTAGAATGTGATGCTCTGATGAAAGAAGGAAGCGGAGCAGGCGTTCTTTTTGGAACCACAGGCGGCGTGATGGAGGCAGCACTTCGAAGCGCTTATTTCCTTGTAAATGGGAAAAATCCGTCTGCGGATGCATTCTTGAATGTGAGAAACTCAAAAGAAAATGGTGTGACAGAGGCACAAATCACGTTAGGAGCCGATACGGTGCAGGCAGCAGTGGTATGTGGTTTAGGCAATACCAGAAAGCTGATGGAAGCGATAGAACGTGGAGAGGTTCACTATGATTTTGTGGAAGTGATGGCCTGTCCAGGCGGATGTGTCGGCGGTGGTGGACAACCTATCTGCGACGGCGAGGAGCTTGCAGCAGTTCGTGGTGAAAAACTGTATTTTTTAGATGAGCATGCAGCGATTCGTTTTTCACATGAGAATCCGGATGTAATAAAATTATATCAGGACTATTTGGAGAAACCACTTTCTAGACGTTCACATCAGTTATTGCACACGAAGCATTGTTGTGTGGATGAATAAGAGTGAAAAAGATGACAAAAAAATGATATTTAGTTCAAAAAAATGATTTTTAAACTCCCTTTTCTTTTGTATCTTAAAGGTACATGCATCAGAGTAGTGGGACACTCGAAAGGATGCAGAAAGAAAAGGGAGGTTTTTTATGTTAAGCAAATGGAGTAAGGAGAGAAAGCGCTACATGATTTTGGGCGCGGTGATAATTGGGGTAATTATCGCGGGAACTTGTCTTTGCATTTCACTTTTGAAGCAAAGACAAGAGACAGGAGCAAAAGATGTGATGGTCAAGGAGGAGACTGAAAAAGAGGAACAGATAGCACAGGAGGATGAAGAGCGGACGATGGAACCAGAGACAGAAACGGATTTTGTTCCACCAGAAGAATATGCATCGGTAATTACAATTAAGATTAATCCAGAATTTCGTATTTATCTTGATGAGGAAAATAATGTACTTGCAATAGAAGCGGTCAATGACGATGCAAAGCAGGTGATTGAAACATTAGATAAAAAAAATCTGACATTAGAAAAATGTATGGATGAGATTATATCCTGTACGTATGAGATGGGATTTTTAAAAGCAGATGGAAAGATTCAGCTATCTGTTACGTCTGAGCAGGAAGATATTCAGAATCTGGTTATCAGAAAGATAAAAGATGCGATTAAAGGGGCGGTAGAAAGTAAAAAACTTTCAGTTATGCTTGTCGTGACAAACGACAATACATTGGAAATGCTTGGAACAGTCAATAAAGAGAAGAAGAACAGTCAAAAAGTGAATGTTGTTACAGCAAATAATACGTCAGGAAGCGAGGCTATAAATGTGACTCCAGAACAGAATGTTAGACCATCTGGTACATCGAGCACACCAGGCGAACCAGAGAAACCGGACACACCAAAGAAGCCGGATACACCAGCTGAATCGGACACGCCAGATGAACCAGAGAAAACAGACATACCAGAGGAACCGGGCACACCAGAGGAGCCGGACACACCAGAGGAACCGGGCACACCAGAGGAGCCGGACACACCAGAGGAACCAGACACACCAGAGAAACCGGATACACCAAAGGAACCAGACTGGTCGAAATATCATATGGTGTGGGAGGACGAATTTGAGGAGGCTTCTTTGGCAGAAACGGATTGGAACTATGAAATTCATGAGCCAGGATGGGTAAATGAAGAATTGCAATCCTATGTAAAGAGTGATGATAATGTTTTCTTAAAAGATGGTAATTTAGTTATCCAGCCTAAGAAAATAGTAGATGAGAATGGAAATGTCAGCTATACATCTGGAAGAGTAAATACACAGGGAAAACATGATTTTAAATATGGTTATTTTGAATGTCGCGCAAAAGTCCCAGAAGGTTCTGGTTATCTGCCGGCATTCTGGATGATGCCATCCAATGAAAACCTTTATGGTCAGTGGCCAAAATGTGGTGAAATTGATATCATGGAGGTAATGGGACAGCAGACAAATAAATTATATGGAACCATTCATTATGGAGAACCACATGCACAGAGCCAGGGAACGAAGATACTTAGGAGTGGAGATTTTGCAAATAAATATCATGTGTTTGGATGTGAATGGGAGCCAGGTTCTATAAAATGGTATGTAGATGGTGTTCTATATCATGAGGAACAGGACTGGTATTCCACAAAGAAAAACGTGGGAACGGTTGCGTATCCGGCACCATTTGATCAGCCATTCTATATGATTTTAAATGTTGCGGTTGGTGGTTCTTGGGTAGGTGATATCGATGAAGAAACACCATTTGATGAGCGCGCACAGCTTGTCGTTGATTATGTGAGAGTATATCAGAAAGACAGTTATGATGAGAATGTGACAAAACCGAAAAAGGAGATTGTGTTACGTAATCCAGATGAAAATGGAAACTATATTAATAACGGAAGTTTCCAGACGAAAGAAAGTTTAACAGATGATGTGGATTGGAAATTCTTAGCTGCAAATGGTGGAGAGGCACAGGCTGTGATTGAAGATAATATGATGAAGATCCAGACAAAGAGTGCTGGCAGTGTAGATTATAGCGTTCAGCTTGTACAGGCAGGAGTTCCGTTTAAGAAGGGGGCAACCTACGAGGTGTCTTATGATGCCAAAGCAGCGGAAGCAAGGACTATGAATACGGCTGTGAAAGCACCAGATCGGTCTTACATGGCGTATATGAGTGAAAATACAGTATTAACGCCAGATTGGACGCATTTCGCTTATACCTTCAAGATGACAGAGGATAGTGATGCCAATGGCCGCTTGGAATTTAATATGGGAAATGCAGGTTCTATTGCAGAAATTGATTTAAAAAATGTTGTGATTCGAATGGTAAGCGATGCAGATCCAAATGAACAGGAAGAAAAAACAATTCTTGCGAATGGAAGTCTTGTATACAATGGAGAATTCCAGGAAGGCGAGGGAAGATTTGCATACTGGGAGACATCTGATGCTGGCGCAGTGTCTGTTACAAATGAAGATAATGTCAGGGAGCTTCATGCAATAGTAGCACATATGCAGGACAATCCACTTGTGGTGGAACAGAAAGGACTTGCGTTTAACGATGGTGTCAATTATGAATTGTCTTTTGTTGCAAGAGGAAATGTAGCTTTACTTGTAAAAGCAGCAGGCGTGGAGCAGTCGTATACCTTAACGGATCAGAGTCAGACTTATACCATGAAGATTCAAGACAATGTTTATGAAAACAAAGATTTACGATTTGAAATGACCGGAAATGGGGAAGTATATCTTGACAATATCAAGATTGTAGAAGATTCTTTGATAAAAAACGGTTCTTTTAATGCAGGTCTTTCCGGTTATGAGTTCTACAAATATTCGGATGGATTGGCAACGGTTGTGGTAGACAGCTTAAAGGAAAATAATGCAGCAGACATCACAATTGAAAATACAGGAGATACAGACTGGTATATCCAGTTGAAACAGAATGACATTGTGTTAGAGGAAGGTCAATGGTATCGTTTGCAGTTTGATGTGAAATCCGACTTAAACCGTAAGATTATGTATGCGATTCAAAGAGATGGTTCCGCAGATAATAACTGGATTCCGTATACAGGAAGTAAGATTGTGGAATTGCGGGGGGATAATCAATATCAGACAATAAGACTTGAGTTTGAGATGTCAAGCGCAACAGACTTGCATTCGATTTTGTCCTTTACACTTGGAGCTGTTGATGGCATACAGATTTCACAGAAACATCGTGTCTGCTTCGACCAGATTTCCTTAGAGAAGATTGAGGCACCAGTGATTACGCCGACGCAGCCAGAAGGAGAAAATATATTAAATGGTCTCTATACTTATGCGGACCCTGCATGTAATGTGTCAGCATCGCAGGAAGATGGTGTTTATACACTTGCAATCGACAATTCTGGAACAAACAATTGGGATATTCAGCTTGCACAGCAGAATCTTGTTTTGGAAAAGAACAGAAGGTATCGGATTAAGTTTTCCGTCGTCTCAGATGTGAATCGTACATGTAAACTTGCATTCCGTGATCCTGCGAATGGCTATAAAGGTTATTATGACGACATCACAGTAACAGCAGGCCAGCAGCTCGACTATGAAGTAGAAACAATCTGGACAGAGGATACAACGAATACAGGAGAGTTTGCGTTGCTTCTTGGAACACCGGAAAGTGGTGCTGTGTTAGGAAACCATAATCTGACCATGCAGGATGTATCTGCAGCCTTGATTGCAGAGTAGAAATTGTGTGGGTGAAAATATAATTTTTACATAAAAGAATATAAAATAAAAAATCAGGTCCTTTTTAAGAAAAATTCTTTCAAGAAGGACCTGATTTTCTTAGGAAAAGGGATTTTAGAAAAAGGAAAAACATGCTATACTTAAGGGTAGTATCAGGTGTACACACGAGGAGGAACATGTAGAGTTTATGAGATATATTTCACTAAAGAATGCAAAGACAGGAATGCGACTGGCATATGATGTATATGATTCATATGGAAGAATTCTTGTGGGAGCAAACACTCCGCTTTCAGAAAACTATATTGAACGCTTGTTAGACTTTGGTTTTGACGGGGTCTATATTAGTGACGATTTTTCGGAAGATATTGAGATTGAGGCAGCAATTTCCCCACAGCTTCGCGCAGAGGGGCTGCAGAGCGTCAGAAACCGCGATGTCGATATGTGTATGGATGTTGCCAAAAAGATTGTGGAGGAGATTTTAGATAAGGGAAATATCTCACTGGATCTTACGGATCTTCGAACCTATGATGATTACACCTATGCCCATTCTGTAAATGTGGCTGTCATTTCCTGTATTATAGGAATGGGCTATCAACTGCCAGAGGAAGATCTTCGCAATCTCGTGATAGCTGCGTTGTTACACGATTTTGGAAAGTTACTGATTTCTCCTGATATTTTAAATAAACCGGGGCGCTTAACACCGGAAGAGTACGCCATTATCAAAACACATTCCAGACTTTCCTATGAATTGATTTGTGAGAGATGGGATTTGTCAGCGCAGGTAAAAAATGCAGTATTACTTCATCATGAAAATGTGGACGGAACCGGATATCCGAATGGAATTACCGGAGATGAACAGACGCTTTTGACCAAGATTTTGCATGTGGCGGATGTTTACGACGCACTGGTGTCTAAAAGACCTTACAAAGACCCATATTCGCCGAAAGAGGCGATTGAGTATCTGATGGGAGGCTGTGGATTCCTTTTTGATAAAGAAGCAGTAGAGATGTTAATGTGCCATGTTCCGCTTTACCCGAAGGGTACGGAAGTGAGCTTATCTAATGGACAAAAAGGGATTATTTTTGACAATAGTGAGGTTCACAATCTAAGACCTGTCGTAAAACTCTATTCCGGGGAATTGCTGGATCTTTCCAGAAAAGAATATCTGAGTATCGGATTAGAGTGCATCACAGACCAGAAACAGGAAGTGATGGAAGGGTATGAGGAAGAGCGTAAGGAAATGATAAAAGATTTCTACCATGCCAAGGTTATGGTGGTAGATGATATGAAATCCAATCTTCAGGTACTCAACGAAATCTTAAAATATAGTTATGAGGTTATCTTGATGAAATCAGGAAGTCAGGCGCTTACCTATCTCGAAAAAAAGGGATTTCCGGATTTGATTCTTCTTGATATTGATATGCCGGAAATGGATGGCATTGAGACGGCGGAGCGCATGTTAGAGCTTACAAAAGGAAAAGTTCCGATTATCTTCGTGACAGCGCTTTGTGACAGGGAGACAGTGCTTCGCTGTAGACAGTTAAAGGTATCCGGCTATATTGTAAGACCGTATAAACCGGTATATGTTCGATCAGAAATAAAAAGAATTTTGGAAGGACGTAGTGATATCGGATGATGATTGCAATACAGTGTATTTGTTTTTTGATAACGTTTTCTGTTATATTCTATTATATAAGAAAGGGCATTCAGTCTAAGGCACACAGACTGTTGCCCCTTTTACTTTGTCTAATCAGTGCCTACAATGTATTGCAGGTGTTGCAATATGCGATTGACTTAAGCAAGGTCATCGTTATCTTGGAAAATGTGATTTTGATACAGGCACTTTATGTTCTGGTGTATTATATTCTGGAATTTAGTTACTTAAAAATGCCAAAATGGGGAGATGCGTTGTTGATTTTTAGCATGCTATTTATGTATGCAATGGCAATGATTTTGTATCATAATCATGAGTTATACCGTCTTTGTTTTACCATTTATATTTTTTTATATCTGATTCTGGTATTGGTGCTGGCAACCTATGTATATCAGAACTGTTATTTGAACATGAGGGAACATCACGTGGCAAATATGTTATATCTTGCGCTGGTGTTGCCGGAGATTGCACTATTGATTCACAATTTAACAAAGATGCCGGAGGATGTGCTTGTTCCGATTTCCATAGCAGGGTCGTGTCTGATTGCTTTATATTTGATGAAAACAGACCAGCTGGAGGATACGTCAGTACTATTGCAGGAAAATCTGTTTGATTCCTCGGATGCCGCAATTGTATTATATGATGAAGATGGATATTTTTTAAAGGCAAATCAGGCAGCAAGGACACTGTTTGAAAAAGAGGAAAAAGAAGTTCCCATAGAACAGCAGAAGAAAGAAAATCTGGATCAGGCTGTGGATGAAGAATTTTTGATTGGAAAAAGATGTTATCGCTGCCATGTGGAAAAGAGGAAGGTGCATGGAAGGTCATGTGGCTATATCGTTTCGTTTACCGATATTACGAAAGAAAAGCAGGAAATGCAAAAGATGGAGGAACTTCGTCAGGAAGCAGAGAAACGTTCCGTCTTTAAGAGCAGATTTCTTGCCAATATGAGTCATGATTTAAGAAGCCCGCTCCACGCGATGCTTGGATTAAACGATATTTTGCTCGCCAGAAAGGATTTATCGCAGAGAAACCGGAATTACCTAAAACAGATGAAAAAAGCCGGTGCATCACTGCTTTCGATTGTAAATGATATTTTGCTCTATTCTAGAATTGAGACAGGAAAGCTTATTTTACTCCGGGAGGCGTATTCGTTCCGGGAGCTGATGGAGGAACTAGCACAACTTACCGTGGTTCAACTGAAACAAAAACAGGTACAATTTTCATTGAACTATCGCACAGAATGTCCAAAAGAACTGGTGGGAGATTCGCTAAGGGTCCGTGAGATGCTGCAAAATATTTTGTATAATGCAGTGAAGTATACGCAAAAGGGCAGCATTACCTGTGAAATTTTTGCCGAGATGGAAAAGAAAGAAAATAAAGTAAATAAAGTAAAAATGACCTGCATGGTGAAAGACACCGGGAGCGGAATGAGTGAGGAAGAAATTGAGGAAGTTTTTGAAGAATATGTGACCCACGCAGGGGCAGATAAGGAAGAGGGGATTGGATTAGGACTTGCGATTGTAAAAAATCTCGCCAGGCTTATGGATGGGGAAGTGAAAGCTTTTAGTGATGGAAAAACGGGTACTACAATTACACTTTCTTTTTGGCAGGAATTAAGTGAGAACAGTAGTGTAATCGAGCCATCTCACTGGGAGAGTAAGGAGCCGGTATCTGACGAAGAGGAAGAGGAGACCTTTTTTATCAAAAACTGGAATTATCCAGAGGCGAGGGTACTTCTTGTAGATGATATGAAAGTCAACCAGGAGATTTTTGCGGAATTAGCATCCATCTGGAACATCAAACCGGAGGTTGCCTCAAGCGGAGAAGAAGCACTTGAGCGTGTAAAAAGGCATCCTTACGACCTTTTGATTTTAGACCAGATGATGCCTGGGTTAAGTGGGATGGAGACGGCGGAATTACTGCGGAAAGAATACAAGATGCCGATGATTCTTCTGACAGCGGATGCATCCAATGAGACAAGATTAAAGGCAAGAGAACACGGAATGGAAGGTTTTCTTACCAAACCAATTAAATTAAATGAATTAAATGCACAATTCGAACAATTTCTCCCGGAGGCATTCAGAGTTTCCTGTGTTGGGCAAAACATGGAAAACTATCAAAGTGATGCAAGTCTGCGGGAACAGAACAGACAAAAGACGTATCGTGTGGTGGTAAGGGAATTAGAGGAACTGGAAAAAAGTCTGGAACAGTATGCAAGGGAAGATGTCGAACTTTTCCGTATCAAGGTGCACGGCGTGAAAGGGTTGATGAGACAGATGGGATTCCCTTCGATGGCACGTTCTGCGGAGATTATGGAAATGGCGGCAAAGGCAGGACATTTACTCTTTTTGCGGGAGAACCTGGGAGACTTTATGGAAGAGTACCGGGAGGTACTCGAAGAACTTCAGGAAAAATTAAAGCGTATGACGCAAAAGGAGACTGCACCTGTAAAAGAAGTGGTTTCGCCAGAGGAAGAACGAAGATGTTGGGAGGACGTGAAAAAAGGATTTGATGATTATGATTTGAATGCAATTGAAAAAGCGATTGCACAATTGCAGAAAATTGTATTAGAGGATAGAAAGGTAAGTCTGCTTGCAAAGCTTTGCGATGCGATGGAACAGATCGAGTATGAGACGGGCAGCGAACTCCTGGAAGAATTCCTGACCAAAGAGGAACAAGTATAACAGGATTTGTGTGGAATAAGGACATCATTCAGATATAGGATACGCCTATAACTGGATGATGTTTTTTCATATTAGACAGGTAGGAATTAAG
This sequence comes from Roseburia sp. 831b, assembly GCF_001940165.2. Lineage (NCBI taxonomy): Bacteria > Bacillati > Bacillota > Clostridia > Lachnospirales > Lachnospiraceae > Roseburia > Roseburia sp. 831b. The sequence goes on along the minus strand of NZ_CP135162.1, from coordinate 1,696,932 downwards.
ATGATAAGATGTCCTTGTAATCAAGTAGGAAATAAAAACAGAAGCACAAAAAAGAAAAGAATGCTTCATGTGAAAGATATATTTTTCTCACAGGAAAGGAGTCTATTATGGCAAAAAAATCATATTCAGAAAGAAATTTAAAATTTGAAACTTTACAGTTACACGTTGGACAGGAGCAGCCAGACCCGGTTACCGATGCAAGAGCAGTTCCAATCTATCTGACATCCTCTTATGTATTCCATAACAGCCAGCATGCAGCAGACCGTTTCGGCCTTCGTGATGCAGGAAATATTTACGGAAGACTTACCAACCCGACAGAAGATGTATTCGAGCAAAGAATTGCAAAATTAGAGGGTGGTGTTGCAGCACTTGCTGTTGGTTCCGGTGCAGCAGCATTGACTTATGCATTCCAGGCAGTGGCTCATGCAGGAGACCATGTGGTAGCAGCAAAAAATATTTACGGTGGAACATATAACTTATTGGCACACACACTTCCAGATTACGGAATTGAGGCAACTTTCGTAGACCCATTCGACTATGATGGAATCGAAGCTGCCATCAAAGAAAATACAAAAGCAATCGAGATTGAAACACTTGGAAATCCAAACTCAGAGGTTGTGGATATCGAGCGAATTGCAAAAATTGCACATGCGCATAACATCCCACTTTTGGTGGATAATACATTTGCAACACCATATCTGGTTCGCCCGATTGAATATGGCGCAGACGTTGTCATCCATTCCGCAACCAAATTCATCGGTGGTCATGGTACTACAATCGGTGGTGTTATCATCGACAGCGGTAACTTTGACTGGGAAGCAAGTGGAAAATTCCCATGGTTAGTTGAGCCTAATGTATCATACCATGGTGTCAGCTTTGCGAAAGACTGCGCTCCGGCAGCATTTGCTACCTATATTAGAGCAATCCTCTTAAGAGATACAGGTGCAACCATTTCACCGGTACATTCCTTCATTTTCTTACAGGGACTTGAGACATTATCCCTTCGTGTAGAACGTCATGTAGAGAATGCACTTAAGGTTGTTCAGTACTTAAAGGATCAGCCGCTTGTAGAGAAAGTAAACCATCCATCTATTTCAGAGGACCCAGAACAGCAGAAACTCTACAAAAAATACTTCCCAAATGGCGGTGGCTCTATCTTTACCTTTGAAATCAAAGGGGATGCAAAAAAAGCACAGGAATTTATTGATAACTTAGAGTTATTCTCACTTCTTGCAAATGTTGCAGATGTGAAATCTCTTGCAATTCATCCTGCATCTACCACACATTCCGAGTGCAACGAGGCAGAGTTGTTAGATCAGGGAATCAAACCAAACACAATCCGTCTTTCCATCGGAACAGAAAACATTGATGATATTATTGAAGACTTAGACGAGGCGTTTAAGGCAATCCAGTAAGGAAAACTGCCATAATCTGTAAGTCTTAAAACAAGAAAAAGGCACTATTGATAGATTTTATCAGTAGTGCCTTTTTTGTTGCGTTACCAGAAAAAATTCGCTATTCTATTGTGGTTAGAATGGACTAACTAGCAAAAGAGAGGGGAATATTCCAGTGGATGTGAATAAGAAAAGACAAGAAGAGGAGCGCATCGTGCGCCTGATGATAGAGGTGTATTGCAAAAAGAAACATAAAACAAAGGGGGGACTTTGCGCGGAATGTAAGGAACTTGCTGATTATGCTGCGCTTCGCACCAGCAAATGTCCGTTTATGGAGACCAAAACTTTTTGTAGTGCATGTAAGGTACACTGCTACGCACCGGAGAAAAAGGAAAAAATCAAAGAAGTAATGCGTTTTTCCGGACCACGGATGCTATGGTATCACCCGGTTCTTGCAATCAAACATGCTTATGTAACCATAAAGAATGTAAGAAGCAAGAAGAAGTGTGAAAGTCAAAATACACAAAAGATAAAAAATGTGATGGAAAGATAGAAAAGAGGATATAACATGTTTCACAAGAGACTAATGCGTGAGTTTAAAGAAAATCAAAGTATGATAGCTGGCATGGTGTTGACGCAGTGGCTCATGCTTTTTGCCAATATTGTACTAATGATTGCAACTGCGGATATGGTGGAGGCGGTTGTGAAGGAAAAAGGTATACCACAGACTTTCATACAGCTTGTGGTAACGCTTTTTTTGATACTTATTGTGAGAGGATTTCTTTCCTATTGGAATCAACAGCTTTCTTTTTGCATCTCAAAACAGTTAAAAGAGCGCCTCAGAGCGTTGGTATATGAAAAACTGATGCGGATGGGAAGTAACTACAAAAATAGTTTAAAGACGGCGGAGATTGTCCAGATTAGTACTGAAGGTGTAGAACAGTTAGAAATTTATTTTGGAAAATATGTACCGCAGTTTTTTTATAGTATGATTGCACCGCTTACCTTATTTGTGATTGTAGGAGAAATGAGTTTAAAGGTTGCACTTGTGTTACTGCTTTGCGTGCCGTTAATTCCGATTTCCATTATTGCAGTCCAGAAGTTTGCAAAAAAGATGCTGGCAAAATATTGGGGAACTTACACACAGCTTGGAGATTCATTTCTGGAATGCCTGCAGGGACTTACAACGTTAAAAATTTATCAGGCGGACGAGCGCTATGCAAAAAAGATGGACGAGGAGTCTGAAAATTTCCGTAAAATTACAATGCGTGTGCTCGTGATGCAGTTGAACTCCATCAGTGTGATGGATTTAGTTGCCTATGGCGGAACCGCAGTCGGAATTGTTCTTAGTATTTTGGAATTACAAAAAGGGGCAATCCATTTGCCACAGTGCTTTTTTATCATGATGATTTCATCCGAATTTTTCCTGCCGCTTCGTCTGCTGGGGTCTTTTTTTCATATTGCAATGAACGGAAATGCCGCGGCAGATAAAATTTTTGCATTGCTCGATGAGAAAGAGGAGACAGTAGAGGCGACAGAAACAGAAATGGAGACAAAGGAGCAGGGGCTTAAATTGGAACAGGTTTCATTTTCCTATGAAGAAAATCAGCCGGTGCTTAAGGGCATTTCCATGACGGCAAAAAAGGGGCTGACTGCGATTGTCGGTGAGTCTGGCTGTGGAAAAAGCACACTGGTTTCGCTGCTTATGAAAGAACAGAAAAAAAAGGCGGGAAATATCCGAATCAATGGAAGAAAAATAGAAGGCGTTTCCTCGGAACTCTCACATAAAAAGATTACAAGAGTCTGCCATGACAGCTATCTTTTTGCAGGGACCGTCAGAGAGAATCTCCTTATGGGAAAAGAGGATGCGAGTGACGAAGAAATGTTAGAGGCACTTCGCAAAGTAAACCTGCTTTCTTTTGTCAGGGAAAATGGTGGACTTTCTATGGTGCTGTTGGAGAAAGCGTCTAACCTGTCCGGTGGACAAAAGCAAAGGCTTGCCCTTGCACGTGCCTTGTTACATCAGACGGATGTCTATTTATTTGATGAAGCAACTTCTAATATTGATGTGGAGAGTGAAAATGACATTATGCAGGTCATCAGCCAGCTTGCAAAAGAGAAGGTGGTACTGTTGATTTCTCATAGGCTTGCGAATGTGACAAAGGCAAATCAGATTTATGTGATGAAAAATGGGACATTTGTGGAACATGGTACGCACGACGAACTGCTGGGGCAGGAAGGCTATTATGCAAAATTGTTCTTAGAGCAGAAACAGTTAGAGCGGTATCAGGATAAGAAAGTAGGTTAGATGGGCATGGAACAGAGGAAAACAAAAAACAGAAGTGCATTTGGAGTAATGCTTGGTCTGATTGGTATGGTAAAACCATTGCTAGGGCTTATGGCAGTAGCAATTTTAATGGGATGCATGGGAAATCTTGCAGCAACTTTTATCACAGTGCTTGGCGGAGTAGGACTAGGGAAGGTGCTTGGCTTTTATGCAAACATTAGCTGGCGATTCTTATTTACGGTGATTGTCATACTTGCGGTGTCAAGGGGGATTTTGCGTTATGCAGAACAGGCGAGCAACCATAATATTGCGTTTCGCCTGCTGGCAAGAATCCGTTCGAAAGTGTTTGCTTCCCTTAGAAAATTAGCTCCGGCAAAATTAGAAGGAAGTGAGAAAGGAAATCTGATTTCGGTGCTTACAAGTGATATCGAGTTATTGGAAGTTTTTTATGCACACACCATTTCACCGATTGCAATTGCAGCAATTACATCTGTAGTTATGTGTATTTTCCTGGGGCACTACCATGTGAGTCTTGGAATCCTTGCGGCTGTCTTTTACATGATGGTAGGAGTGGTGATTCCGGTTTTAAATGGAAAAGCAGGGCAGGAGTATGGCATACGCTACCGGAAAAAATACGGTGATTTAAATACCGTTGTACTGGACAATTTATATGGATTAGACGAGATTATCCAGTATGGTCAGCAAAAGAAACGCCTTGCAAAGATGGAGGCGTGCACCAAAGAGTTAGAAGAATTAAATCGTACGCTAAAGAAAAAAGAGGCAATCCAAAGAATTACAACGGACAGTGTGATTCTTTTAGCGGGGATTGTGATGCTTGGAATATCGAGTTTCCTATTTGAAAAAGGGATGTTAGACAAAGGAGAGGTATTGATTGTAACCATTGCCCTGATGTCCTCTTTTGGGCCGACCGCAGCATTATCTGCGCTGTCAAACAATCTGAATCAGACGCTTGCAAGTGGAAACCGTGTCTTAAATCTGTTGGAGGAGGAACCGGTTGTCTATGATGTGACAGATGGCGCTTCGTTTGAAGAAGGAGATATTCTTGCAAAAGACGTGACATTTTCTTATGAAGATGCAGATTCTGCGGTGCTCTCTGAGTTCAGCCATGTATTTTCCAAAAATACGATACATGGAATTCTTGGAAAAAGTGGTTGTGGAAAATCAACCCTGCTAAAACTGATGATGCGTTTTTATGAAGTGTCAGGTGGCAGCATCCAGTATGAAACTACAAATGTAAATGAAATTACGACAAAGGAATTAAGAAATCACATTTCCTACGTGACGCAGGAGACCGTTCTTTTTTCCGATACGATTGAGAATAATATTAAGGTTGCAAAGGAAAATGCGACGAGAGAAGAAGTGATAGAAGCAGCAAAAAAAGCGTCTCTTCATGAGTTTGTATGCTCACTTCCAGATGGTTATGACACAAAGTTAAGCGAGTTAGGAGACTCCGTATCAGGAGGGGAGCGCCAGAGAATTGGAATTGCGAGAGCTTTTTTAAGCCAGGCAGATGTCATTTTCTTAGACGAGCCTACCAGTAATCTGGATAGTTTGAATGAAGGCATTATTTTAAAAAGCCTGGAAAAAGAAGCAAAGGATAAGACAATTCTTCTGGTGTCACACCGTAAATCGACAATGGGAATTGCCAAAAACGTGCTGCACATGTAACAAACACTGTCATATCCATCACAATTTCAAAAGATAGCATAATATCTGCCACAATTTCATAAGAAGAAATAGAGTTGACAGCACTTTTTATCAAAGTTATACTTTGTGGAGGGCTTCATGGACAGACCTATTATTAGGTAATTGCGAAACAAGTTCGCAATCTTGATTGAAAACAAGGATAGAATCCTGCAATGCAGGATTCTTGGAATGGAAGGTGGCAGTCATTCATTTAGGGCATGACAAAAAGGCTTCATAGTTAGTATGAAGCAGAAAAATTTATAAAATCTCAATTTTAAGCAATCAAAGGCTTAAGACTTCGGATGTATTGATGTTGATGAATTTTATCAGCAACGATTACTGTAACAAGTTGAGCTATGCCAGCCAAAAGTAAATCGGCATGAAGCGTTTTTTCGTTCTGGGTTTTACGATTAGCTACGCAAAAGCTGTCTTTAAAGTGGTTAATAGATTTTTCAACGTTTACACGGATTTTATATGTTTCTTCCCATTCGTCTGACCCCCGTTCCACTCCGGGATAGGCACGAAGATTCTTTTCGGGATAAACGTAAATCATTCTTCCACAGGAAGATGTTGTGCAGGGATTATCACAATGGCATACACGGCGTTTTGTTTTATCTGCTTTATTGTATTCCCATTTCATTTTCGGGCAGACAAATTTCATCGTGGGAATTTTGCTTTTTAAGTGTGATTTACTACCTTCTCTTTTCATAGGAAGCGAAGGATCATGAGGACAACAGGGAACACCATTTTCGTTGATGGTATAACCGTTATCTTCCATAGAAAGTTTAACGCGGAGAGGAATAAATGCTTTTTCAAATCCAATTTCACCGAAAAGAGATTTGTAGATTTCAATCGTGTCAAAAGCAGCATCACCAAGAAAAGTCTTAGGGGCGATAAGCGGATGCTTCTGAAAGAAATCAACCAGGACAGGAAGCAGGGCTTTTGAATCGGCAAGAGATTTATCCTCATCAGGAGAGTCAGATTTCTTTTCCACAACGATATCCGGATGAGCCTTTAGGAACTCTTTGTTATAGAAAGTGATATCACGGACAATACCAAGTCCGTTGGTTACAATGCCAAACTTATAGGCGTAACAGAAATGTCCATTAATGTACATCTGCTGGATTGCCTGATTGGAAGCAGCATGCGTAGGCATGGAACCATAAGCAGCCTTATAAGGATCATAGGAATCATCAAGGTTATGGGATTTCTTGAAAGCCTTTAACTGCTTGATAATACGGTTTGCGTATTTTGGATTATTTTCAGTCACCCAGGCTTCAATGCCAGAGGTATCGAAGATGGTCATAGCCGCCAGATGAGGATCAAGTTTTTGGCATATCGGTTCGGTCATATCAACCATGTGAACGAACATAGATTGTAAGTCCATCAGGAAATCCTGTTTAAAACGGGTAAATTTTGAGGCATCAGGAACAACATCAAAGCCACAGAAATCACGTAATTCCTGAGAGTATTTCAAGAAAACGATTAGGAGCATATCAGTCGGGATTGAGAATATACGCTGAATCAGAAAAGCTTTAAGCATT
>NZ_CP135162.1:0-232500 GCF_001940165.2 Roseburia sp. 831b | reverse complement strand
TATTTCTGACTGTTTGAGAAATTTCCTATAAAGCAAAAAAGGAGCCGTGTATCCTGTACACAGCTCCTTTTATAAAGGAAGAATTATATATAAAGATATATCTATGTCTCATCGTCGGGGGAACGATGCTACACTTCTTATAAATGCCAGATATCTTCGTTGTACTGAGCAATTGTTCTGTCAGATGAGAAGAATCCTGCTTTGCTGATGTTGATTAACATCTTCTTAGCCCATGCCATACGGTCTTCGTAATCAGCGTAGATACGTTCTTTTGTTGCAACGTATTCCTCGAAGTCTGGTAATGTCATGAACCAGTCTTTGTTTAATAATTCGTTGTAGAGACGCTCTAAGTTCTCTTTACATCCGATTGCCATTAACTCATCGCTTACGATGAAGTCGATTGCTTTCTTGATGTTTTCGTCGTTCTCATAGTATTTTTTGGAAACGTAATCAGCTTTTGCGTAGTGCTCGATAACTGCTTCAGAAGATTCTCCGAAGATGTAGATGTTATCATCACCAACGAACTGGTGCATTTCTACGTTCGCTCCATCCATTGTTCCGATTGCAACTGCACCGTTTAACATGAACTTCATGTTAGAGGTACCGGATGCCTCTTTGGAAGCAAGGGAAATCTGCTCATGGATATCTGCTGCCGGGATTAATTTCTCAGCTAATGTTACATTGTAGTTTTCTACCATAACAACTTTTAAGTATGGAGAAACTTCTGGGTCTTTGCTGATGAGTTCCTGTAAGCAAAGGATTAAATGAATGATATCTTTTGCAATGATGTAAGCAGGAGCTGCTTTTGCACCAAATAATACAGTGATTGGTCTTGCAGGTTTCTTACCAGCTTTGATTTCAAAATATTTATGAATCACATAGAGAGCGTTCATCTGCTGTCTCTTGTACTCATGAAGTCTCTTAATCTGGATATCGTAGATAGAATTCTCATCTAATTCGATGCCCTGTGTTTTTGCAAGGTAATTCTTTAATTCTGCTTTCTTTCCAGCTTTTACATCTAATAATTTCTGAAGTACAGCTTCGTCATCCACGAACTGTCCTAATTTTTCTAATTCTGTTGCATCTTTCTTGAATCCAGGTCCAATTAAAGATTCGAAGAACTGTGTTAATTCTGGGTTACAGTGTAATAACCAACGACGGAATGTGATACCGTTTGTCTTGTTGTTGAACTTCTCTGGGTAAATCTTGTAGAAGTTGTTCAACTCTGTATCTTTTAAGATTTCTGTATGAAGGTATGCAACACCGTTTACGCTGTATCCGTAGTGGATATCCATGTGTGCCATGTGTACACGGTTTTCATCATCGATGATTGCAACAGACTTGTCGTCGAATTTCTTTGCAACACGGCTGTTTAATTCGTAGATGATCGGAAGTAACTGAGGTACTGCTTTCTCTAAGAAGCTGATTGGCCATTTTTCCAAAGCTTCTGCTAAGATTGTGTGGTTTGTGTATGCACATGTCTTAGTTACGATTTCGATTGCTTCATCCATAAGAATTCCACGTTCCATTAATAAACGGATTAATTCTGGAATTACCATACTTGGATGTGTATCGTTAATCTGGATCACTGCATATTCATGTAAATCATGTAAGTTAGATCCTCTTGCAATTGCTTCATCAATGATGAGTCTTGCAGCGTTGCTTACCATGAAGTACTGCTGATATACACGTAAAATACGTCCTGCATCATCAGAATCATCTGGATATAAGAAAAGTGTTAAGTTCTTTGCAATGTTTTCTTTATCGAAATCGATTCCGTCTCCAACTAATCCTTCGTCAACTGTCTCAACGTCGAATAAGTGAAGTTTTGTTGTACGGTTATCGTAACCTGTTACATCAATATCATATAATCTGGACTGTAATGTGAATCCGCCGAACTGGATTGGGTAAGTAACGTCTGTTTTTGTTAACCAGCTTTCTTTTTCAATCCATGGGTTTGGTGTCTCATGCTGAAGATTGTTCTCAAATACCTGTTTGAATAATCCGTAGTGGTAGTTAAGACCAACACCGTCACCGTTTAATCCAAGAGTTGCGATAGAATCAAGGAAACATGCAGCAAGACGTCCAAGTCCACCATTTCCTAAAGATGGTTCTGGCTCAACCTCTTCGATTTCACATAAGTTCTTTCCGTTTTCAGCAAGAAGCTTTTTCACGTCATCGTAGATTCCTAAGTTAATTAAGTTGTTGGATAATAACTTACCAATTAAGAACTCTGCGGAAATGTAGTATAATTTACGTTTTCCTTCGTTGCTCTCTTTTGCCTTTGCCATTCCTTTTGTCATTTCAAGTAAAGCAAAGTAGATTTCTTCGTTTGTACAATCTGCGATACTTTTGTTGTATCTGTTGGTTACGATTTCCTGTAACTTCATAAAAATCCTCCATTTTTAAAATTGATTTTCGTAAATTTTCGTAAATCGGGTTTCTTATGAGATTAGTATATCGTCATTTTTTTCTTTTTTCTTGTAATATTTCACCAAAAAGTGGTACAATACTATCATCATGAATATCTTAGAGTATGAAAATTATCACGAAAAAATTTTACATGGAAACCCGCTTTTTCCGTATATTACCTATTTGTGTTCGATTCCGCTCGATTTTTCCTATGTGCCGGTACACTGGCACGATGAAATCGAAATTGTATATATTAAGAAAGGACGCGGTATCATTACAGTGGAATTGAAACAATACCAGGTCAGTGCCGGAATGATTGCGTTGATTTTGCCCGGTCAGCTTCATTCGATTGAACAGTTTGAGAATGAATCGATGGAATATGAAAATATTATTTTTCACCCAAATATTCTGCTTTCAAAAAAGACGGACTCCTGCAACACCGAGTACATAGAGCCCCTGCTCCACGGCAATGTTGCTGTGCCGATGTTCTACCGTCCAGAAGATCCGTATTATAAGGAAATCTCTGCCTGCATCGACGCCAATGATGAGATTTGTAAAACAAATCCGCAGGGATACCAGCTTTTCATCAAAAGCCAGCTTTATCTTTTCTTTTTCACGCTCTTTAATAAATGTTGCTTAAAAGAGGCCCCGAAAAAGGATTACAAGTCGCTGGAGAAAATGAAAACGATTTTAAAATATATCGAAAACAATTATATGGAAAAAATCACGGTGGAAGACATGGCAAATGAGGTTCATTTAAGCCAGTCCCATTTTATGAAATATTTTAAAAATACGATGGGAACTTCCTTCATTGACTACCTGAACGAATACCGGCTTACGATGGCTTCGAGGCTTTTGCTTTCTTCCGAATCTTCTATCTTAGATATTGCCGCAGAAGTAGGATTTGACAATCTTTCTTATTTTAACCGTATTTTCAAGAAAAGATTTGAAATGACGCCAAGCGCGTACCGCAAAAAATACACGCTTTAATCGTAAAAATCAAAAACGGATAGGCTGCCTCCTGAACGATTTTTCATGGAGGTACCCATCCGTTTTTTATATCCAATAATATCCTATAAGTCCGCACAGAACTCCAACAAGTGCGCCTGCTGCCACATCTTTTGGTTCATGTACACCGCCAACCACACGGATTGCGCCAAGTAAAACGCCTATCACCATCAAGACAATTCCCGCCCATGGGAATGTATAAAACACGGTCATTGCAATGATAAACACCGAAAACACATGACGGCTTGGAAAGGATTTTCCTTTGGTATCTTTTTCCAAAACCGGAGGCAGGTCAAATTTTTCATAGGGACGTTTTGCATTGATTAAATACCGTACAAAGCTTACTACCAAAAAAGAATCGAGTGGAACAATGATTGCCCGTGCCAGCCAGACCTCTTTTTTCCATAATAGGAAAAGAAGATACAGCGGATATGTCACAAATACAATTGTAGTTAAAATTCGATTGAGCAAGACAACCGCGTTTTTCTTTTTGTCATCCTTCCTCAAAAACTCTGTCAGCTTCCGGTACTGCTCTTTTGTCACGAAATTGTTCCTCCTGTTTTAAACGGCATCACTGCCCGCTACCACAAAAATTGCTCCTAAGAACACGAAAAAATCGGACACGTTGAAAATAATGTCGCGAAACCATTTTGGTCCGATATTAAACCGGATATAATCTACCACATGCTCCTTCGTGTAACGGTCGTATAAATTATTCAGACCACCACCTGTCAACAGCGCAAGTCCGGTCTTCGTCCATGTCTTATCCGGCGTCTTTAGCAGCATCCCGTCCACAAGCAAAACAGCAAGCATCACAATCGTGTGAAGCACCCGCATCACCTTCGGTCTTTTTGCAAGCAGATTTAGTGCCGCTCCGTTATTATAATATTTTTCAATCACAATTGTATTATGTAATTTCGAATGCCTGACTTTTCTTTGATATTTCTTTTCGACAAACTTTTTGATTCCGAAATCAATGCCAAATACTGCTGCCGCAATTGCTATAAATACCATCTGCTACTCCTCGTCACTGATATAATCCGCTTGAAATGCGGCATTAATTTCCACAATCTCTTTTTCTCCATTAATGTAATCCCGGTACATCTCCCAAAGATCGATGTCACAGTCCTCTAAACCGTCATCGTCTGGAATCCAGCTTTTAATCAGGGCGATTCGCTCTGCTTTGGTGGTGTCTTTGATTAGGGTGCTTTTTGACATTTGGAGGCCTCCTTTTATGCACATACTTTTCCTTCTTTATAACATTCAACAATATATTGTCGTGGTTGATAATAAAAATCTGTATTATAGTTTGATATCGCAGCATCTATCCACGATGTGTATACCTCAACAATCCATTCCTCCACGCTCTTTTCCGCCTGTTCTTCCAAGTCCTCAATCAAGCGTTCATATACCTCTCCAATTGTCCAATAATCTGGTACAAGATATCTGCACTTTGCAACATTATCATATGTCCCCGTTGGTATCTTTGTCCTGGTGATAAAGTCATCCGCAACTTTTTCAATTGGTTCACAATGAAATACATCCGCATAACTGTATATTCTTCGGATTGTATCTTTTCCAAGATATTTTACAACCGCAGACCGGCGTTGTTTTTGCTGTCGACCAATAAATTCAATTAGACTGCAGGTAAAAAATAATGCACTGTCATTCTTCATCTTTTACTTTGGCTCCTTTTAAAAATGTCAATGTTGTTAAAGCTTTTACAGTATGAAAACTAATCTGGTGAGTTGGCTTTTTAAATTTAGCCAAATCCCAAAATGCTTCTCGACTAATTTTTCCATCAATAAAATTCTGAACATAGTTGAATATTGTATCGTCGGCCATTGGTCCCTCAACAATATCATACTCATGTGGTCTACCAGATCTGCATGCTGCAATAAAATCAAGCCACTCCTCCGTCATCTGTGGAAACTTTTTTATATTTAACTTATCATTCGGCATATATCTGTACTCATTTAAATATCCTATCCCATCAAATCTTGTTGCCCATCGAATCGCCTGTTCTGGATACATAGTACAATAAAAGCCAAAATAAAAATCCTTGTGGAATCTTTGAATTCTGATTTCTGGGAATTCAACAATCTCTTTACTCCCATGGTATAGAATAATTTCTTTGCACAAATTGATTTTTCCCCTTTCATATTAATTTGCTTTCCGCGTCTTTGCGTGTTTATATTAGCTTATACTCAGCATAATATAATAATCATTGTATTTTGTAAAGTTATTTGTTATATTATTGATGATTACATAATACATTATGCTGAGTAGTTGTAGGTCCCGGTTATTACTTGGTATGTTATAATTCTCCTATAAATGTTACGGGAACAAAAAATGTTGTAGGTCCCGGTTATTACTTTATATATTATATCGGGGCTACTTGGCATCCAACAACAGGGACATTGTAAATCTCTGTTATTACTAAGTATAATTATTATGTATTTTTGCTATTTAACACCAATTATATTTCTGATTAATTTTGACAGTTTAATAATAGCATATTATCTCAAATATTCCCATCCGTCTATATATCCAAGTTATATTTACATTACACTTTATTGCTCATAGTTACAGATTTCGGTTATTGCTTGGTATGTTATAATAAGAAACATTTACAAGCAAACAACCGAAGAGTTGTAAGTCCCGGTTATTGCTTGGTATGTTATAATAATGGAGGAACACGATCAATTGGAACGATTGTTGTAAGTCCCGGTTATTGCTTGGTATGTTATAATCAGAAACAGCCGAAAAAGCGGCTGTTTCTAGTTGTAAGTCCCGGTTATTGCTTGGTATGTTATAATATAAAATTCCAGTTGAGGAATTTGTAGTTGTTGTAAGTCCCGGTTATTGCTTGGTATGTTATAATAGAGGAAGTAAACAATGAGTAAAGAAGATTGTTGTAAGTCCCGGTTATTGCTTGGTATGTTATAATAAAGTATAACGCATAGGGTCGTGTTGTGTGGTTGTAAGTCCCGGTTATTGCTTGGTATGTTATAATCCGTCATGTTGGTTGTGCGCTTTTTCCTTAGTTGTAAGTCCCGGTTATTGCTTGGTATGTTATAATTAAATTTGAAAAAACTTTACATAATTTACGTTGTAAGTCCCGGTTATTGCTTGGTATGTTATAATCTTTTTAAGTTGCCGTTGTAAACTGTTCCTGTTGTAAGTCCCGGTTATTGCTTGGTATGTTATAATAACCTTTTAAAAGGTGGGGAAGTTGCTGACGTTGTAAGTCCCGGTTATTGCTTGGTATGTTATAATAGATTTATGACGTAGAGGGGGTGGCAAAAAGTTGTAAGTCCCGGTTATTGCTTGGTATGTTATAATATATGGCAATACGACATAAGTATAGCAGGGGTTGTAAGTCCCGGTTATTGCTTGGTATGTTATAATTGGTTGCATAGTTTACAAGGTATTAAACAAGTTGTAAGTCCCGGTTATTGCTTGGTATGTTATAATATTGGCTCAAAAATCTAAGGTTACGATTCAGTTGTAAGTCCCGGTTATTGCTTGGTATGTTATAATTGTGCTTTGAAACACACAATTTTCCATCATGTTGTAAGTCCCGGTTATTGCTTGGTATGTTATAATTTATCAACTGACCCTGGAATTAATTTTTCTGTTGTAAGTCCCGGTTATTGCTTGGTATGTTATAATAAACTGATAACATTAAGGCGGTGCATATTGGTTGTAAGTCCCGGTTATTGCTTGGTATGTTATAATGAAATACCATTAGACCCATCTATATATGGAGTTGTAAGTCCCGGTTATTGCTTGGTATGTTATAATTACCATTCATACAGATTAAAGGTTCATTCCGTTGTAAGTCCCGGTTATTGCTTGGTATGTTATAATTAATGAAGATATATGCACTTTTGAACGCTTGTTGTAAGTCCCGGTTATTGCTTGGTATGTTATAATGAAATACCATTAGACCCATCTATATATGGAGTTGTAAGTCCCGGTTATTGCTTGGTATGTTATAATTCTGCACGGATTCTGTTGAATACTCCGTACGTTGTAAGTCCCGGTTATTGCTTGGTATGTTATAATAGCTTGGTGCGATATATATTCGCGTGTCTAGTTGTAAGTCCCGGTTATTGCTTGGTATGTTATAATTAATGAAGATATATGTGTTTTTGAACGATTGTTGTAAGTCCCGGTTATTGCTTGGTATGTTATAATGTCAATGTACTCTCTGAAAAATTCCTTACAGTTGTAAGTCCCGGTTATTGCTTGGTATGTTATAATACCTGTTCTGCGACAGGAACTACATAGGTTGTTGTAAGTCCCGGTTATTGCTTGGTATGTTATAATTACGGCATGAAAGAAATTGACTTTATCAACGTTGTAAGTCCCGGTTATTGCTTGGTATGTTATAATAAGTCCAAGAAGAGTTAGAGCAAATAGCTAGTTGTAAGTCCCGGTTATTGCTTGGTATGTTATAATTAACATCTGTGCAATATATCTCACAGCATCGTTGTAAGTCCCGGTTATTGCTTGGTATGTTATAATCAAGAAAGGTAGTTGAGTAGGGAAACCCTAGTTGTAAGTCCCGGTTATTGCTTGGTATGTTATAATTCAAAGTAAAAACCTGCTTCGCTTTCATTGTTGTAAGTCCCGGTTATTGCTTGGTATGTTATAATATTGATATTGAGCGAAAATTAAAAAAACTAGTTGTAAGTCCCGGTTATTGCTTGGTATGTTATAATATTACATTGATATTATCTCCACGGTCGTACGTTGTAAGTCCCGGTTATTGCTTGGTATGTTATAATTCAATTCGCATAACATCTTCGCCATCTTTGGTTGTAAGTCCCGGTTATTGCTTGGTATGTTATAATATTTTTTGCAAAAAGAGGTTGACAAGATTGGTTGTAAGTCCCGGTTATTGCTTGGTATGTTATAATTGTGCTACCTTGAGGAAGTCAATTTCTTTAGTTGTAAGTCCCGGTTATTGCTTGGTATGTTATAATTGTATTAAGTGCAATGTACTGAGCTGAACAGTTGTAAGTCCCGGTTATTGCTTGGTATGTTATAATAATATATTTCATTTCTTTTTTCCTTTCGTAGTTGTAAGTCCCGGTTATTGCTTGGTATGTTATAATATTGTAATAATTTACAATTACACTGTATAGGTTGTAAGTCCCGGTTATTGCTTGGTATGTTATAATTAAATACTAGGAACTGTTGACACTTTCAACGTTGTAAGTCCCGGTTATTGCTTGGTATGTTATAATAGGGCCGGAAGAACCCCACAAAATCCAATGGATTGAGTGGGGTTCTTCACATTTCAAAAGACTATTTTCATGTTCAAAACTAAGTTAATTATACTGTTTTTCAAAAAATATTTAGCAATTCTGTTGAATCTGAATCATCATCAAATGTCTTTTCTCCTAACAACACTTCAATGGATTCATATTGCTTTTCTGTAAGGGTAAGTACACGAACAGAACCTCGTTTGGGTAAATTTTGTTTCAATCGTGATTCATGCATTGCAATTGCGTCAGTTCCATTGCAAATACGAGAATATACTGACCACTGTATCATATGATAACCATCTTTTAATAAAAACCTGCGAAATTTTGCCGCTGCCTTCTTTTCACTTGGTGACACAACCGGCAAATCAAAAAATACTAATAATCTCATAAACTTATTCATAACTATGCACCTGTAACGGCATCAGTTCTGGCAAGTCAAGCCCTGTACGATTGCCCTGCAATGCGCTGCTATAACTTGCTGCCAACATATCAATACTGTTACTGATGATTCGTTTTTCGCCTTTCACTAACATATCATAATTGATGATTCCAAATAAGCCCTTCTTTATCTCTGGTGTCAGTCCACTGTCAACCTCCGAAATATCAAAATGCTGTGCTACATATACATCAACCAACGGTCGAAACGGTTCAATCATATCATCCGCAAGATTATAACTATTCAATTCACTACTATGAAAAATACCAATGGAAGGTTCTAACCCATAGCAAACAATTGACCTTGCTATCAGCCCACGGATAATTGCATATCCATAGTTCAATGCAGAATTAATAATATGGTCATCTCCTCTCGAAAATCCGAAACCAAACAAACTTTTAAAGTAAAAGGCTGCCGCCTTTGCTTCCACATGTGTCCGGTCTCCCGATTGGACTTCCTTTGCCATCTTCATTAATTCTTCTGCTCCATCCCGTTCAAGCAATTTCAGACATAATGCCTGATTTTTTATCTTCTGAACAACCACCTGCTGCCATAAACGTTTTTGCAAAGGTTTTGAGATGTTCATCTGGCATTTCAAGATTTTAAAATGCCTGCTATGGCGAACCATGGGAAGCAATACCGCATTCGGCAAATGCTTTTCGTCACACACATAAAGCGCAATTCCATACTGCGACAACTTTTGTAGCAAATAACTTGATAATGATACGGTCTGATTCTCAATTAGAATACAGTTAATGTCTTCCAATGGAATACTTACACACTCTCCCATCTCAATCTCTAATTGCTGATTCTTAATATGAAGTTTCACATTACTGTCAATCTTGATATTGCGATACCCCATGTTTCACCTTCTC
This sequence comes from Roseburia sp. 831b, assembly GCF_001940165.2. Lineage (NCBI taxonomy): Bacteria > Bacillati > Bacillota > Clostridia > Lachnospirales > Lachnospiraceae > Roseburia > Roseburia sp. 831b. The sequence goes on along the minus strand of NZ_CP135162.1, from coordinate 222,490 downwards.
TCTAGTTGAAACCCATACGTTTTTCTTTTCGTACAGCAGAAATGTTGCCTAACACATCAACCTGACATTTTTCGAATACTTCTAAGCTTTGTATTCCTAGACCTCTAAATTTGAAACTACTATCGTGAGCAATTCCTGATATACTGGCTGTTGCTATATCTGAGGCAGTATAATACACATACATTTCTTTTGTTACGATATTTCCTTGTTCTACGTGATTTAACTTCATCTCTTTCCTACTCACTACATGAATCAAATCTCTAGAATACAAGCTAAAAATAAAATTCTCATCTTTCATCTCTTTCCATTCTTCATATGGCTTATGAGCCGTCGCCGCCCTATTTGGCAACCGCTTTTTCACAACATCTGCCGTATAAATTGGAACAAAATAATACTTTCCATTCTCTCGAAATACATCGATTCTTACCATGGAACCGTTTTCTGCAATTCCGTTTCCATTATTCACAGGAACACCCAATGATAACTTTTTCTGAATTTTCACCTTGCGTACAACAGGACCTTCCGTTCCATCAGCTTTTGGCTTATGGAATGGTTCTGCAAACGCTTTCTTGGAATCATTTCCATATAACTTCAATTGGCGTTTTAAAGCTTCATAAAGTACCATATCGCTTTCTGGATTGAAATAGCCGTCGATTTCTCCATCTTTATTCAACTTAATGTCTGTCAATGCCGTCTTAGTAACAACGAAACCTCCGTCCTCATGGTACTTGTTACTGCGAATTGTATCTGCGTGTGCTGCCCCTGTTACCTTATGATTTGGCATACGTGAGACAAAAATCGGATGTAAATTTTCAAAAATTTCCTCCGGATAATCAATCTTTGTTGTAACGTCCGGATGCGTTTCCAAGAATGTTTTCGGATCTGTTCCCAAATGAACGTCTAGTTCATCACGGAATGCATCCCACGGTCTTGGAATCTGTTTTCCATAACGTTCATTCCATTCATCTCGGTTAAATATCTCCCCTGTCTCATAATCATAGAGGGCTCCATCCTGCTGATATATCGCTTCTCTCGCCTGTGCACTTCTTGAAATTTTTTGAATCATGCCATCGGTACAGCATGCAACAATTATCGCATCCACAGAGTGATGTGTGTCTGTCTCTCTATTCTTAGGCTGTATGCCCCAACGCTTTCTTAAATAGGACGTAATAGCACCGTTTACCGCTGTAACATGTTTTTTCTTCTCTGGATTATAAAATGATTCGAACTCCAAGTTTTTACGAATCATATTATAGACTACCGTTGTTATATATTTGGTATCATTTAGATTACGTTCTTTAAACTGATTTCTGTCTTCTTTTGTAATCTCTTTCTTAAATAACTTCTGCTGTTTTCTGTAATCATGAACAATATGATATACCCTTGCTTCAAACGCTTCCCATTTTTCTGGATTATTTCCAAAATACTGATACGGCGTGCGATTTCCCTTTTGACGATTCTCCTGCGACGTAACCAGAACTTTATTTCGCATACTATCGTCAAATGTTATACTATATGGTAAAATATGATCAATATCATAACCTGCGTCAAATAATTCGTCTGGCGGAATGTGTTTTCCTGAATACAGACATACCCCATCCTGTTCTTTCCACAAACGATACTTCAAGATATCTTGACCTGTTGGAGATAGTTTTCCAAGTTCCTGAATTTCTTTTTTTATCTTTTCATTCTCAGCCGCACGGTTTTTCATGTTCTTGTCCATCGTCATACGATCCTGGAAGTTTCTTGCCATCTCACGTGCAAGTTCAATATTGATTGCCTGCGGACTACCATATTTCTGAATGATTGCATTGATAACTTTCACTGTCTGAGAAACAGAACGTTTTACAACCGGATTTGTAATCTCATTAATGGTTGTAGTCACATCCTCGCCCTTTAACAACTTGCTTTTTTTCTGTGTACCATCTGCCTTAAAATCGTAGCCTGCAGCATCACAAGCTTCATTATAAATCATCCCTTCTTCCAAATACGGAACAATTTTCTTCATTGCTTTGACGGAAACACGCAAAAACTTGCTCGGTGTTAACTCTAATAATTTATCGATATCCTCATCTTCTAACCCAAGTTCTTTTAAACGGATTGTTCTGCTATCATCGTTTTTATAACAGGTTAAAATTCGTCCAATATTATTATATAGTTCTTCACGTTCTGCCTTTGGCAACTCATCTGCAAAATATCCAATTCTCTTTTGATATTCATAATGCCATGGCATGCCGGCAAATTTTGTTGTCTCAGAATCCTTTTTCTCACTATAAGTTAACATGTTAAACTTATAGGTTTCATCAATATTTAATTTTTTACGAATTGCCTTGTAGGTAACCTCTTTCTTAGAATGAAGCATTTCCATAATCAATGCTCTCTCGTCCGCACTAAGTGGTCTTGATGTTCCATCCTTTTTTACCAGACGAATATGGTTTACTTTTTGTAATGCAACAAACAATTCACCTGTATATGTCGCCTTTGCAGCACGCAATTCCTCTGGTTCAAGTGTACATTTTCCAACACGGCCTTCAAAACCTTCCATCGCATACGGACTCGGTGTTCCATCACTCTGTCGTCCAGGCCCCATGTCAAAAGAACGCTGGCTCTGCATAATTTCAAGATATTTTTCTTCTAATTCTTCCGTTGCCTTTGTATTTCCAAGCTGACGCTGGCTTGCAAAAATCTGTTTTACTTCCTCAACCAGCCAGTCACGTTTTATCGTATGTCTGTAATCTTCTGCTTTATTACGTGGTGATAAAATATATCCACTTTCACTCCATGCACACGGAGTCTTAAACGCAATATCACAGTATAGCATCTCTCCGACAGTGCGATATCCTTTTTCTTTCATCAGTGCCTCATTTGCACTTGTCGCCTTTAAGACAGCCCCATTATCTTTCTCTTTTAATTCCGCTTTACGGTTTGACTTAAACCCTCTGTGTTTTACAATATGTAATAGAATCTGTGCAAGTTCTTCATCACTCAGCTTTCGATCTAGTGCTTCATAACGAAGCTTGTACACATCCGGCAAATTCTCCTTGTGATATCGCTCCATAAAGGAATCGATTTCAATCAATCCACTTTCCTGAAACAACCATTTAATTCTGTCTAATCTGTGCTTTCTTCTGCGTAAACGTCTTCTTACGGAACGAGCATCTCTTCTTGGTGCAGCCAATGATTCCCCTGTTTTTGGCTGTTCTGCCTTGTCAAAAATTCGAACTCCCATGTCCACAATGTGAACCGGCTCATCGTTACTGTTGTTTTGAAGTACTGCCCATCCAACCGATGCAATTCCAATGTCTAACCCAATCCTGTAATACATTTTGTCTTCCATACCTGTTCTCCTTTCATTTGAACCATACCGGGACAAATTTATTTATTAAGTGCGCTTAAATAAATTCGGATAAAAGATAATCCCATTCCGAAGAATGGGATTAGAGCTTTTAGGTATCTTACCTTATTGTAAGAACCTGTTATTACTTGGTATGTTATAATTCTCCTATATTATATCCCATTGATTTCATCTTGTAAAGCTGTTTTTTTTCGGTGCAAACCACTCGAAAAGTGTCATCAGATTCGCCGTCTTATTATCCCGGTAATCATCATCTACTTCTGCTTTTCGAATAATCAATCGTTCATACAGTTCCTCGACACCGCCTCTTACATAGGAATGAAAAATCTCATTGTAGCGGTCAAATTCTTCTTTTGTCTCGGCACCACGAAATGCTATTTTTACCGCTTCTTCCTGCGGCATTTTTTCTGCAAATTCTAACATTAAAATCATCTGCATTAAAAAATCAAGCTTGTCCTTCTCGCGGATTAACTGTTCCGGGAAAATACTTCTCGGTTCAAATGGCGCATAATCTTCATCTGCTTTTCGATCCAGCCGAAATCCAACCACTGCTGCTAAGATATAAACATCTATCAATCGTTTAAAATAGGTATGTTCATAATCGTTCGCTTTCCACAATTCACCGACCATTCTGGCATGTTTTCCACGAAACTCAAATTCCTTTTTGAAAAATTCGTAATTAGCCAATGTTGTCACCTCCCACTTTTTTGATTGATGCGTATGCCTTATCCGCCTCTTTTTCAATAAAATAGGATGCTCCGACATATTCATCTAATCCGGTATATTCCCAGTCTTTTTTCAACATGAAAAGAATGACCTGCTCGGAAACCTGCGGTAAGACTTTTGCAATCAAACTGATGTTCTCATCTCCCAATTTGGAAAATGGACCATCAAGTACAATTGGTAACGTGTCTCCCATACTTCCATCCCCTTTTTCGGCAGCCTTCTTGCGGCTATAATCCAGAATAGTCACGATAAACGCAAAGTTTCTTGCAATTTTTTCTCCTTCTGAAAGATTCTTTTCTTCGCGAAAGCCAATTTCTGTTTTATATAACATTTGAATCTCGTACTGCTCATTCAGCTGAATCTTTTTATCTTTTGCATTGAACATGCGGTTAAAATTTTCCTGAACCTGCTGATTTAACTCAAGAAATACTTTCTTTTCCTTTTCATCAAAATCCTGTTTCATCGAATCATAAAGCTGTTCTGCAATCTGAAGGCGTTTTCTCCATTTCGCATTTTCCTCATTCTTCGCCTCCTGTCCGCGCATCTCTTCTTCAATCTGCATGATTCTTCGCTCGGATGACTGAATCTGCCCTTGCAATTCCCCTTTTTTAATGCTGAGCGTCTGAATTTCTTCTTTATAATATTTTAATTGCCGCCTTGGTTCTGCAAAATCAACATGTTCTTCCATCTGCTTTTCCATTGCCACAATCTGATTACAGGTTTCGTTGTAGTCATGAATACTATCGTCCACCAGTCTTGCCTGTTCTTTTAATTCCTTGGCAGTATCTACGGTTCTGTTTTCCCATTGCTTACATGTTTTTTCAAATTCTCCAAGCAAAGACCCCATATCTGCCGGTGGAAGATAACGCCTTTGTTCTAACAGACATTCCAATTCTTTCGAATTTTCATGAATCGGATTTCCACAGATACATCTTCCGCTTTTGATGATAAAATCAATACTCGCCTGACGCATGTGAGGAATATCACGCCGTTCACCCGCGACCGATTTTACCATGGAGAGTGCTTCCTTCATCAGCGGTTGCGCAAATATCATAAATGCCTGATTGCTATAATCGTTAACCAGCGTTTTGTAATTATCAACACCACGTTTTTCCTGTGCACTTTGAACCACTTTTAACCGCTTATAATCGGCTTGCATTTTTTCTGTATTTTGATTTTCTTCGAGATACAGATTGATTTCCTCACATTTTTCCAGGTAATGCGAAACATTAATATCAATCGTCCCGATTTCTTCCTCTCTTTTTTCATTCAAATGCTCTAACCGTTTCCGTTCCTCTTCCAGACCATCATAAACTGCTCCTGAACCGGATATTTTACTTTTAAATTTACGAATGACAGAATTTCCACCCATATCTTTTAAATGATCGAGTGCAGCCTGATATGACGAAAGCCCGGTTAAAATATGCACCGAATCCTTGATGCTTTCTTTTACGCCACCAACGGTCACATCACTCCAGCGTTCACCATCAAACAGAAAATAGTGTGACAAGTCTCTTGGGAAAAGTTCATTGATGACCTCCTGCACTTTTTCTGTTTCAACTTCGATTTCATCACCTCTTGTCTCTATTTCCGATGTATGTAGTTCTAATTTTTTATAAACCTCACGCACCATCATTTTCGGATATATCCTGGCGTAGCTGATTTCACGAAAAATCCGGTACTGTTTTTCCTCATCTTCGGCAACTAATTCCACAGAAACGCTTGCATGGCTATTGGCATCCATCATCGCCAAAACATCATTATTTAAGAGCAGATAGTCTTCCTGCTTTTTCCCGCGCTCTGCAAAAATTGCACCATATAATCCCCAGCGAAATGCCTGCGCAATTGTTGTTTTTCCAACTGTGTTATCTCCTAATATTACCGTTACATTTTTCTCTGGATCACAACTGAACTGAATCTGATTGGTTCCCTTGTAGCGCATAAAATTTTTCATCGTTATCGATTTAAATTTCATTCTTCCTTCTCCTCCGTTAGTTTTTTACACTAATCTCTGACCATTTTTGAATATTCCACAATAATTTTTTGAATCTCATCGGACATTCGCTGTTCTGTCTTCGCCTTGCTGCGGAGATTTTTCCGTTCAAGCCGAAGAATTTCGAGTTTTAATTGAAAAAGCTGGTTATCGTTTAGTTTTGCCATGTAAAAACCTCCCTTGATTACTTTTGTGCTTCCCATGAATCACGTAAATTTGTAATATGCTGCGTAATATCTCCTTGCAAATTCACAAATCGATCTGCTAATATTTCTTTTACCTTGTTATCATCTGCCACTACTATGTTAGATATATGAAGTGCTGACTTTGCTTTTGGTAAAATCCCCTTAATATAACTATCCAAATCTTTAGACGAAATTTCCTTATTTGCTTCCTTTGTGATATATACAAAATTCAATGGTGAATTGCAGATGTTATCTTGCATATTTCTAAGCTTTGCAGTAGATTCCCCTACTTTCTTCACGCTTCCAAGTGGCACGATATGATGTTCTTCTAAAGAATCCGCATCCTGGTAAAATACACTGATTTTCTTATCCTCAAACATATCCGTATAGGTCTTTGCCAATAAATACTGACATAAAAAGCTTCTTAATATTTGTTTTGGATAACGATCTTCTTTTGCTTTTTCCATAAGCAGGAATTCTTTATCTGAGAAATTCTGTCCGTTTAAAACTTCACTTTCCAAACTTACCAACCATGAGATATCTGCATCCTCATTTATCGCTTTTATTATCTTTTGCAATTGAGCAATCATGGTCACATTCTGGTCCTTATCGAATTCTCCCGAAAAAATATCTGACCAATATAATGCCTCTAACAAATCATGTACCCTGCTCTGCTCAAACCATTCTTTTTTTGTAAAAACAACACCGACTAAAACCAACATGAGCGAATAATTTATCTCATTCACATTTCGAATTCCACATCTTGTCTGAAAGAAAAATAACGCTCTGTTTAACGCATTGCAAACCATTTTGGTATTGTCGTTAATTTCTTCCGGCTGTAAATTTAAAATTTTCTTTCGCTTAATATCATCTATAGAATATTTCTGCGGGTCATACTCCTTATTGGAACAATACAACGACAACACATCTAAAAATGCATCAATAAACTTGGATGCAATCTCATTTTTATCCTCATTCAGACACTTGGTCTGAATAATTGCATTGTAATTGTTATCTGTAATTTGTTCGCTGACAAGCGCTTTCAAATCTTTTGGCACTACTTCTAATGTATACTCCTGCTTTTCCTTCAGACATTCCGTAAACTCTCTGTACCAGTTACGATTTACTTTTGCAACACGAGCCATAATTAAATCAAACGTGCTTAAGCTTACCCCTCCACGGTTTAAATTCTCATAAATGTCAATTGCACGCTCTCTCTGTTCGCTTTCCACTTCAATTTTTGACAATGCAATCGCTTTTACGCAGGAATCCAGATATTCGCTAAGGTCCGCCTTCCAACTATATTTCTTTTCCTCCAAATAATCATCCAGACGCCCTATATTACCCTCAAGTATTTCTTTACAGATTCTTTTATCCTCAATAAAATTTTCAATAAATACTTTTCTTTCCTCATCCGTATCACAATTTTGAAATTCTGTTTTAATCTCTTTTTCTATATTGTGTGCTATTTCATCCTGAATCACTTCCATCCGCAATTTCATCTTATCGCCGTTTCTATTGCGTGATGGAACTACAAGATAAAGTGGTATTAAATACCCCTTGTCATATGTTCTACAAAAATCATCCAAATCTGTAGAAAAATCACTTTGCGGATTATAAGGTTTCTTATCATTATTTAAAAAACTTAAACATTCAACATTGTTCAATACATCCCCTGATAAAAACTTCGGATATTCTGAATCTGGATTTTTATAGGAAAATTCAAATTTCTTTACTCCGAAAATATCATTTTCCTTGTCACAATCCTTCCATTTTGGAATTCTAAGGAAGAAACGACGTTTCAAAGTTGGAGAAATCAAATCACTTACTTTCTCACACTGTTCATGAATCACATTAGAAAATACATTGGTAAGTACCGTCATTCTCTGCTGCCCATCCAATAAAAACTCTACCACCTGCTTTGTATCTTCCGGCTCAAAGGTATTTTTGGAACCAATCTGTTTGGAACTATAATCTCCGGCCTGTGACTTTAATAAAAGAATACTTCCAATCGGCATCTTAGCCAAAACAGATGCTACGATTTTTCGCTGCTGCTCTTCATCTTTCCATACAAATCCTCTCTGAAAATCAGGCAGCAAAATATCCTTCTTTTCTATTTTTCCAATCAAATCTTTCAAATTACTTGTATTCTTTTCCATTTTCTCTTCCTCCTACTCTTCCGCAATCTCCCTTACCGCTTTCACCAACGAATCAATTTCCTCTTTCGTCGTATACCTGCCGATACTCGCCCGGACAATGCCTAAGTGTTCCTTGTCCTCAAGCACATCGTGGATGTAAGGTGCACACTGGTAACCGGTGCGAACTGCAATGTTGTAATCTTCATCTAAAATCATACCGACATCGGCTGACTGGTAACCTTCTAGGTTAAACGCTACAATTCCAACATGATTTGTGCGATTGTATGGTGTATACAAGGTTACGCCTGAGATGGTGCGAAGCTGCTCTACCAGATATGCGGTCAGTTGTTGTTCTCTTTGCATGAGCTCCGCTGGTTTTAGTGTTTCGATTGCAGCCTGGAGTCCTGCGATTGCAATGAGGTTTGGGCTTCCGGGTTCTAGCATCACCTCATCGCCTGATTTCATATCAAGATTCAAGGAATCACTGCCGGTGCCACCTGCTAAAAACGGATGCAGCGACACGGACCCTTTCCAGATAAATCCGCCGACTCCAAACGGTCCATACATTGTTTTGTGACCTGCAAAAATGTAAAAATCAATTGGCATTTGTTTTAATGAAAACGGAAGTAATCCAAATGCCTGCGCTCCATCTACAATTGTAGTTGCGTTGTATTTTTTCGCGAGATTGGCTACTTCCTTTATCGGAACCACATATCCTATGGTGTTGCTGACATGGGTCATGACAACCACAGTCGGTGCTTTTCTGGAAAACTGGAACTGGATTTTTTCCAAATCGAGTTCTAGTGTTTCCGGATTCAGTTCTAAAAGTTCTATGGAAAAGTGATACTTCTCCTTTAGCGCATGCAGCACTCTTGCCGTCGCGTTGTGCTCGTAAGGCGTTACATAGACCACATCCTCTTTTGACCATTCCAGCCCACCAAAAATTTGATTAGACGCAAACGTAGCAGAGGCTGTAAATACAACCTCTGCTACATCGTCTGCATCTGCTAATTTTAAAATTGATTTTTTGGTGTCGGAAATAAGAGTTGCAGCTTCCCTTGCCAGAGCATAAGAACCCCTTCCGGCATTTACTGCGCCATGCCGGTTTACATAATCCATTGTTTCATAGACTTCTTCTGGTTTGGGATATGTGGTTGCTGCATTGTCAAAATAAATACAATTTTCCAAGTCTCTCTTCCTCCGCTCGTATTTTGCAACGTTTTTCTATTGAATTAATTTTTCCAGTGTCTGTACCAAAACGGCAACTTTCTGATTCATCTCTAAGGTATCTCCAAAATCATCGAGTGCCTCTTCAATCATATTTTTCAGATAAACACTAGTGGAATCTGTGATATCTGCATCAAAACAGCGTTCCATCTCATTTCCATCGGCATCTTTTAAAATGATTCTGTTTTTCCCGGATGCCTGTGTACCTTGACTGGATAACTGCTCAATCTCCTCTTTGATGGCTTTTAATTCTTCCTCATAGGAGGCCAAAACGTTATCGTTCCAGTCTTCTAAATACATATCCATCACAATTTTGGATAAATCTGCTACAATCTCTTCCTCATTATTGGTTGTGAGATTCTGAAGATAATTCATAAATCTATTTACATTTGTACTTAAAACATGCGTTTTCGCTGCCTCACTCTGGCCTCGGTACCATGCATGCAAAATAGCACTTAGACTTTCTTTCTTTTCTGCCGCAAATACTTCTTTCGTCTTTTCCGCAACGCTATGGTTTAACTCTGTCAGCTTTTCATTCATAAGCTGCATCACCTGCTCTAACACGTTTCTTGCATCGCCATACGACGTTACACCGAGTGCCTGTGGCATTTTTTCAAAAAGAAGTTCATGCGGGTTTAACTCCGCCCGCTTTAACAGATTCCGGAGTCCTTTTACGGCATCGGACACATTTTCCGGATAAGTCTGCGTCACCATCGTGTACTGTGGCAGCGAGCGATACCATCTTTGCATACAGGTTACAATTCCGCTGATTCTCTTTTTCTTAGTCAAAACAAGGGAATCCGATGCACAGAAAATCTTTTCCAAACCTGCCAGATACTGATTTTTTGCTGCAGTTTCCGGTTCAATATAAAGCTGGTACTTTTCCGGGAATTCATTGATATTATTGAGCGTTTCCGGTGAAAGCTCTAATTCTTTATTTCTTAGATAAATGACAGGTGTTCCTTCTACCATTGCCAGTTTCTTTGCAATAAATAACGGAATAATTCCCTTTCTTGCACCCAGCCCCTCACCTTGCAGCTTGCGGTACAGCTCAATGAATATCTTCTTTTCTCCGGCACAATGTGCAAAGAATTCGTCAATTTTTTCACAAAGGAGACGGCAGCCTGCATCCTCTTTGGTATTTAAAAATGCCGCACGGTATACCAGTGCCTCCGGGTTGGTTCCTTTCCGGTAAGCATCGGTAGCTCCATCCTCTAGCAGAGTACGGATGACGGCATTTCTGGCGCGAAGATAATTTCCCTGTACCTCTTGGATGTTGAGCAGCTCGTGATTGACACGCGGCGAAAATTCATAATATTCTTCGCAGATTGCACTTAACATCTGATTCATTCTTGCCTTTGTCGTACCGCGCTCTGCCTCTTGCCTTGCACGTAGAATCCACACATTTTTATTTTCTGCAAGGAATGCCTCTTCTAATGCTGCATTGATTTCAAAAATCAAATCTTCCTCATAGAGATATAACTCCTGTAAAAGAACATCATTGTCCTCAATAAAACTTTCATCTTTTTTCAAAGTCTCAATTGCGGACAGACGGACTAAATTTTCCCGCTGCGTAAACGGCAACTCGGACAACAGTGCTAACACTCTGATATCTCCTAGTTTCTCCAGGTGCTGCTGCACCGCTCTTTTTTTCTCTTCCAACTGCTTTGCATCCGACGCATCTTCTGATAAAAGAAGTAACAATTTTCCGTCCGAAAATGCTTCGTCAAACAGATACTTCGTCTGTGTTAACTGGAAAAAATCTTCCTCCATCATAAACTCATATTGAAAATATCTTGTAATGGTGTATTCCTGGTTATACTTTTTCGGAAGTTCGTACTCTAAATCGGAAACCTTTTGCAAATCCTGGCAGAGCGAAATCTTATCCTGCACTGTTGCCATCGCTTTTGCAATCTTTTCCTCTAACCCGGTTCCGGCAATCTTGCGGAAGCCATAGACACCCTGGCTGCTCCGGTAGACCACAAGTTCTTTTTTCACAAGCGACTGCATCGCCCCTTCAAACTGCGCTACATCCATAGCCAGTCCTAAGCGAATCGGCAATTTCTGTGCCGGCAGTTCTTCCTCGCGGTGAATCATTCGAATGACCGCCATCGCCTTTATCACCTTTCGCTCTTCTTCTGTCTCCACACGTGCAAGTGCATACTCGGCAACCAGCCACTCGGCATGAATCTGCTGCTGGTCATTGTTTTCCCGGAACAAGCCCTTGAAGTAATCATAGATTTTATCCACACCGACCAGCTCATTCTGACCATTTTTCAACAACCACGACAGACTTCCCTGTCCTTCATCCGCCAGAAACGTAAAAATGGTTCTCTCATTCTGCGCAACCTTCTCACTGATGCGAAGTAACGCATATGCGGTCACCGGAGTGAGCGGGAAACAGCCTTTCATGAGAACACGTTCGAAATCTTCCTCGCCAAACAACTTCGAAAAACAAGGAAGCGAACGCGATTCCTGCATCAGCTTCTGATATTGTGTCTCTTTTTGTAATTTTTCGAATTCTTTTGAAAATTCCGGTTCTTTCTTCAAGATTGTGTCTGCAATCAGTTCGTAGTTGTTCTGGGCGGATACGACAAACTCAATCTCACGGATTCTGCCTTCCACACCACGAAACGCATTGATGGTATCACGGTCTAATCCTCTTACATACTCGTGGATGCTCTTATGTGCAACGAGGGTAAGCAGCAGCTGTCCTTCTTTTCCTGCATTCGCAAGCTCGCACATTTCCTGCAAAATCTTCATATCTTTTGAAAAAGTTGCGGTCTCATGCCCTTCTAGATATTTGCTGAATTCATCAAACACGAGGAACATGCCGGAATATCCGTACTCTTCCTGCAAACTGCGGTTTACCTGCTGGTACACCTTCATTGCTTCCTGCTGCAAAAGAGGTTCAAAACGGTTTCCCGATGTCAGTTTTGGATACAGACTTCGAAACTGCTCTAAGGCTTCTTTCTTCTGCTTATTCAACTCTGTTTGTAGTTGAATTACCGAACTTTTTTCCAGGGCAAGCATTTCCTCTAATCGATGATAGGTGTCAGGATAAACTTTTTTCCAGTTTTCAATCCTTGCAACCGCCTCGGAATAATAGCTTTCCGGCGCCAGCTCTTCTAACTTTTCACGGTGCAATGCCTCCCGCAATGCAAAAATAAATGCCTGGTTTAAGTCCTCTCCGGCATTCCCGGACACTAAGACCGGAAGATAGCGTTTGGACGCAATCAACTTTTTCATGCGGTTTGTGGCTTCTTCATCCACCTTTTCCATCTTTGCAAAAATTGTGGAAAGTTCTTCTTTTTTTGCGTGAAGCATTGCCAGAAGAACCAGCAGCAAGTGCGATTTTCCTTTTCCATAAGGTCCTATCAGAATGGTTGCATTCTCGGATGTCTTTCCTGCAACACTTTCGAGATATCGCTCTAAAATTGCAATTGAGGAGTGCGTCGGAATGTAGCTTTCGATTCGCTCCATGTCTCCTAAGTCTAATTGCAAATTTACTGATTTTCGAAAATTATGATTCATCTGTATTAGATTCATTTGTTTTCTCATTGTACTTCTCTCCATCTTGTAAAAGAATGGAGATTGGCTCCACTCTCTTGTCTTAGCCGTAATACGCTTCGATTATGTCTTTTGCTGTTTTATCCGTCTTAAGGTAGACCATATCAAGTCCTGCTGTATGGTTAATCGTAATCCACTCCCGCTCTTCCATGCGCCCTAGCATTTCAAGCAGGCCGGTTCGCTTGAGCTGCAACACTTTTCCAAGGCTGTCCTCCCCTTCTAAAAGTTCCTCTATGCTGATGGAATTTCCTCCATGTAACTGTCTTTTTAGCATAAACCAGACCACTTCCTCCGGGAGATTCCGCAAATTGGGCTGCTTTCTTTGGATGATGTCGCCTGTTTTCTTCAAAAGCTGGAACTTTCCAAACGGGCTTACATTCTTTTCTTCCGGGCTTCCTGATTTTTCCTCTTTCTTGAAATACATATGAAGGATGGCCTCACAGTCACTCTCTACCGAAGTTTCTGCAACCTTTCCGTCACCTGCATATTTTTTTGCAAGATGCATCATCTCCTCTGACATTGTTTTCTTATCAAATTCCTCATAAGAAAACTGATTAAAAAAGAGGTTCCATGCCGTTGCAAGCTCGCGTTCTAACACGATGTTACAATGCACCAGCCAAAGAGATAAATCCTGCTCAAAATAACAGTCTTTGTCATATAAAAGCTGTCCTAGCCAAGTTAAAAATACGCCTTCTCTTGGTCTGTCCTGTGTCAGACCAGCACAGCGCAGCCAGTAGCGGATGGCTTGTGCCATATTCGGACCAACCCCCAGCTTGTCCACACCTGCATTTTCTGCAAAAACCTTCGGATTATCACGCACCGCAATCAGCCCTTTGTTCAGCCAGCCTTCCCGAATGGTAAAACTTCCATGCCCTTTGAAACGATATTTATTTTCTGCCAAAAGTTTCACCTCCTAATTTCTCTTGATACTTAACACTTTTCTCATATAACAGCCTGCGATAAAGTGGTTCACACACTCCCCACAGCGCATACATTTTTCATCGGAAATGCGATATTCCACGCTTCCATCTTTCCGGTCTTTTACCGACAACGCATTGAAACGGCAGACACTCTCGCAAGCCAGACATCCCATACACATCTGGTATTTCGTAATCTGGCATTTCACACGTTCTTCAGCTGTCTTTAAGTCCGATGCGCCCGCAATTTTGTGACTGACAATGGTTACTTTTAGATTTCTGCTTCCCAATCTTCCCTGTAATTTCAAAAGAATTTCTCCTTTTTTATTCAGGACATAGACTTCACCAAGCCTTGCATTTCCCATGTCAAAATTCAGATACCCGAACGGTTTGAACAGTTCGTAAAAATCCTGGGTAATCGGCTTTTGCAGTTCATAATTGAACGCATTTTCCTCTGTGGCACACGGTTTGAATTCTACGACTGATTTTTGCGCATACTCCAGTCCGTTTCCGCCCTGTCTTGCCTTCCAGAAACCGTCATCAACGTAGACCTCTGCGTCCTCTTTTCCCACTTTTCTTGCAAAATCAAGCAGCATGTTCCGAAAGTGCTTCGACTGCTCCGGCATATGAATCTTCGATAAAAATTCCGACCATCCGCTGTTGTTCGGGCAGCACCAGCAGCCTACCCTGGCATATCCGAGACGGTATGCATCGTTAAAATCAATTCCGGTTGTCAGAAGGTAGAGCCACACATCGAAATCCATCCAGTCAATGATTGGCGATACGATGTGCTGTTTGGTAATCTTCGGGCTTTCGGATTCCCGCTCATACTTGCTTCTGCTAAGCGACTCGCTCCTGCGGATTCCGTAAAAAGTCAGAATCCGGCTTTTATCGCGGTAGAGCGATTTTATCTTCTTTTGAATCGTACCGGTCTTAAAAACGGTACAGCACCAGCGCATGACCCTGCTTGGTGGCCCAACAAGTTGACATAATTCTTCAAAATCTTTTTCTTTATTGCGTGCCGGCATCAGCGGTGTCTTTGGATGCTGCTTCTTAAAGCGCTCCACGTACTCGTATGTATACGGGAACTCTAACGTGGTGTCGCCAAAAATGTGCATAATCTGCGGGTTACTTAACGCCCTTGTCACCAAATCTGCAGTAACCGTAGAATCTTTTCCACCACTGAACGAAACAAACATATCCATCGGACTATACTCTTTCGATGCCTCCCGGATGAATGCCTTCGCCTCTTCTGTTATCTTCTCATAGCGCTCTTTGTTTGCCAGGACAAAGCGTTTGATATTCTGCTCAAACGTTTCATACGAATTCTTGGGCGCATATTTTTCGTATTGTCTTCGAATCTCCTCCGCATCCCTGTTTTTCAAATCTTTTACGGAAAATGGCACTTTCTTGCCATCCGCATAATAGTGATTCCCGGTTCCATTCCATACAAAGGCATCCTTCAGACAAAACGGTTCTCCCAGCACAATCTCAATCAACAAACGTTCCTCCGGGAAAACCGGTCTGATATCCGTTGCAAGCTTTTTCCCTTTTCCACCACAAATCGGGCAATGTTCCTCATAAGTTGGAACCTTGCATTTTTTGCACCAGAAAATCTGCGAAACAGCATCCGCCCGTCCACCGCAGGTCGGGCATACACTCGTCTCACATCGGTTGTTGGTACATGGGAGATTTTCCCCGGTTTTCTCATTTTTGTTGTGACATATATATGTAATCATTCGTCTTGCTGCACCTAATCTCTCTTCTTATCCGTTTCTATACGTCTTTTTCCTACTTTATACTACTTG
The DNA here is from genome assembly GCF_001940165.2 of Roseburia sp. 831b. Classification (NCBI taxonomy): domain Bacteria; kingdom Bacillati; phylum Bacillota; class Clostridia; order Lachnospirales; family Lachnospiraceae; genus Roseburia; species Roseburia sp. 831b. Next base: position 206,571 of record NZ_CP135162.1, on the reverse strand, counting down.
GTAGTATAAAGTAGGAATTTTTAATACCATTATAAACATCAAATATTAAAATGGCAATGGGTAGAACCTAAAAAATCCCACAGCCATTTTCTGGCTGCGGGATTTTCTACGTCTCCCTGATGATTTCAAATGCCCGATACACATCGAGCCTTCCATATCCCCATTCCCGGTTCGGATAAGTCCGGTCCGTGGAGCGGTTTGCTCCCCGAATCAGCATATTTTTGATGTCGGCGGTTGTAATCGTTGGGTTTTTCTGTTTTGAGACCTCCCATTCTAAGATTTGGGCGCAGGCTCCCGCGGTGATGGCTCCTGCGATACTGGTTCCTGTCCGCGTCTCATACCGGTTGTTGCGTGCTGGCCCATATACATTGACTGCCGGCGCCACAAAATCCGGCTTGATGGCACCGGTCATGGTATAGCCTCTCCCGGAATCCAGATAAATGCTGTTGCCAGCAACCGAATAGCCGCCGACCGTAATCGGAAGCGGTGCATTGGCAGGCACGGTAAGGGTCAGATCTGGATTGGATTTTAAAAAGAAAACCTGCGTACTCGACAGTTGTTCCATCGGAAGCCAGACATGGTACTCCCCTGTTGTTTTGTTGGTCGGATAGACCCGTATCGTCCAGATTCCTTTTACCACATTTTGAAAACGCATATAGATAAGCTGATTTCCCATCTCTCTTCCTACAATCCGGTAATCAATGGAAACCGTGCTTCCTTCAAATAAAAAGGTAACTTCTTCCCGGTTTCCTTCTCTTGACGGAACTTTTGGAATCCGTTCCCCGGAAGGTGACAGGATGGATACCGCAAAAAGCTGTGGCGCGTTCGACCAAAGCTCCGCAAAAAAACCGGGGCCATCATTTTCCACATTAATCTGGACATCTTCATATTCCATATCATCCGTCAGATTTCCCTGAAAATGACGTCTGGCATTCGCCTCATTTCCGGTACAGGTAATACCAATCCGTTTTCTTCGCGTACAAATGTAGTTGAAATAGGTGGAAAGCGGTCCGTCCTTTCCACGACTTCCCATGTTATCCCCCAGACTAAGCAGTATCACAACCGGAAGGTTCCTTTCATTGGCAAGCTGATGGATGTAGCTGATGCCACTCATAATGTCATTTTCCTGGTAGGCCGGTACATCCTGCGGAATGAAAAAGAAATCTCTTAGGTATGGCTTTGCCTCCTTTAACTTTACAACCACAATCTCAGCCTGTGGTGCTGCACCGATAAAGTCATTTGCAACATCCTCTCCCCCGCAGGCAACTCCCGCCAAAAACGTTCCGTGGCCATTCTCGTCCTCCGTTGGCACAAGTTCCTTTGGATTTTTCATCCGAAGCGCCTCATTAATCTGCTCCGTGGTATATTCACTTCCATATTCAAAGCTCGCTGGTTTTTCACCTGTGCGGATTGTCTGATCCCAGATACGGTAAATCCGGCTCGTTCCGTCTGCATTTTGAAAAACCGGATTCTGGTAATCAATTCCGGTATCAATAAAACCAACCAGCACTCCCTGTCCTTTTAACGAAAGTGTCGGTTGGTTTTGGATTCTTAGGATTCCACTCGCCTCCAATGCGGTCTGATCCAAAGGTGCATAGCATTTTGGAATTGCCGTGTAGGTGTAACTTGCCACATCAAGCGGCGGGAGTCCTTCTCTTTTATAAAAAAATGTGTCGTAATTATCATCGATTCGCTGTACACAGTCCGCGAAAAATTCTTCCTCCGGGAATTCATCATACGAAACAATAAAATCATAATAATCGTTGGAATAGATTTGTTCTTCACAATCAGCCATACGCATAGCCCTGCCTTTTATCCTGCACTTACCTCCTTATATCCAATGCAGTGACGTCTTGTCTTATGACATTTTTACACCAAATTGTTTCTGAAACTGTTTCGGCGAGATTCCCTTTTGCAAGCGGAACTGCTTGATAAAATAACTCGACGAGGAAAAGCCGACGTCTCCGGCAACCTCGGTCACATTTTTTTGCGAAGTAAGCAGCATTTTTTCTGCCTCGCGAATGCGAATATAGTTTACATAATCATGAAATGTTCTTCCCATGTGCGCATGGAACATCCTGGAAAAATAGCTGTCACTCATCTGACAGACTTTCGACATCTCATCCGAGCGAAGCTCCTCCTCGTAATGTTTTTCCACATAATCCAGGCATGGCTGTAATCTGCGAAGCATCGCCTTCCGGTTCTGGTCCGAGATGGAAAATGTATTTCCCTTCCGGTGGAAGTACCGAAGCACCCACAGAAATATCTCACTGATTCCGGTTTTCATCGCAAACTCATACGCATATTCTTTTTCCTCGTATTCCTTGTAAATCTGCCAGACCAGCTTTGGAACAAACGACTCTTCCAGTTCCGCTGCACGAATGACCTTCTGGTGACCGGCGTCCTCGAACAAAAACGGCAGGATATACTGCAATTCCTTATCATTATCAAACACGCTGCTATATAGAATTTCCGGCTCAAAACGGATGACGAGATACTCTCCGCCACTTTTTTTCTTACAGTCAATCTGGTGCACTTCCCTGCTGTTGATTAATACCATATCTCCTTTGACAAATCTGTATTGTTTTCCGCTCAGTGTCACCTCATACTCCCCGCTTGTTGCATAAAGCATCTCAATGTAGGAATGATAGTGAGCCGGATAAACCGTTCCGGTGCCTGAAACATACTGTATATGGCAAACGATGTGAGAGGTCTGCCCGTCCTCTGTTTTCGGTTTTTCTTCCTCAAAATACATCTCTTTTTCCTTTTCTATTACGACAAACTTGTGCTACTTTTTTACAGAGACATTATATCATGCCAGCAAATCTTATTCTATAATAAATCTAACGTACGAAATAGTTTTTTAACAGGATTCAGAATATAAATGGAGGTATTGCTATGACTCAGACAAATAAAAAGATTGGCGTCCCTTTGGAGGGATTTGCAGAATTAGCACGAAAAGTCGCAGCGGAAGGAGCTGTTTTACTGGAAAACCAAGGAAATGTTCTTCCGGTTCAAAAAGGGGAAACCGTCTCTATCTTCGGCCGCTGCCAGATTGACTATTATCGCAGCGGAACCGGTTCCGGCGGTGCTGTCAATGTTGCATACACGACAAACTTATTAGGCAGCATGCGCCTGGCACAGGGGATTTCTGTGAATGAAACACTTGCTGCCACTTACGAAGCATGGCACAAAGAACATCCTTTTGACAACGGTGGCGGCGGCTGGGCTGCAGAACCATGGCACCAGGCTGAGATGCCTTTGACCGATGAGCTGGTCGATGCGGCAAGCAGACAGTCCGATAAGGCTTTGATCGTGATTGGACGTACTGCCGGTGAGGATCAGGACAACGCTGCCGAAAGCGGAAGTTATTTACTGACACCAGAGGAAAAAGAAATGATTGCGCAGGTAACACGCTATTTTTCCAAAACGGCTGTCATCTTAAATGTTCCAAACATCATCGATATGAGTTTTGTTCACGATGCTTCCTATGTTCACCCAATCGGAGCGGTTCTCTACGCTTGGCAGGGTGGCCAGGAAGGCGGAAACGGCATTGCAGATGTAATTACAGGTGTAGTTACGCCTGGTGGAAAACTGACCGATACGATTGCCGCTTCCATCGAGGACTATCCATCCACCAAAAATTACGGTGGGGAAGACCAAAATCTTTATCAGGAAGATATTTATGTCGGCTACCGCTATTTTGAGACCTTTGCGCCTGATAAGGTACTTTACGAATTTGGATACGGCATGTCTTACACCACTTTTTCCATCGACGGGCTGTGTGCTGCCCTCTCCTCTGATGAAACAATCACAGTAACTGCAACCGTCACAAACACTGGCGACACTTATTCTGGAAAAGAAGTGGTACAGGTCTACTATGAAGCACCTCAGGGAAAGCTTGGAAAGCCGGTTCGACAACTTGCTGGATTTGCCAAAACCTCTCTTTTGGCACCAAAGGAATCCGAAACGGTGACGATTACGTCTCCGCTCTCTACTATGGCATCCTATGATGACAGCGGCGTGACCGGACATCCTTACTGTTACGTTTTAGAGGACGGGGAATACCGCCTTTTTGCCGGTAGCAGTGTAAGAAAGACAACCCTGGTTCCATTTGTGGAAGATTCTGCTGTTACATTAAAGGATTCTGCTGCCGCAATTTCTTTCAACGGAACCTCTATCCACGTGGCGGAGGATTCTATTTTCCTCGGCGCAACTACGGTTGTAGAGGAATTGGAGCAGGCGCTTGCCCCAACGGAAAATTTCAAGCGTCTCCGCCCTGGAGCCAAACGCTCTGATGGTTCTTATGAGCCTGCATCCGAAGAAGTACCAAGAATGCAGTATTCTCTTCGTGAGCGTATCGAAAGCCGTCTGCCGAAAGCGCTTCCAATCACCGGGAACAAATGCATCACTTTACATGATGCCGCAGATGGGAAAGCGACTCTGGATGATTTTATCGCACAGTTAAATGAAGAAGAACTTGCAACCATCGTCCGTGGCGAGGGAATGTGCAGCACTAAGGTAACGCCCGGAACAGCTTCCTGCTTTGGCGGCGTCGGCGATAGTCTCTTTTCCTATGGCATTCCTCTTGCATGTTGTGCTGACGGTCCTTCCGGTATCCGTATGGAAGGTGGGCTGAAAGCGACCCAGCTTCCGATTGGAACCTTGCAGGCAGCAACCTGGAACCCTGCACTGATTGAAGAACTCTATGTGATGGAAGGAAAAGAACTGCTGCGCAACGAGATTGATTCCCTGCTTGGACCTGGACTTAACATTCGAAGAAACCCGTTGAACGGACGTAACTTCGAATATTTTTCCGAGGACCCATTTGTAACCGGCACCTTCACCTCCGCTACCGTGCGCGGTATTCATAAGGGTGGTGCTACCGCTACCATGAAACATTTTGCGGGAAATAATCAGGAAAGCAACCGTTCCGTAGTCAACTCGGTCATCTCTGAGCGCGCTTTAAGAGAAATCTATCTAAAGGGCTTTGAGATGGGCGTAAAAGAAGGTGGCGCACGCTCCATCATGACCTCTTACAATCCATTAAATGGTCATTGGTGTGCTTCCAATTATGATCTTTGTACCACAATTTTACGAAAAGAATGGGGATTTGACGGAATCGTCATGACCGACTGGTGGGCAAAAATGAACTCTTGTGTGGATGGCGGTGACGCGGATCGAACCTCCACAAACTTTATGGTGCGTGCCGGAAACGACCTTTACATGGTAGTCAACAACGACGGCGCTGAATTAAATGCCTCCAACGACAATACGCTTCCATCCCTTGCCAATGGAACCCTTACCATCGGGGAATTGCAGCGCTGTGCCAGACACATTTGCAGCTTTTTAATGCAGGCACCGGTATTTGGACGCAAACAGACTTTTGACGAATTCTCCGTCACCATTGCTCCAACCGATAAGGAACCGGAAAAAGTAGATTTTCTTTTAAAAAATGCTGCTCCGACGGATGCCGTACTCTCTCTTTTAGCATCCGATTCCAGCAGACAGACCGCCGCTTTGCAGAAAAATGTCTTTCTTCCTTCTTTTACCGATTCTGTCTGGTTAGAAGTGAAAGAAGGCGGTGACTTCCTCTTGGTCGCAAACACGATGTCGCAAGAGGATGTCCTCGCACAAAGCACCGTTACGATTTTATTAAACGATTCCAACCTGTGTACCATCAACACCAACGGAACCCTTGGCCAGTGGATGACGCACAAACTTGGAAGAGTTCATCTGGATGCTGGTTTTTATAAACTGCATACAAACGTAGTTAAATCTGGCATGCAGATTGGGTATCTTGCCTTGAAACCAATTGCAAAAAAAGCCCGCGTCTAACCAGACGCAGGCTTTTTCTATTGCAAGTTTCACACTATAATATTTCTTTTTCTTATGCTTCCTTCTCCGGGAGTGCATCATATCCTCTCATCGCAATGAGTGGACCACCCTTTTTCTCAATGTAATCCTTGGTAATGGTGACAGAACCGATGTTGTCGTCCTTTGGAATCTCATACATGATATCCAGCATGAATTCCTCGATGATGGCACGAAGTGCTCTGGCTCCAACATCTTTTTCTTTGGCTTTCTTGGCGATGGCATAGAGTGCATCCTCGTCGAACTCCAATTTTACCTCGTCCATCTCAAGAAGCTTCTGGTACTGGCGGATAATCGCGTTCTTTGGCTCTTTTAAGATGCGTACCAGCATCTCCTCGCTGAGTGCATCCAATGTAAACATAATGGGAAGACGTCCTAAAAATTCAGGAATCATACCGAATTTACGCACATCCTCAACCGTTACCTCTTTCAACAGATTCTCCTGCTTGTCATATTTATCCTTCAAATCTGCCTGGAATCCGATCGAAGATGTTTTATTCAAACGCTCTTTGATGATTTCTTCTAAGTCTGGGAAAGCACCACCACAGATAAAAAGAATGTTCTTTGTATTTACAGTTGTCATTGGAACCATAGCATTCTTGCTGCTTGCGCCAACCGGCACTTCAACCTCAGCTCCTTCTAACAATTTCAACATTCCCTGCTGCACGGACTCGCCACTGACATCACGCTGGTTTGTATTCTTTTTCTTGGCAATCTTGTCAATCTCATCGATGAAAATGATGCCTCGCTCTGCCTTTTCCACATCATTTCCTGCTGCAGCTAAAAGCTTGCTGACAACGCTTTCGATATCATCGCCGATGTATCCTGCTTCTGTCAGGGATGTTGCATCTGTGATTGCAAGCGGCACATCCAAAAGGCGCGCCAGGGTCTTTACCAGATAAGTTTTACCGCATCCGGTTGGTCCAATCATCAGCATGTTGGACTTCTCAATCTCAACATCATCCACGTTCTGGTTTGCAATTCGCTTGTAATGATTGTAAACCGCAACGGACATTACCTTCTTCGCGTAGTCCTGTCCTACGACATATTCGTCTAAGGATGCCTTAATCTTATGTGGCGCAGGAATTGCCTTGATATCAAGTACAGGCTCTTTCTTTTTTTCCTTATCTTTCTTCTTCAGGCGCTGGTTGTTCGGCACAAATCCCTGAAGGTCTGACAGATTAATCATGCTGATGTTTGGCATCTTGTCATTTCCAAGATTTAACATATCGCCCATTGGAAACGGTGCATGATTCATGCTGTCAAATGTCTTTTGCATACAGTCGCGGCAGATGTAAATCTCATTCTGAATCTGAATCATTTTGCCGGCAATATGCTCCGGGCGTCTGCAAATATAGCAGACTTCCTCGTACTCTTCCTTCTCACCGGATGTCTCCTGTGTTGTAGCAGCATCGGCATTCCCACCGGATGTCTCCTGTGTTGTAGCAGAATCTGTCTTCTCTTTTGTGGACTCGTTCTTTGTATTCTGATCTATCGTTTCTTCCATATCGGTTACTTCTTTGAATTCATCTTTATCAAATTCTGACATTTCACTACCTATGTCCTTTCTTCAATCTGTAAACTGCCTATTATTATAAAACATCTTTCTTTTAATCACAAGAAAATCACCGATATTTATACTTATTTTAGAAACTTCGTCCCTTAATTCCATCCGATAGCGACTTACGCTTTTTTCTTTGGATGCTTTTTCAGCCGCAGATAAATGCCATAGCAGAACTTTGCCTCTGTCACTTCTATTGCCTCATTGCTATATGCTGCCCGTTTTATAATTTCTTTTAACCGCGCAATCTCTTCCTTGGAAAAAGAAGCGTCTGCGTTCTCTAACGCTTTAAAAAATTGTGCGTCATCCAGCTTTTTCGCTGGCAAAAGATGTTTTCGTTTCATTTGAAGATAAAGCTGCTTTGAAATATTCTTCACGGCTTTTCTGGTATCTCTTTGTTTGCACGCCCGCTCAATTGCACATACCCTTGCTTTCCATATGATAATAGCTACAACTACAACTGTAATTGCAATAAAGAAATTCAACAGGAAAACAAAAATCCAGCGGCTATTTTGCGTGTTCCCGGCCGCATCGTTTCTATTCGCTCCTCCGGCAGTTCCCGACTCTTCGTCTCCTTGCTGTCTTACATTACTTCCCGTCCCAGACCTCGTATCGTTTGCGCTGTACTTCCCGTTTTCTGCCTCCGACATGGCGTTCTTAATATCAGACTTTGTGTTTTCCTGATTGGCTGTCTCACGCTCCGTTGTCTGTGTTTCTCCGGTCTGTTCTGCTGCAAGTGCATCCATATCCTGCGCCTTCTTGTTCAGGTTTTCATAGGTTGAAACCGGATTGTCCCAGGACTCCACATCCATATCGCGCTCATATCCGGTCAGTCTTTGTACGGATGTTATTTTATATTGATTTTCATACCAGATTGCATAGTCCCCATATTGGTTTTGAACCAGATGCATGGAATCTAACTGGTCATCAAATCCCGATATCATCTCAATTGGAAACCAGCCGATATTTTCCAGATAAACTTCGACCCAGGCATGGCTTGCGCTGTCTTTTACGCCCGCCACATATTGCTTGTTCTGCTCCCGTTCAAATTCGTCCCGCTCAACCACGTACCCGGTCACATATCTTGCCGGGATTCCTAACTCACGAAAAAGCAATGTTCCTGCACTTGCATAGTGAGTACAATAACCTTTTCCAGAATGAAACAGAAAATTCTCCACTACGTCTTTTCCCTGTGGAACGGCATCCAAATCAAGGTCATAGGTGACACGGCTATTCACTGCATCCCGCACCATACAGATTGCAGCAAGCTCGACCTCCATCTGCCCGGCACCCTTATCCTTTAAGTCCTGCAGCACCGTGTTTAACTCCTGCCCCAGAGCATCCAGCTCGTCCAGATTCTGCGGCACCTCCAGATATCTCTCGCAGAAGTTCCGGTAAGTCTCGTCTAACTCCTGTTGCTCTTTTCCCGCCGATGCACTGCCTACAAAATCAAAGACGTTATCATAGTTGATTCCGCTTACCGCCTGCTCTTTCTTTGAGGTTCTTTGAACCGTTCCATCCCCGTTTACCGTAACCGGCTCTTTTGCCGGAGAAAGAAGTGTCAGATATGGCAGATACGCAAGGCGGTCCCCTGTCGCCTGATAGGCGATTGTGTAAGTTATCTTCGCCCCATCGCTTCCCTGGCTTTCATAAGGCATCTCATAAAGTGCGTTTGCAATATCTTCCTGCGATGCAATCTTCCAGTTTTTGCTCTCACGTTCAAACGCATCTTCCCCTTCGTTCCCCCATCGGCCATCCTGATAGGTATCTCCCACCTTGCCTCTTAGATAGACTGAATTTTTTGGCTTGGCATCCGTCGTAAGCGTCAGCACTTCCCGCTCCGTATAATATGGTTTTTTGTTGGTTACCTCCTGATAATCCCCCTGAAAAAAAGAAAACAGCTCGCCACTGCTTATGACCTGTTCAAAATATTTTTGTTTTGCCAGGACATCCGCCTGCAGCTTCACCACTTTTTGGATGGGCGATGCCCCAAGGGAAAAGACAAGACCTCCCAGACAAAGCACCGTAACGCCCAATGTGGCACTCATCTTCAGACATTGTTTTGCCGGAAGGGCACCTTCCTTTCTTTTCTTACAATAAGGACGCATTCCAAAGACTCCGGCTAAAAAAAGGAACAATCCCACTTCCCCTGGTGCATATCCGACACACAAGCCCGCAAGTATCACTATCATTCCAGGAATCCAGAGTGCTGTCCAGCTTTTCTTTTGAATCGCGAAATCTGCCAGGAAAAAGGCAAGACACGCGAAAAGGAACACGGCAAACACCGAAGAATTGGCACTTTTTGCCGCCTCCTCTGACAGCAACAAAAACTGTTCATCATAATAATCATTGACCAGCCCAATCCAGTGGTTGCACAGGTCTATAAATCCAGAACCAATTGCTTTTCGAAACCACAGGGCAGCAATTGCAATGACAATTGTAGTTATATAGGTAATCTTCTTGTTCCCCTGCCACCTGTCATAGGAAAAAGCAAGCAGCAGCAAAAATACTCCTCCTGCCAAAAGGCTTCCAATGCCGCTTCCCGTTCCTTTTGTAACATCCCGATACATCAAAATAGTCCCAAGAAAAACCAACAGCAGGCAGATGCCTTTTTCAAGACTGCACCAGATGCTGCCCTGTTTCGCCTGCTTTTGCTGTTGCGGCTCCATACGAACCCATTTCTTCTTTTTATTTTGTCTCATAATAATCCCCATTCTTACTTATCTGAAGTTTGTGCGTAAGTATGAATCCTGTATGTAACATTTTTATACGATAAGGTCTAATTCCTCACATTCTTTTTCCAGTGAAGCATCCGAAAGTTTTGTTAAAAATTCTCCATTCTTTTCGATGCGCAATTCCTGGTTGAGATACAAATCCGTCACATAAGTCTCCATCCGGTATTTTCTTCGATATTCCTCGCGCAGATTCGCTTCACACACACCTGGCTTTTCTGCAAAATACTGCATCAGAAACAGATAGAAATCCTCTTCTTTTTCCACACGGATACGCACAATCTGGTTCTCTTTTCCACTGTACCATGCAATGTAATGTGGACACTTTTCTTCTAGCAGGCAAAAAGAAATCGACGCACCCAGCTGCAAAAATGCCTCTGTCCTTTGTTCTTTTGTCTTTTTCCTGTTTCCAGCATCCAACAACAATACGACCGCACAGCCGCGTGGCAGCTTGTTCTCCCTCACCATAAGCTCGTCCATTTTGGCTGACATTTTCCAGTGAATGCTCTGGATTTTATCGCCATCCCGAAACTCTCTGATCTGATACAGTTCCGACTGGTCTGTTCCACCGCCTTTATCCTCATACACATCCGTCTCCCCCATAAAATGGCGGGCAGCCTGTCCTACTGTTACATTTACCGGCATAAGCTCCGGCATAATCTGAAACTGCGCAAACTCATCACATGCTTTTGAGAGATAGAAAAATCCCGTCATGTCATAAATGCGCAGACGGCAAAGCTTCACCTCATAAGCCCCGCTCATCGACCCGCAGGCTGTTGTAGGAAGCGTGGTCTGCTTCTTAGGTGCTGCCGAACCATATAGTCTTTTCTTATAGGAACATCCTGAGAGTGAATGTGTTATTTTTATCCGGTAGGCAAGCTTTTGAATTGGATATTTTCCCTTGTTTGTCGTCTTTAATAAGACTGTAAGCTTCTTTTCTTTCTCCCCCGTTGCAATCGGAACTACAATTGTAGTTTTTACCTTTTTCAATTGGAAAAAAAGCCCTATATAAGCAAACAGGACATAGCAGATTCCAGCGAAAAAGAGTGCCGCCAATGCCTTGCTCCCATACAGAATCGCTGCATATAAAATCACGGCAAACAAAATGCTAAAGATAAAAAAACTACTCATGACGTCCTGCTCTTTCTTTGTATACGGTCGGTTTTGCGGTATCCTCTAATATCTTTTGCAACACACTCTCTTCCGTCACCTGTGTCACTCTCGCTTTTGTATTTAGCACGATTCGATGTCTTGTCACATCCAAAAAGACCTGCTCGACATCCTCTGGAATTCCATAATTTCTTCCCTGCAAAAAAGCATGTGCTTTGACCATTCTGGCGAGCGCAATCATTCCTCGCGGGCTGACTCCTAACTCTATGTATGGATTTTCTCTTGTCTGCGTAATCAGATTTACCATATATTCATAAATCGCATCATGTAAATAAATTTCCTCACACACCTGTCTCATACGGCTTAATTCCACTGCGCTCATAACTGGCACAATCTTATTTATCATAGAGCCGGTTGTCCTTCCTTTTGCAATCTCAATCTCACTCTTTGCATCTGGATAGCCCATACTCATACAAATCATAAAACGGTCTAACTGGGATTCCGGCAGCATCTGCGTTCCCGCACTTCCCTTTGGATTCTGTGTTGCCATCACAATAAAAGGGTCCGGAACACTTCGGCTGACCCCGTCCACCGTCACATTTCCTTCCTCCATTACCTCAAGAAGCGCCGACTGCGTCTTTGGCGAAGTACGATTGATTTCATCCGCAAGAAAAAGATTACACATGATGGTACCCGGATGATACACAAATTCCCCCGTCTGCTTCTGATACATGGAAAATCCCAAAATATCGGCGGGCAATACGTCCGGCGTAAACTGTACCCTATGATTTTCAAGTTCCATCGCTTTTGAAAACGCAAGCGCTAACGTCGTCTTTCCTACTCCCGGCACATCCTCAATCAGAATATGACCACCTGCAAGAATTGCAGCAAACGCCTTTTGGATGCAGTCATCCTTTCCCTTCACTGCCTTCTTTACCTCTTGCACAACCATCTGTGCCTTTTGTTCTAACCCACTTTTTTCTACCCTGTTCTCCAAAACGAAACCCCTTTTCTGCTTTATTTTTGTTCTTTTTTATTATACCATTTCTCAATTTCGACACAATAAAAAGTATAAAAAAGGTGGCGTGCAGCATTCTGCATTCCACCTTTTTTTCATACAGCCTGTTCTATCTTGCTGTATTGTTTGTATTTCCTTCTGTTACGCTGTTATTTGTAGTTGAATTGTTGTTGGTTCCGTCATCGGCATCGTTCACAAGATCATCTCCTGCATCCTCCACGCCGTCTACGACATCATCCACTCCATCTACGATTCCATCTCCGATGTCTTTCACAACGCCGCCATTTTCGTCGTTGTTTCCATTGTTATTCCCATTGTTGTTCCCATTCGTGTTTCCATTATTGGTTCCGTTGTTCGTTCCGTTTGTGGTTCCATTGTTGTTGGTTCCGTTATTGTTTCTGTCATTTGTAATGTTCTCAGAATCCGTCACACTCTCCGTATTATTGGCGTTATTTCCGTCATTCCGATTTCCGCATGCTGTTACCATGCACAAGGACATTGCCATCACGCAGGCTGCCATCACAATTTTAAACTTTTTCATGGTTCATAATCTCCTTTTTCTTTTTTCAAGGATAGTATGACCATATTTTTCTACATTATTCAGATTCTAGAAGATTTGGCTTGCAAAAATATGAGGCATCTCACTCTAATTTGTTTAAAATTGCACGAAGCGGGCGAAACAGTATCAGACACAGTACAAAATTGGAAGCACAGTGCAGTAAGTCGTATGGAATCCCTGCAATCCACCAGGTAAACGCGGTTGTTGGTCCACCAATGAAAAAATACGGAATCGAACAGAGTGCTCCAAAGCACAGGCCAAACGCTGCGGATAAAATGCTATACGTCATGACCGATTCCCATTTTCGAAGAAGATGGGTAAACAGTGCCAAAAGCGGCCACACATAAAGATACATCACCCACCATAATCCGAATCCATACCGACAGCCTTCGATTAGGATAAATGCAAGAATGACATAAATTACTTTTCCTCCAAAGAAAAGTGTATATAAAATAATAAAAAGTGTCACTAGCTCTACATTTGGCAAAAAAGATAGTGCAAACTTTGCTGCTTCTAAGGTTGCTACCATGACACCCATGTATGCAATTTCTTTTGTGGTTAACCGCTTCTTTTTACTCATTTATCGTATAAATAATCTGATAAGACTGTCCATCTTCTACCGGCTGGCTGTCCACACCATAGTCACAGGCAACGCCGCCCTCATAAAATGCCCAATAGGCATTGTTATTTACATAATCCGCATACAAGCCGTTTACCGTTTCCACCATAAGACCATAATCAGACTCTGTTCCATCGAACTCTAGTCCTTTGGCATCCTCCATCGCCTGACGCAGATACTCTGCATCTGTATGCACATCATAAGTAACGGACGCTCCGTTATTGTCGATTACCTCAATCGTAATTTCTTTTGCACCTTTGTGTGCCTTTGGGCTGAATTTCAGATAAAGCCCTGCAAAAAGGGCTGCCACAAGGGCAAGTATCACGACTGCAATTATAATTTTTTTCTTACTTACTTTTTTTGTTGTTTCTGACATTTTTTCCTCCAAAACTGTTTGTATACAAGACCTTATTTGTCCTTATAAATCTGCTGGATGCGCGCCTGCTCCTCCTGCACTTTTTCCATCAAACCTGCAATGGTGTCGTACTTTTTGGCTCTTAATGCATCCACGACATCCTGGCAGACCTTATAATACGTCATCATTCCTAACGTTCCTACCATACCTTTTAACGCATGAACCTGTGCAAGCACCTCATCATAATTCTGTTCTTCTAACGCCGCCATTGCGTCCTTACAATGCGTATCTTCCTCAAAACGGAGCAGATATTTCTCATACAACACCTGATTGTCTGCAAAACGTTCGATTGCACCTTTGTAATCAATACCTGCTGCCCTTAACTTTTGTTCATCCATCTGTATCTCATCTCCACTTCTAGTTTGTAAATATCTTATATTGATTCTTTCCTGCATGTTTTGCCTGATAAAGTGCATCGTCTGCCTTTTCATACAGAATCTGGAACTCTTTTCCCTCCTCCGGCGTGTATACAACACCGATGGAGCAGCTGATGGAGACCTTTTCTCCTTTGTTTTCAAATGTGGTTGATATCTTGGCGCACACTTTCTGCACCTGCTCTAATATCACTTTTTTGGACGAAGCTTTTGAAATAAAGACCGCAAATTCATCGCCGCCCAAACGACCGATGATATTCTCCTCCGTAAAGCTGGAACGCAGGATTTTTGCAACCGCCCTTAATACAATGTCCCCGAAATCATGACCAAAGCTGTCATTCACCTGTTTGAAATTATCCACATCAATCATGATAAATGCGCGGCTCTTATTCTGCGAAGCTTCTTTTAAAAGTTCTTTCGATACACGTTTTTCAAAATTAATACGGTTATATAATTCCGTCAGCGAATCCCGTTCTGCCATCTGGCGAATCTTGCCGAGTTTCTTTTTCTCAGCCTCTGTATTGCGGATTTTCCAGCTTGCACAGACATGGTTGTTGCCAGGATTTTTTGACATGTAAACCGTAGAGGTAAACCATTCATAGGCATTCTTATTCGGAAGCATAATCCGAAGGTCAAACGAAATCTCCCGCTCTCCCTGTGTGAACCACTTCTTTAAGTTTGTTCTTCGCATCCAGGAATCGATATATTTGATATCATCCTTTAAGACCAGTTTTTCGATTCGCTGCTCCACAAAATCATCGTAAGAGAGGATTTCTGCATCCTCTAACCCAAATCCATTGTCCTGAATCTTCTCCGATATAAAACGGTTATCCGTCAAATCAATCTCTGCAAAAAAGAATGCATTCTGTCCTAGAATTGCCTGATACTGCTGCTCTCTCCACTTACAAATCTGATGTTCTCTGTCTTTTGTGATATCTTCGCAGACTCCGAGCGCCATTCTTTTCTCCGTCGGACTTCCTTCCATTCGTGACAGGGTAACTCTGAACCACTTTGAGACAGTTTCCCTGGTATCCTCGTCTGTATAAACGCAGTGGAACTCTTCACTGGTCGTGCGTTTTCCGTTCCGGATACGCTCATACATTTCTTCCCGGCGCACATAGTCAGCATCCGCAATTCCAGGGAGCATCTGGAACAGACTTCGTTTCTGGATGACTCGTCTGGAACTTCCATTTTTCCGTTTTGTAATATAATCAACGCTGTCATCATCCAAAGAATACAAAAAGAACTGTAAGTTTGTCTCCTTTGTAATTGCCTGGCTTAACATATCTAGGGACTTTTCAAATTCAAAATTCTCTTTTGTTACCACCTCAATCTCTATGGTATCAAAAAAGATTCCGTCTGCCTGAAAATCCATGGTACAGTTGGATATCATGCTATGTATGGAACCGTTTGCGCCCTCAATCCGGTATACGTTCTGCCAGCATTTTTCACGACGTCTGAGTGCCAGTTCCGCACGATCTCTCAACCTCTTTTTATCTTCCTCCACGATATTGTCTAAAAATCCACCCAGATTTTTTTTGCTTCGGTATGTTGTGCTGTGAATCTGGTGCAATTCCATAAATTTATCATTTGCGAACACCATTCTTTTGATTTCAAAATCTTTGTAAGAAATCTCCATTCTGCAAATGGATGCTACATCGTTGCGCAGCATCGACTGCACCTGTTTTCGAACCGTGGAACTTTCTCGCAATGCGTGCACTTCTGCCTTAATGGAATCATTTTCTGAAATCTGAAGCAGGTTCTCAATCCTTTTCTTAAGCGTCTTTGCATCATACGGCTTGGTAATCACATCTAATGCCCCTAATTCCAACGCTTTACTCTGGTTCTCCTGATCTCCGAATGCCGTTAAAATCAGCACTGGTATCATGCGGAGCAAATCGTTCCGCTTCATGATTTCAAGTAAATCAAATCCACTCACCTTCGGCATAAAGATATCCGACAGAACCAGATTGATGTTGGCAAATTCTTTTTTCAGAATGGAAAGTGCTTCCTCCCCATTCTTTGCCTCTAACACACGATATTTGTCTTTTATCATTTCCATGATGGACGAACGGTTTAACTCGGTATCATCAACCACCAGTATCGTCTGTTTTTTCACACCTGCCATCTCATAATCGAAATTCTTTTCCTCCTGGCACTCGATTTCTTTTACAAAATCTTCCTTGCAAAGCGGCTTTGAAAAATAGAATCCCTGAATATAAGTACATCCCATTCCAAACAAGAGTTCGCACTGGTTCTGTGTCTCGATTCCTTCTGCGATGACACCCATTTTCAATCCTTTTGTCATCTGGATAATATTGTATAAAATATTGCAGGCACGCTCGGAATTCTCCAAATCATCAATAAACTTCATGTCGATTTTCAAAATATCAACCGGCACCATCTTCAACATGTTCAAAGAGGAATAGCCGCTTCCAAAATCGTCCATCAAAACCTTGAATCCATCTTCCTGCAATGTCTTCATCGTAGACAACATCTCTTCTGGATTGTCCTTATAAGCACTCTCCGTAATCTCTAAACGCAAATATTCCGGCGAAACCTGGTAACGTCTTGTCAGCGCACAAATCTCTGCCGCAAGATTTGGATTATAAAAATTAATTCTGGAAAGATTCACAGAAATTGGAATCGGTTCCTTTCCCTGTTCCTTTCGCTCTGCTAAAAATTTGCAGGCTTCTTCCCATACGAACATATCCAGTTTTGTGATAAAACCATTTTTTTCAAAAAGAGGCACAAACACATCCGGCGGTATCATGCCCTTCTGTGGGTGCTGCCAGCGTACCAGTGCCTCTGCGCTGACCGGCTTTCTTGTTCTCGCATCATAAATCGGCTGATAATAAACCACAAACTGGTGTTCTAAAAGAGCCGTTTCCATCTCGACCACGTACTCTTCCTCGTCCAAAATCTCTCTTTTTAAGCTGTCATTGTAATAGCACCAGCGTTTCAGATAATTATTCTTAATCGTCTGCAATGCCATATCTGCACGGTCACACATCAATTCTACCGGTGTTGTCTTATCTTCTACCAGATAAAAGCCGACATGCATACGAATCGGATAATGAATTCTCTCCCAGTTAATCACCCCCGCCAGCATCTGCTCGATATATTCAATTCCCTGCTCAATAAAACGCTTGGTCGTACAGGTCACAAAATGGTCTGCCTCTAAACGTCCAAATGTACCATGACCTTTTAATTTCTCGTCCATCTTCTGGGCAAATTTTCGCAGAATATGATCTGCCGCACTGCTGCCCATCAGCTCATTTACAACCTTAAAACGGTCAATATTCCACTGTCCAATGACAAAGGTCTCCTTCGGATTCTCCCGGAGCATCTGCTCTGTCTTACGGTAAAATGTCTCCCTGTTGTAAACGCCGGTCAGATTATCCCGCTCTGCCCGGTAGCGCAGTTCTTCCATGGAATTTTGCAGACGTTCCTCGGTCTCTTTCTCCTCGCTCGAATCCATAAAGACCGCATGATAAACGTTGCGGCCTTCTTCGGATTCCATTTTCTTTGCCGTAATTCCAACCCATTTAATGGTATGCTCTTTCGTCAGGAAACGAACCTTACAATGAATGGAGCCATTCTCATGATAGGCGTTATTCTCCTCTTTTAAAATCTTCTGGTCTTCTTCGAGCACCAGTTCCAGTGCATCTTGTGTCTGATATCTGGAAAATTCTTCCCGGCTATATCCCAAAAGTTCACACAATCCATCATTGAAAAATTCGATATGGACGCCATCCGATATTTCAAAAATTGCGATTCCACCCGGAACCGTGTCAATGAGCGACTGCAGGCGGTTCATTGTGTTGCGGATTTTACGCTCCATGCTCTCTTTTTCTTTGATATATTTATGAACCAGATTCGTCACTCTCTGTCTGACAATCTTAGGGTTATACGGTTTTATAATGAAGTCATCTGCCCCCATTTCAAGCGCCTTGAACTCTTTGGCACGCTCTCCCTCCTGGGTATTTACAATGACCGGAATACGCTTTAACCGCTCATCCCGTTTGATAATCTGTAACACTTCTAACCCGTTCATTTTTGGCATTATGATGTCAAGCAGAATGATGTCTACGTGCTCTTCTCCCCGAAGTACTTCAAGCGCACCCAGCCCATCTTCTGCTTCCACAACTTTATATTCATCTTTGAAAATATCTTTTAAGATCTCACGATTAATTGCAACATCGTCCACGATCAGGATTGTCAATCTGTTCCCCATACGCAAGCACTCCTCATCTGCAGCATTGTAGTCCTTCCCCACTATCCAAGTCTGCTATCTAATTACAATTTTACATGATTCGACCGTTTTTTTCAAATTTCTTACATCCCAATTTCGATATGTTCCATGCAATTTTCGCTCTAATTTTATCTTTATTTTTTCATTTTAGGCTGGAAAATAAGGCTGGCAAGGTACCCGAATACCAGGGCAGCACAGATTCCTACCGCACTCGCCTTAAATCCTCCCTGGAAAATGCCAAGGAATCCATTTTCATCCACAGCTTCTTTTACCCCTTTCCATAGCACATTTCCAAATCCTAGCAATGGCACACTTGCGCCGGCACCGGCAAACTGTAAAAACGGTTCATACAATTGGATTGCGCCCAGTACGGCACCTGCGCATACCAAAAGAACCATGATTCTTCCCGGAAGCATCTTCGTCTTTTCCATCAAAATCTGTACCAGCGCGCAAATCAGCCCGCCAACCCAGAATGCGTTTACATAATCCATAAGTTTTTCCACCTTTCCTATTCTTTTAAATGCTCTAGCACAACTGCATGGGCAATCCCCGGAACTGTTTTCCCTTCATTGAAGGAGACAGTCGACAAAAGCGCTCCCGTCGGCACAAACAGAATCCGCTGTAAGCTTCCTTTTTCCAGATGTTTTAAGAAATGTCCACTTAACGTCACCGCAGAGCAGCCGCAGCCAGAACCTCCTGCACCCGTATTTTGCGTCGCTGCATCGAAAATCTCAATCCCGCAATCGGTATGCACCTGGCTGATGTCGTACCCTTTTTCTAAAAGCAAATCGATTAAAATCTCTTTTCCTATCGTTCCTAAATCGCCTGTTATGATTTTGTCATAGTCATGCGGCGAGCGCTTAAAATCATCAAAATGCTGTGCGATACAATCCGCTGCTGCCGGAGCCATCGCCGCCCCCATATTCATCGAATCCTTGATTCCATAATCCATGATTTTTCCGGTTGTGATTCCGGTAATCTGCACCTTGCTTTTTTTCTTTCCAACGAGAAATGCTGCACTCCCGGTCACCGTCCAGGTTGCGGACAATGGTCTTTGGTTGGCATATTCCAGTGGAAAACGGAACTGTTTCTCCGCACTCGCGAAATGGCTTGATGTGACGGCTATCACCTGGTCGGCATATCCTGCTGCCACGGTCATCGCTGCAAGGGATAAGGACTCTCCACAGGTGCTGCACGCACCGTAGAGTCCAAATAATGGGACACTATAATCTTGTAGGCCAAACGATGTTGCGATATTCTGCCCCAATAAGTCTCCGGCAAAAAGATAGCGGATGTCCTCACTGGTCTGCTCTGCTTTTCCAAGTGTCAATGCCACCGCCTCTTTTTGCAAGGTGCTCTCTGCCTCTTCCCAGGTATCTTCCCCGAATTTGTCGTCCTCACAAACCATGTCAAAGCACTCTCCTAAGGGGCCTTCCCCTTCCTTTTTTCCGACAATGCTTGCACTGCTGATTATAAAAGGAGCCTCCGTAAACTGGAGGCTCTGTTTTCCTTTTTGAACTTCCATCTCATCACCCTTTCTGTTGTGTTTTCTTTTGCAAGAATCCACTTCTGATTTTCTTAAGGATAGTATGTCTTTCCAAAAAGTTCTTATTCATTTGTCTTTCTTCCAATTACTGATTCTGTGACATCCAGGATGCAATCTCATTTGCGGTTCTCTGCTGCTGCAAACCGCTTGTCATGCTTGCGATTCCATCCCCTTTTTGCTCTCCGTAATTTCCAAATCCGGCATGGTTTGCGCCTTCCATGCAGATTTCTAAGTAACTTCCAGCTATCAGGGATTTTCCTTCTGCAAGCTTATCTAAGTTTAATACGCCGTCCTCACTTCCATAAAGGGAAAGCACGGAGATTTCTTTTTCCGTAATCTCTTTTGTTGGATACGCCGCCATTAAAACAAGGCCTTTGACTTCGTCCTGATGGTTTGCCGTAAAATCGGCTGCCATCGCACCGCCAAGCGAATGACCGGACAGATACCAGTTTTCATACTCATACTGATTCATGATTTCCTGTGCCTTATTCTGTCCTAATATTGCAAGGTTACAAGGCATTTTTACCAGAAAAACATCGATTCCCTTTTCTGCAATCATCATCATCATCGGGGCATAAGCTGTGTACTCTACTTTTGCTCCCGGATAAAAAATCAAGGCGTCCTCCGTTCCTTCGCTGTCGAAGAAATAACCCCAGTCATTTTCACTCACTTCAACTACATCCGTAGTTGTCAGATATGTCTCTGCAATCTCATCACTGTGATAATAATCATTCACATACCAGACTCCTGCGCCTACAAGTACGGCTAAAAGAAGCAATGGTACAATCACCAATATTTTTTTCTTAAGACTCCACTTTTTTTTCATACTCTTAAATCCTCTTTTCTAATTTCTCCCCTGATATTTTATCCTTTGTCCTGATAATTGCAACCCCTGTCACGATTGCAGTCAGAAATTCCGCCGCCGGAAATGCCAGCCAGATTCCAGTCATTCCCAATAACACCGACAGTAAAAAAGCACATGCGCTGATTGCAACCACACCTCTTAATAAAGATGCCACAAATGCCCATTTTGCCTCCTCTACGGCGCTTAGATAACCGGTTCCTACGATGTTAAAACCAGCGAACAAAAATCCGATAAAGTAAAGTTTGATACCGCGAATTGCATAGGACGCCATATTTGCATCGCCCTCCTGGTTGAAAACACCTGTAATCGGCGCCGCAAAAACGTGTGTAAAGACAATGATTCCTATTGCAAGTGCCAGCGCCGTACCAATTCCAAGCCGCAGCACTTTTTTTACTTCCTTTGCATTTCCTTTTCCATAATGTTCACTGAAAATTGGCTGTGTTCCCTGTGATACGCCATTGAAAACCGCAACTGCAACCAGCGATGTATTCGCAATGACACCATACGCTGCCACACCCACATTTCCTGCGAGTTTCAGTATTAACATATTAAATACAATTGTAGTTACACCGGAAGAAAACTCTCCGATAAATGCTGCTACACCAAGCTGGCATGCCTGAATCAGCCTTTTTATAGATGGCATGCGCCATACAAATTTTACGGTATTTTTCTTAGAGCAAAAATGAATCATGCAGACGAAAATTCCCACAACCGGCGAAACAGCGGTTGCAAGTGCCGCCCCAACCATTCCAAGTCCAAGCGGGAACATTAAAACATAATCCATCACAATATTAAAAAGACTGCTGGAAAGTGTTGCAAGCATCGCAATCGTTGGATTTCCGTCATTTCTTACAAACGCATTACAGATATGATTCCACATGAAAAATGGAGTAAACAGCATGAAAATCCTGGTATACGGCGCTCCTACCGCCACAATAACCGCATCTCCTCCAAGAAACTGTACCACCTTTTGCGGAAAGCATCCGCCAAGCACCATGAAGATGCTTCCGATTATAAGTGCGCAAAAAATAGCATTGGAAAAATAGTAATCTGCTTTTTCCTCACCTCTTGCCCGCAGCACCTTAAAACGGATTGCCGAACCGACACCCATCATCGCTCCAAACGCAAAAATCAGGTTGTAAACCGGCAAGACCAAGTTTAGAGCCGTAATTCCGTTTGCTCCCTGCGCAAGTGAAATGAAAAACGTATCTGCCAGAATATAAAGTGAAATTCCAATCATACCAAGGATATTCTGCGATACATATTTTACAAATGTTTTCTGAACTGACATGACTTTTTCCTTTTCTAATCCTTATTGTATTTAGACATTCTCCAGGGACGTCTTAAGCTTTTGTTTTATCTGACACCTTACGGGGCTGTCTTAAGCTTTTGCTGGGCAAAAATTTTGCGCTGTTTATACCCATAATAGAGTATCATTCCGAGCGCACAGATTGCCCATGTTACCGGATAGCAGGCTACGATTTCTTCCAACGTTCCGTTTGGAACAATGAGCGTAACCCATAGAATTCGAAGCAGGCAAATTCCACTTAATGTCATAACCGTAGTAACTAACACATGTCCCTCTGCGCGAAGTGCTCCCGATAAGATTTCGATAAACACAAACAAAAAATACGTCGGGGAAATTACGGCTACCATCCGAAGTCCTATCATAATGACACCCTTATCCTGCGTGAAAATCCGAAAGAGCAAGGAGCCCTCCGAAAGAAATACTGCACTAAATGCAAGTGCTGTCACAAGTGCCATTCCCAGACAGACATGGACACCTTTTTTGACACGGTCCCATTTTCCTGCGCCACAATTTTGACCTACAAATGTAGTTATGGCAATTCCAAATGCTCCGTTGACCATCCAAAACAGACTGTCTATTTTTCCAAATACCGCCCACGCCGCCATTGTATCAACGCCAAAATTATTTAAAACGGTCTGGACAATCATGTTGGAAATACTATACATGCTGGATTGAATTCCTGTCGGAAGTCCAATCCGAAGCATGGTCGAAAATTCCTCCCTGTGAAAGCGAATCTCTGCTGGAATCAATTTCAGCCCCGGTGTCCGGTACATAAGTGCTGCAGTGACCATAACCGCACTGACTGCCTGCGAAATCAGCGTTGCAATTGCCACACCTGCGACTCCAAGGTGGAACCCAAGTACCAACAATAAATCCAGCGCAATATTAATCACACTGCAAATCATAAGATAATAAAGCGGACGTTTGGAATCTCCAATCGCACGCAAAATCGCCGAACCCATATTGTATACAAAAATAAAAATGAGCCCGGAAAAATAAACTCTGACATAAAGCGTTGACTGCGCCATCAGCTCCTGTGGGGTATTCATAATGGTGAGCAATGGCTTTGCAAACAATACGCCTAATATCCCGCATAAAATTCCACCCACAATTGAAAATGCATACGCGCTATGTAACGCCTTTTTCAGCCCTTCCTCATCTTTTGCCCCAAAGAACTGTGAAATAATCACAGAAGCCCCTGCGGAAAGTCCAGTGAAAAAGCCAACCACCAGATTAATAATCTGCGCTGACGAACCACCCACACTAGAAAGTGCCTCCTTGCCGGCAAACTGCCCTACTACCACAGCATCTATGGTATTATAAAGCTGCTGAAAAAAAGTGCCTATCATAATTGGAAAAAAGAACAGCAACAGCTGCTTCCAGATGACACCTTCAATAATCTTATTCTCTTTTGTTTCTTCCATTCTAATCCTCATTCTTGCGCCATTTTTGCGCATCTGAATTCATTTATCCATCAACTTGTCTGCTCCATAAGCGACTATTTTTATCATAACACAATTTTGACTTTTCTTCTATGCTGACTACGATGAATTTCGGACCTTGTTCGCCATTTCTTTTGGTGATGGTAAACAGATTTTGTTTTTGCTTTTTATGAACCCGAAAATAATTCTTCTTGCTATATGAAATTAACATTGCGGTTTGTGTAGAAATTCCGTATACTGAAAATAGGAAGTTTCTTGATGTTTTATTGGATGATTCTTGATTCTTCATTCGGGTAATTTATTTCATGATTCTTGTTTTTTCATTTTAATAATTTATTTCACGATTCCTGTTTTTTTACCGTGTTGTTTTTCTCGGATGCTCTTTTTATTTTGCTCTAATTTTTCTTTCGTATTTTTTCTTTTTATGTTAGTGTTTCAATTCATGATTCTTGTTTTCCCATTGGGATATTTTCCTTGATGGTTCCTGTTTCTTCATTTTTTCCTTTGTTCCACGATTCTTCTGTTTTTCTTGGATTTCATTTTTTATATTCGTCTTTTTATGTTCATCTTTTTTATGTTTCACCTTTTTATATTGCATTTTTGATATTTCATTTTTGATATTCCATTTTTGATATTTCATTTTTGATGCTATATCTATTTTTATTAATTTTAGGAAGGATTATCTATGCTTACACAACATCTTGAAGCTGAATATCAGCGTGTCACAAAAAAACTTGCCGAAACCCAAAATGAACTTAGGCAAATGCCCGGCGGCCAGCTTAGCTACCAAAAAAGTGGTAACTATTTCAAATATTATCAATGTGAAAAAGATTCAAAAACCTATCTCTCCACAAGCGATATGTCCACCATTTAGCAACTCGCCTATAAAAAATATCTTGTTGCTTTGGAAGAAGATTTAGAAAAAGAGAAAAAAGAATTAGAACACTTTCTAAACTTTTTGAAAAAGAATCCTTCTAAATCCGCTCAGATTCTTCATGAAAATTCCCGCTATACTCCACTGATATCGCCTTATTTTCTTCCACTTTCCACGGAATTACGTCAATGGGCTGCTGCTTCTTTTCCAACAAATCCGAGTCATCCCGAAGGTCTTGTCATCAAAACTAACGCTGGCATAACCGTTCGCTCGAAATCTGAATCCATGATAACTTCGCTTTTGTTCCAGTACAAAATCCCCTTTCGCTATGAATGCCAGCTTTCGCTTCCACAACTAAATCTTTATCCCGACTTCACAATTCGTCACCCAAAAACCGGGGATTTCTATTATTGGGAACACTTTGGATTGATGGACGACCCTGCATATCTTCGTAATTTTTCTTCCAAACTACAACTTTATGTACAAAACGGAATTATTCCATCCTGCCAGCTCATTACCACATATGAAACAAAGGAACATCCTATTGATCTTGACTATGTAGACAATCTGATTCATTTTTATTTTCTTTCCTGATTTCCATTGTATTTCGGATTTAGGTGTTTTTAGAAGATTTCCGGATTTTCTACTCCATTCACTTGACAGATGGCGAGCTTAGAACATGCCCGCCATCTTCAAAAACCAATAAATCAAGCCTAACACCCACGAAGTAAAAATTCCGTATAAAATAACTGGCCCTGCAATTGTAAAAATCTTACATCCAATTCCAAATACCTGGCCTTCTTTTTGAAATTCGATTGCCGGCGCGGCTACACCATTGGCAAACCCTGTAATTGGAACAAGTGCGCCGGCGCCGCCCCAGTTTGCAAGTGATGGATATATATTAAGTCCTGTTAAAATTACACTGAGCAATACCAGAAGCATACTGCACCACCCACCTGCACTGTCCTGGTCAAGTCCGTAACCTTTTGCAATGTTTAAAATGAATTGACCTATCACACAAATGATTCCACCTGTCACAAACGCTTTCGCCATATTTGCTGCCAGGTTATGTGTCGGGGTCACTTCCTTCACATATTTGTTATACGCTTTCTGTTGCTGTTCCTTTTCGTCCTTCATAGAAACTACTCTTCCTTTCTTTGTCGTATATTTTTCGATGAATCCCAGAAGGCATTTCTAGTTACCAAAACAACCTTTGATACCTCCATTCGCAATTGTTTAAGGAAACCTGCAATCCATTATAGTTGTCTCTTGTTATTTTTCTATCAAGCTGTACAACTTTGCTTTTCCTATATCCGCTGCCAGGTACATTTCCTTTATTCTAAGAATAGTTTTCTCAATTTTCATGAAAAAATGTATATCACACTGTGAAAAATAAGTATTTTTCTTATGTTTGCTCATCGGAACAAAATGGACCTGTCATTGTGCAATTTGCCAGTAAAAAACTGTAAGCAAACTTTTGGCACCCAAATCTTATAACGTAAAAAGAATCCTGCTTGCAGGATTCTCCGCCTGTGGCGGGTCGCATTTACGACATTGTTCAACTCCGCCGCAGTGCAATCCTCGCGGAAAATCCGTTTTTATGTAATAAAAACGGATTTTCCTATTACCTAAAAAAGACGGGTATCTCTCCCGCCTTCCATTTAGTTTACATAATGTAAGTTGATTATTTATATCACATAAGTCAATCTATGAATATTCCAATATCTCATGATGCCATTTTGTCATCCCAATATTTCGAAGATATCCTCACCT
Source organism: Roseburia sp. 831b (assembly GCF_001940165.2). Lineage (NCBI taxonomy): Bacteria > Bacillati > Bacillota > Clostridia > Lachnospirales > Lachnospiraceae > Roseburia > Roseburia sp. 831b. The sequence goes on along the minus strand of NZ_CP135162.1, from coordinate 180,245 downwards.
GTCATAAATGTTGTTATTTTTTCACGGAACAATCTCTATCCCACCTGTTAAGGTATCACCACCTGCCACAAATTTTGCTCATTTTTTCCCATTTCAAATAATTCCCTGGTCTGGTCGTCATACGCTTCGTCCGGTTTGTAATCGTGCACCAGCTTTATTAAATATGCTTCTCTTTCGTCCTCCGGATGAAGATCCTTTGTCTTCTCCTGGAGCGTCTCTAGAAGTTCTAGTGGTTTTAAATCCGGTGTCACCTCAACCCCTTCTAGTTTTGAAATCAGACCTGCCACATAATAGAGTTCATAATTTCCGGTTAAAACCGACGTCTGCATATTACATTTTATCATCACACTTTGTCTTGCAATTGATGGAACCATTTTCTTCCCTTCTTTTCTTCCTGTATTCTTCTCTTCATTTTATAAAGGAAAAAGAGGACTGTCAACCTTCCTATTCTTCTAATATAACATACAACACTTTCCTTTCTGTTAGAAAAAAGACTGTCAACCTTCCCCCATCTGGTTCCAGAAATAAAAGAATGCACCACACGCTTTTCCAAACGCCATGCAAGTCATCACAAACGATAGCCCCATCTTTAAATTGGCACGGCGATACATAATGGGAAAAGTATTTAGGATTTCGGCAAGTGCAACCGCGATACATCCTACAAAAATGCCGGCGCACAGGCCATACACAATCAGTAGTGGAGAACCGAGCCATATCCTGATGTCTGGAAAAACAGATAGAAGATTTCCAATCGTTCCACCTAGAATGATTGCATTTTCATAAAAAATAGCATGCGACGCCGTATTACTTTTTCCTACCATTCTTGGCACCACACCGATGACTAAAAGAAATGCAAAGGTTCCGGCAGACACCGCCAGACCAAAAATTACACCAAGTATGGTTAACATAATATGACTACTTAACATCAATATTATGCCCCTCCCTTCCCGCATTTTGAATAAATGTAGTATCTACATCCTGTTCATATTTGCGAAGTTCAATCTGAATTGGGGTCGGATCATGTGTAATCTTTTTCCTGCCAAGGTGATTGAAAAAGATGAGTATCCCAAGAGGCAGACCAATACAATAACTGATTTCAAGTTCTGTCATTCCATTGGATTTTGTCCCGGTTGCCTGCAAGTACAACTTGGAAAAGACATCCGTGACTGAAACGTCGTTGTTGAATGCCATAATCGTAAACGCTGCCCCGAAAAAAATGATAATGCCAAGCACCCCTGTTTTCAGATAATTTGTCCACTTCGATGGCTCTGGTGACGGCTGGTATTCCACAATGAAGTCTTTTTCGCCCTCATTTACCACATCAAGGTCTGGATAATCCTCATGAATCAGTTCAATTACTTTTAAAATAGAAAACACTTGTAGTTGTTTTTTTGCTGCCTGCCCTTTTATCCAGACTTTTTCCTGCGGCTCCCTTGGAAAAGAATAAAGTTTCTTTTGCTTGATTTGTCTTAATGCAGCCTGATTGGTACACTCCATTTTGGCAACATCCGAAAGGGTTACATTCCGGTCAGAACAAACCACATTCTGGTCTATCTTTACATAAATTGTTTCCTGCTTTACACTCATACTGCCACATTTTCCTTTCCACTTTCCAAATAATGTTTTACCAATACTTTGCTTTCTTTCTGTCTTTCCCGACATTCCAACACAATTTCTTCCTCACAATCCTGATTGACCTGACGCTCCACAAGAATCCCGTCCTCAAACTCCTGCTTTTCTTTATTTTTCTCATATAAAACAAATACACTGCATGCCACAATCACCAAAAAACAGACGGCAATACAGATTCGATATTTTTTCTTTGTCATAAGATTCTTCCTCCTATTCAAGCCTGTATTTGTATACAATATACAGCTATCCTCTAGCAAATTTACACACAAAATTTTACAGATATAGCGTCTCCTTTTTCCATAAAAATTATGTAATCTTCCATGAAATTTTCCAAAAGAAAAGCAATGCATCTTTCTTTTAAAATTTCATCAAAAAACGATTGACACGCACCCTAAAAGGGAATACATTACTTTAGTAAGATTTAAGTGACAAACGAACCCTATGAAAATTATGGTGAAATTTGTACAACGATGAAAAATAATTGAGGTTAAGTTATGGCTGTAACAAAAGAAATCCTGACACTTGCCGTAGAAATTGGAGATGCTATGCTTCGAAATGGTGGTGAAATCTACCGCGTTGAGGACACTGTGATGCATATTTTACGGGCATACGAGATTGAAGATTATGATGTCTATGTGCTTTCCAACGGAATTTTTGCAAGTGCGAATGAAAATAAAGATGATGCCTGCAGCATGATTCGTCATGTTCCACTAGGCAAAACCCATCTTGGAAGAATTGCTGCATTAAACCAGCTTTCCCGCGAAATCTGTTCCCATGAATGTTCCCTAGTAGACTCCTGGGACCGCCTGGATGCCTGCAAGAATATCCCAGAAACCAAAGACAACATCCAGATTCTGTTCTGTGGTCTTGGCAGTGCCAGTTTTTGTTATCTGTTTGGTGGAACACCGCTTGATGCTTTTTTTGCATTTTTTATTGGACTGTTATTGCAATTATTTTTGAATACTGCAAAAAAACATCCCATGTCCAGCTTTATCGTAAATATTTTAGGAAGCGCACTTGTCACGGTCTGCAGTTTGATTCTGTTATCCATCGGACTTCCTATTATGCAGGATAAAATCGTCATCGGTGATATCATGCCCTTAGTTCCTGGTATTGCCCTGACCACTTCCATTCGTGATTTTTTTAACGGAGATTATCTTTCCGGTACCATTCACATGATTGACGCACTCCTAACGTCCTTTAGCATTGCGGTCGGCGTCGGCGCTGTGATTACCGTTTACCAGCTTTTGACAGGAGGTGTCCTGCTATGATTCTGATACAGTTTATTGTTTCTTTGATTGCGACGTTATCGTTTGCAGTACTGTTTCATGCGCCAAGAAAAGAATTGTTTTTCTGCGGACTGACCGGTGCTGTCGGCTGGATTGTCTACATTATCTGCATGAACCATAAGATGGGAGTTGCGACTGCAAGCCTGCTTGCAACCTTTGTGTTAACAATTCTCTCCCGCATCTTATCCGTCGTTCGCAAAAATCCGGTAACCATGTTTTTAATACCTGGGATTTTCCCATTGGTACCTGGTGCCGGCATTTACTATACTGCTTATTATCTGATTATGAACGAAATGAAATCGTTTTCCCAAAAGGGAACCGAAACCTTCCTGATTGCCGGTGCCATTGCACTTGGTATCGTGTTTGGTTTTGCGATTCCGCAGGCTGTTTTTCATGCACTCGGGAAAAAGAAAAGATAAAAAACGCCAGTCCCGGTTTTTGCCTGATATGTGTCCAGGATTCTGGATACATGTCCGTTTCTTGCCGGTTCTGGCGTTTTCTATTAATTTGCTGCTTCTTTTTGTTTTTGAATCCGTTCTGCCAAGTCTTCTAAGTATTCCCAACGTTCCATCTTTTCTTCTAAGGCTGCCTCTGCCTTCATCTTCTCATTCGTCAGTTCGTTGAGTTTCACAAAATTGCTGGCATTCTTTAAAATATTGGCTTCCAGTTCCTCGATTTTACTTTCCAGCTTTTCAATGTCTGCCTCGATGGTCTCATACTCTCGCTGCTCGTTATAGCTGAATTTTAGCTTTTTCTCGCCGTGGAAATTCTCTTTTCCGGATGTGCTGTTTTTACCGGAGACACTATCATTCCCTGATGTGCTGCCTTTTCCTGACACACTGTCTTTTCCAGCAGAAATCTTCTGTGACGAAACTGCTTCTTGCGCCTTCTTTCGGTTTACATAATCTGTGTAACCACCTTCGTACTGGCGGATGACGCCGTCCCCTTCAAACGCAAAGATTCTTCTTACCACACGGTCTAAAAAGTAACGGTCGTGCGATACCGTGATAACGATTCCGTCATAGCGGTCGAGGTAATCCTCTAAAATTGCGAGAGTCTGCGTATCCAGATCGTTGGTCGGCTCGTCTAAAATCAGGACATTTGGTGCTTCCATTAAGACGCGAAGCAGGTTTAATCTTCTTTTCTCTCCACCGGAAAGCTTTCCAATCGGGCTGTACTGCTGGGATGCCGGGAAAAGGAAGCGCTCTAACATCACGGACGCCGAGACGAGTCCTTCCTCTGTTCTTACATATTCTGCAGTATTCTTGATGTAATCAATGACACGCTCGTTCGGGTCCATATAGGCAACCCCCGCCGACTTGTCATTTTCAATTTCCTGGGTATAGTAACCAATCTTTATGGTCTGGCCGATTGTGATTTTTCCAGCATCCGGCTGGATACGTCCGTCGATTAATTTCATCAAGGTGGTTTTACCCGAACCGTTTGGCCCGATGAATCCAATTCGATCATTCTTTAAAAAGATATAGGAAAAATCAGAAATCAACTTCCTTCCATCATATCCCTTACTGACATTTTCAACTTCAATTGTAGTTCTTCCTGTTCTGGTCGAAACAGAACCAATCTCTATCTTAGAGTCAAATTCCGGTCCTTTTTGGTCCCGGAGCGCCTCGTAACGCTGGATGTGCGCCTTTTGCTTGGTCGATCTTGCCCTTGCGCCACGCTGCATCCACTCAATCTCTTTGCGTAACACCGACTGTCTCTTTCGCTCACTTGCAACCGCAATCTCCTCACGCTCTGCTTTTCGCTCCAAAAATCCGGAATAGTTTGTATCATAACTATAAATTGCACCTTTATCTATTTCAACAATCCGGTTGCAGACACTGTCTAAAAAATATCGGTCATGCGTTACCATCACAAGCGCAGCCTTCTGATTTTTCAAAAAATCTTCTAACCAGTCTGCCATAGTCGAGTCCAGATGGTTCGTCGGCTCGTCTAAAATCAGGACGTCGCAGGGAACTAACAGTGCGGCAACTAACGCAAGACGCTTTCTTTGTCCACCCGAAAGTTCTCCTGCCTTCTTTGAAAAGTCTGTGATTCCAAGACGCGTCATCATGTTCTTTGCTGTACTTTCCAGATTCCAATGGTCTGCCTCATGAAGCCCTTTTGTCATCTTTACAGGCTCATTCCCCTGCATTTCAAAATTTTTCACAGCTTGTTCTAGCACATTCTCCAGCACGTTTTTTCCTGGGTCAAAAACCGGATTCTGCGGAAGATAACGAACCACGATGTGATTCGCTCTTGTCACACTTCCCTCGTCCGGTTCCTCTGCGCCTGCTATGATTTTTAAAAGTGTGGATTTTCCAGTTCCATTGATACCGATGATTCCAACTTTTTCTCCTTCTTGCAGATAAAAGGAAGCTTTTTCAAAAAGCTTCCTCTCTGTGTATATTTTTGTAATATTTTCAACATTAATTAAATTCATGTTCCTCTTCCTGTGCGGCTTTTGCCTCCAAAATTGCCTCATTCAACTGGAGCATCTTTGCATCCAGCATGGATACGATTCCAGAGCACTCTCTTAAGTCTCTGCTGATGTATTCCGGTGCATTTCCTTCAAATTTGTAATAAATCTTATGTTCCAGACTTGCCCAGAAATCCATCGCAATCGTACGAATCTGTATCTCTACTCTGGTATCTACCACACGGTCTGTCAAAAAAATCGGTACCGTTACCAGCATATGATAACTCTTATAACCGCTCTCTTTCGGATGCTTGATATAATCTTTTACCGATACAACCGTAAGGTCGTTCTGCTTTCCAATCATCTCAGCCAGGCGGTAAATATCGGATGTAAACGAACATACAATTCGAATTCCCGCAATGTCATTGATGTATTTGACCATGTTATCTATGGTACTCTCATGTCCATAGCGCTTTAACTTCTTTACAATACTCTCCGGTGTCTTAATTCTCGATTTGATATACTCAATCGGATTGTATTGATGTACCTGCTGGAACTCGTCATTTAAAATCTCTAACTTCGTTCCAACCTCCTTCAGTGCCGAATTATATAAAAAGATGATAGTGTTCCAACTATCGACCCCTTCACTCAATGTAAATGGTTTATCCATGTTACTCCCTCCAAACAAAATCCACATAAAGACCAATTTTATTTCTATTCTTCATGCCCTTTTATTATACCATATTTCTTGTTACTTTGGTGGGATATTTCAAAAGTTTTGGCGTCTTTTCTTTACATTTTTCGCCCGTTTTCGGTCTAACTACAAATTTAGTTTTAAATCATTTTCCTTAATCCAGTTCAGCTTGCGCAAGAGCATGCCAAACGCCCATGTAAGCACTCCCGGCAGTACAAAACACACCAGAATCATGCCCAGCCAGTCAACGGATGTGATGGCTGTTTTACTTCCGTCTGCAATGTCATTTAACCATCCGGTGTAGAGGCCAATCTGACCGACAAGACCGCAGGTTCCCATTCCAGAGGATACGGCTGCGCCGTTCATCTGCATCTTAAATATACAGGTTGCAACCGGCCCGGTCACTGCTGAGGACAAAATTGCAGGAAGCCAGATTCTTGGATTCTTAACGATGTTTCCCATCTGTAGCATCGAAGTTCCGATTCCCTGTGCAAAAAATCCACCCCAGCCATTTTCTTTAAAACTAAGCACCGCAAAGCCAACCATCTGCGCACAGCATCCTGCCAGGGCTGCACCGCCGGCAAGTCCCGTTAAGTTTAATGCGGCACAGATTGCTGCACTGCTGATAGGAAGCGTCAGCGCGATTCCAACCAGAACCGATACCACGATTCCCATAAAGAATGGCTGTAATTCTGTCGCCCACATAATCGCATTTCCTACTGCACTTGCGGCTGCTCCGATTGCCGGTGCCCACCAGAGTGACAAACCTGCGCCAATAAAAATCGTCACAAACGGTGTGACAATAATGTCAATTTTTGTTTCCTTGGAAACAGCTTTTCCAAATTCTGCTGCAAAAATGGTGACCACAAGCACGGCAAGTGGTCCTCCGGCACCGCCAAGCTCATTTGCGGCGGCTCCAACTGCTGCCAGTGAGAAAAGAACGAGCGGCGGTGTCTGCAGGGCATAACCAATCGAGATTGCCATTGCAGGACCAACGGCTGCTTTTGCATAATTTCCAATGGTTACAAGAAGCTCAATGCCAAACTGTGTTCCGATTGTGCTGACAATCGTTCCAATTAACAAGGACGCAAACAATCCCTGTGCCATCGCCCCAAGGGCATCAATTCCATAACGTTTTGCCGAAAGGATAATATTTTTTCTTTTTAAAAATGCTTTAAATTTTTCCACGCTAGTCCTCCTCTATCACTTCCATCTCAAGGAAATCAAACTCAATCTCCTCCACAAAATTATCTTTGGTAAATCTTGTCTTGGCGTGACGCTTGAATTCGTTCACATTCTTATCCAGCCAGATTGGCTTTCCAAGGTCAAATGCATAACATACCTCATCCATCGCCTGAAAAATCTTATGTGTTCTCGTCTCATCCGTCTCATTTGTGACCGTCATATCCTTAAGCAAATGCGTATTTTCAAACATTTTAAACCAGATTCTCATTGTACCTGCCCCTCTATTTTCTTCTTCTTTGTCTGTTCGCTTCGTACATCAAAAGGGATGCAGAAATTGCGGCATTTAGTGATTCTACTTTTCCCTCCATCGGAATTTTAATGTAAGTATCTGCAAGATTTGCAATCTCATCACTTAATCCATTTCCTTCATTTCCAATCAAAAATCCAGTAGCACCGGTGTAATCCGGTTCATCATACTGCATCGTGCCTTTTAGGTGGGCAGCATAAAGCTTCACGCCCTTTTCCTTTAATTCCTGCATGGTTTCTTCTAAATCTTCCGCCACAAAAAATGGGACACGGTAAATACTTCCCATCGTAGAACGGATGGTCTTTGGATTAAAAAGATCCACCGTTGTCTTGTTCATGATGACTCCGGTAATGCCCGCACCTTCTCCGGTTCGAAGCATCGTTCCAAGGTTTCCAGGGTCTTGCACGCTCTCTAAAATTAAAAGCGATGTCTGATCCTGCTTCCACAAATCTGTCAGCTCATACGATGGCATTTTTACCACGCTAAGAATTCCCTGCGGTGTCTGCGTATCGGAAATCGCTTTAAAAACGGAATCCGAGACAACCTCGTAGGGATAACCATCGAGATAATCCTGCATTTCTTCCACAACAGATTCTGCGACGTAGACTTTACTCACCCACTCCCTTGGAGCTTCTGCAAACATCTTTCTGCCTTCCACAACAAATTGCTGTTCTTCTCTTCTATACTTTGCCTTTTTCTCCAAAGCCAAAATATGTTTCATCTGCTGGTTACTCGTACTTGTAATCATTTCGTTTTCCTCTTTTATCTAAAAAACTCCACGAACCCAAAATCCGTGGAGTTTTCTTATTTTCTATTCGATTTCCTGGCTGTTTTGTATCCAGCCTGTCCCACCTCTTAGATGGAAAGGTTATGACAGATTTCGTATTCGTATTCTGGAATCGATTTCTGCATTGCAAGTGCTTCATCGATATCAAAATCAACGAATTCTCCGTGACGGTATCCAACGACACGGTTGCTCTTTCCTTCGCAAAGTAAATCAACTGCCAATGCACCCATGGTAGAAGCGTATACACGGTCTTTTGCTGTTGGGTTACCACCACGCTGCATATGTCCTAAGATAGTTGCTCTTGTTTCCATACCGGTTGCAGCTTCGATTCTCTTAGCCATGCTTGCAGAATGTCCGATACCTTCTGCATTGATGATGATGTAATGCTGTTTACCACGTTTTCTGCTCTCGATGATGTTGTTTACAAGCTTCTGCTCATCAAAGTCATATTTTTCTGGAAGTAATACTTCCTCAGCACCGTTGGCAATACCGCACCATAATGCGATGTAACCAGCGCCACGTCCCATAACCTCGATGATAGAACATCTCTCATGAGAAGTAGAAGTATCACGAATCTTATCGATTGCTTCCATTGCTGTGTTAACGGCTGTATCGAAACCAATAGTGTACTCTGTACATGCAATATCAAGGTCGATGGTTCCTGGAAGTCCGATTGTGTTGATTCCAAGAGCAGCTAACTTCTGAGCTCCCTGGAAAGAACCGTCACCACCAATAACAACGATACCATCAATGCCGTGTTTCTTGCAAATCTCAGCAGCTTTCTTCTGATACTCTAATTCCTTGAACTCTAAGCAACGTGCAGTCTGTAAAATAGTACCACCACGGTTTATAATATCGGATACGTCTTTTGCTTCCATATCGAAAATCTCTTCCTGAAGAAGTCCTGCATATCCTCTCTTAATTCCTTTAACTTTTAACCCTTTTGATAATGCCTGACGTACAACGGCACGTACTGCAGCATTCATTCCTGGTGCATCTCCACCACTTGTTAAAACACCAATTGTTTTTACTTCTTTTGCCATTTTTTAGTTCCTCCTAAAATATACCCGTCGAAAATATATACTAATCTTCTATCTCTATCATTTTAATCTCTTTAGCGTCTGTTTTCAATGGATTTTTCTACAACTTTTACATTATTTTCGCCCAAAAAGTTAGTTAAATTGTTCACAATCTCAGAATCCGCTTTGATGTTCTGACTTGCCGGCAATTTTTTTATTGCTTTCGGGGATGAAGTATAGATGACAACACTGTCTTTTCCATCGGAATCATGAAGCATGGAAAAGAGTTCTTTTTCCTTTTCTTCATAGGCTTCCTTGGTCGGAAACTTTAACCAGACTTCACGGCTGGTGTCATCAAACGGAATCACCTTTTCACAGATGATTTTGCCGTTTTTCTCTTCCTCGACATTGGCATGTCCCTGGATAAAGACCTTCTCGTCCTCCTCAATCATCGTGTGATAGCGCTCGTAATCCCTTGGGAACACAATCACTTCCACCGTTCCAACCAGATCCTCAATCGTCAGGAATGCCATCGTCTTATTGTTCTTCGTGTACTTGATGGTCTTTTCCGTGATGATTCCACCGACGGTGACTTTCTCGTTATCTTTTACCTTGATTTCATTGGTTTCTTCATCCAGAATAAAGTCCGTCGTCACCTTCGAAATGCTCTTGCGCCATTTTTCCTCGTACTCTTCCAAAGGATGACCACTTAAGTAGATGCCAAGCACTTCTTTTTCATATCCTAACTTCACTTCCTTTGGATATTCCTCCACGTTTGGATATTTCATCTCGTAACTTTTCTTATCTTCCTCGGAAGCAAAATCAAACAGGCTCATCTGGCCTTCCATGGATTTTTTCCGCTGGCTGTTGACATTGTCTAAAATCATCGCATAGCTAAGCACCATCTGCTGGCGGTTTCCATCCAGGCAGTCACAGGCTCCCGCTTTAATCAGGTTCTCAATGGCTCTCTTATTGATTTCACGCCCACACACACGCTCAATAAAGTTCTGGAGTGTGGAATATGGTCCATTCTGATTACGTTCCTCAATAATCGCATCCACAACCGGACGTCCAATGCTCTTGATGGCATAGAGTCCATAGCGGATTCCTTCCGTATCCGCAGAGAACACACCTTCACCGGCATTGATATCCGGTGACAGCACTTTGATTCCCATCTGACGACAAGTGTAAATGTATTCCGATACTTTTCTGGTATTATCCAGTACGGACGTCATCAGGGCAGCCATGAATTCTACCGGATAGTAGAATTTCAAGAATGCGGTCTGATAGGAAACCACGGCATAGGCTGCTGCATGCGATTTGTTAAACGCATACTTCGCGAAATCTACCATGGAATCGTAAATCTCATTCGCTGCCTTCTCGCTGATGCCATTGTTGATACATCCTTTGATGCCTTCCTCTTCGTTCCCATAAACAAAGTTCTGGCGCTCCGCATCGATGACATACTGTTTCTTTTTACTCATCGCACGACGGATGTTATCCGCCTGTCCCATCGTATAACCGGCAAGGCTCTGTACTATCTGCATTACCTGTTCCTGATAGACAATACAGCCGTAGGTCGGCTCTAGGATTGGCTCTAATTCCGGGCATACATAACTGATGCTGTCCGGCTCATTTTTTCCTTTGATGTACTTTGGAATAAAGTCCATTGGACCCGGACGATACAGTGAAATTCCCGCAATGACATCCTCAAGGCTCTGCGGTCTTAACTCCTTCATGAAGTTCTTCATTCCGGCACTCTCTAGCTGGAAAATGCCTTCTGTGTGGCCGGTTCCAATCGATTCTAATACTTTTTTATCATCATAATCAATGCGATCCACATCGATTTCCACGCCGTAATTTCTTTTTACCAGCTTGACCGCATTGTCAATGACCGTTAAGGTACGAAGACCTAAAAAGTCCATCTTTAAAAGTCCAAGTTCTTCGATGGTCGTCATGATGTACTGTGTTGTGATCGTACCGTCCGAACCTCTCGACAATGGCACGTACTCATCCATCGCCTTCTGTGAGATTACGACACCTGCTGCATGCATGGAAGTATGACGTGGCAGCCCTTCTAATCGCTTTGACATATCAAGCAGGTTCTTAACAGTCGCGTCTGACTCATACATCGCACGGAGCTCTGGATTCATCGTCAGAGCCTTTTCGATTGTAATTCCAAGCTCATCTGGAATGCTTTTGGAAATCTTGTCACAAAATGCGTATGGCAAATCCATGACTCGTCCGACGTCACGGACCACGCCTTTTGCCTTTAACGTTCCAAACGTCACAATCTGTGTCACACAGTCTGCACCGTATTTTTTGATGACGTAATCGATAACCTCACTTCGCCTCTCATAGCAGAAGTCGATATCAATATCCGGCATGGTAACTCGTTCCGGGTTTAAGAAACGCTCAAACAGCAAGCTGTATTTAATCGGGTCGATATTCGTAATACCGGTTGTATAAGATACCAGGCTTCCTGCCGCACTGCCTCGTCCCGGTCCGACCGGAATTCCGTGTGTTCTGGCATAGTTGATAAAATCCCATACAATCAAAAAATAATCGACGTATCCCATCTTCTGGATAACGCCAAGCTCATAATCAAGCTTCGGAAGCAGCTCTTCCCATTTCTTTGGATAGCGGTCTTTCAATCCGTCGTGGCACAATTTATTCAGATAGGTCCAGGAATTATATCCTTCCGGCACATCAAAATGTGGCAGCTTTGTCACACCAAATTCTATCTCGACGTGACAGCGGTCTGCTATCTTTTGCGTATTCTCGATTGCCTGAAGTGCATACGGGAAAAGTGAACGCATCTCCTCTTCCGACTTCACATAATACTGTCCGCCTTCGTAGCGCATACGGTCTTCATCCGCTAATTTTTTCCCGGTCTGGATACAAAGTAAGATGTCATGCGCCTCCGCATCCTCCGCATAAGTGTAGTGCACATCGTTTGTTGCAACTAACTCAATTCCAAGTTCCTCACTCATGCGCAGCAACTGCGGATTCACCATCTTCTGCTCCGGGATTCCATGGTCCTGAAGTTCTAAGAAAAAGTTGCCTTTTCCAAAGCAGTTCTCATACTTTTGCGCAACCGTTTTCGCTTCTTCGTAAAGACCACGAACCAGATATCGCTGCACCTCCCCCGCCAGGCAGGCGCTTAATGCGATAATCCCTTCGTGATACTTTTCTAAGACTTCCATATCCACACGTGGTTTGTAGTAATAACCATCGACAAAACCTTTTGAAACAATCTTCATCAGGTTCTGGTAGCCCTGGTTATTCTCCGCTAACAATACCAGATGGTAGTAACGATCGTCCCCATGCGACAATTCTCTGTCGAAACGGGAATTCGGCGCCACATACACCTCGCACCCTAAAATCGGGTTGATTCCCTGTGCCTTTGCCTCCTTGTAAAAGTCAATGACGCCATACATGACCCCGTGGTCTGTGATGGCGGCACTGTTCATTCCAAGTTCTTTGACTCTGGCAACGTATTCTTTTATCTTATTCGATCCATCCAAAAGTGAAAACTCTGTATGGACATGTAAATGCGTAAATGCCATATCATTGTTCCTGTTCTATGAATTGGAGTATTTCTTTTTCTGCTCTGCTAAAAAGCTTTCATCCTCAAAATAATCAATCTTCATGGAGTGTTTTACTTTTGCAAGCGTCTTTGCTGCTTTTTCTCTTGCAGTCTCACTGCCTCTCTTTAAGATATCGTAAACTTCATCCAGATTCTTCTCATATTCGGCACGGCGTGCACGGATTGGGCTTAATTCTTCCTGTAACACATTGTTTAAGAATTTCTTGACCTTCACATCGCCAAGTCCGCCTCTCTGATAATGTGCCTTTAATTCATCTAAGTTTGCATATTCTGGTAAGTATTCCGCAAAATGCTCATCCTTGCAGAACGCATCCAGGTAAGTAAATACGGTATTGCCCTCCAGTTTTCCCGGATCACTAATCTGGATATGATCTGGGTCCGTAAACATGGACATTACCTTTTTCTTCACATCTGCTTCTGATTCGGAAAGGTAGATACAGTTTCCTAAGGATTTACTCATTTTCGCTTTTCCATCGATACCAGGAAGACGCAGACATGCCTTATTGTCCGGCAATAAAATCTTTGGCTCTACCAGAGTCTCGCCATAGACACTGTTAAACTTGTGTACAATCTCTTTGGTCTGCTCTAACATCGGCATCTGGTCTTCTCCAACCGGAACCGTGGTTGCCTCAAATGCGGTAATGTCAGCAGCCTGGCTGATTGGATAATTGAAAAATCCAACCGGAATACTTGCTTCAAAATTACGCATCTGAATCTCTGCTTTTACCGTTGGGTTACGCTGTAATCTGGAAACGGTAACCAGGTTCATATAATAAAAGCTAAGCTCTGTCAGTTCTGTCACATGTGACTGGATAAAAATATTTGCCTTTGCCGGATCAATTCCAACTGAAAGATAATCAAGAGCAACTTCGATGATATTGTCACGAATCTTGCCAGGATTATCCGCATTGTCCGTAAGTGCCTGCGCATCTGCAATCATGATGTAAATCTCATCAAACTTGCCAGAATTCTGCAGCTCTACTCTTCTTTTTAAAGATCCTGCATAATGTCCTACGTGTAATTTACCGGTTGGACGATCTCCCGTTAAAATAATCTGTGGTCTGTTTTCCAATTTTCTTTCTCCTCTATCCCTCTCTGATTGATATTATGTCAACCAGTTTCTATCTTCTTTTTCGAAAAGTTTATGCTTTCTTATTATATAATTTATCCTGGTTTCCCGCAACCTATCTTTTTGTTTTTTCGGAAACCTTTAGTCCTCCATCGTAACCTTGATACGGTCAAGATGCCAGATGTCTTTTACATACTCTTCGATGGTACGGTCGGACGAGAATTTTCCCGAATGTGCGATATTTAAAATCGCACTCTTTGCCCATCCTGCTTCATCCTGATATGCTTTCATCACGCGCTTTTGAGCTTCTGCATAAGAGCGGAAATCAGCAAGAATAAAGTAAGTGTCTGCATACTGCGTACACTGTGTATTCAAAAGTGAATTGTACAAATCGCGGAAACGTTCGGAATCATCCGGCGCATAATAACCATTGATTAACTGCATCAGCACCTTCCGGATATCCTGATCCTGATTGAAAATCTGCATTGGGTCATAATCACGTTTCTGTTCATGCTCAATGACCTCGTCGGAGCTCATGCCAAAAATAAATGCATTCTCCTCGCCGACTTCCTCGACAATTTCCACGTTGGCTCCATCCATCGTTCCAAGTGTTAAGGCACCATTTAACATGAACTTCATATTGCCGGTTCCCGATGCTTCCTTGCTGGCTGTTGAAATCTGTTCGCTGACATCCGCAGCCGCAAAAATCCACTCTGCATTTGATACCTTGTAATCCTCGATAAAGACAACCTTAATCTTGCCATTGATGCTGCTGTCATGATTGATGACATCTGCCACACTGTTGATTAACTTAATTGTCAGCTTCGCATTGCGGTAGCCTGCTGCCGCCTTTGCCCCAAAGATAAAGGTTCTTGGATAGAACTCCATATCTGGATGTTCTTTTAATTCATTGTACAGATACATGACGTGTAAAATATTTAACAGCTGACGTTTGTATTCGTGAAGCCTCTTGACCTGCACATCAAAAATAGAACGCGGGTCTACCTCAATGCCATTGTGCTCCTTGATGTATTTTGCAAGTCTTAACTTGTTCTGGTATTTGATATTTAAAAATTCCTGCTGCGCCTTCTCATCATCCGCATAAATAGCAAGTTTCTTGATGTGGGAAAGGTTGGTAATCCAGTCATTTCCAATGTGGTCAGTTACCCAGGAAGCTAACAACGGATCTCCGTGAAGTAAGAATCTACGCTGCGTAATACCGTTGGTTTTGTTGTTGAACTTCTCCGGGAACATCTGATAAAACTCTTTTAATTCCTGATTCTTTAAAATCTCCGTATGAAGTCTTGCCACACCATTTACGGAATAACCTGCTGCAATCGCAAGGTGTGCCATCTTCACCTGACCATCGTAGATAATTGCCATCTTCTGAATCATATATGGATTGTTTGGGAATTTTGCCTCAATGTTCAAAATAAACCTACGGTTAATTTCTTCTACTATCTGGTAAATTCTTGGCAGCAATCTGGAAAAGATTTCGATTGGCCACTTTTCCAGTGCCTCCGACATAATCGTATGATTGGTGTACGCACAGGACTTTGTCGTAATCTCCCATGCTTCCTCCCAGGACAGTCCTTCCTCATCCACAAGAATTCGCATCAGTTCCGCAACCGCTACGGTAGGATGCGTGTCATTCAGCTGGAACGTTACCTTCTCCGGCAGTTTATGAATATCATCGTGTCTTCTCTTATATCTTGCAATCGCACGCTGTAAACTTGCGGATACAAAGAAATACTGCTGTTTTAAGCGAAGCTCTTTTCCTGCAATATGGTTATCGTTTGGATAAAGTACTTCGACCAGGTTTCTCGCCAGATTCTCCTGCTCCACTGCCTTGTGGTAATCTCCTTTATCGAAGGAATTCAACTCAAAGCATTCTTTTGGAAGGGCATCCCAGATCATTAAGGTATTGACCATATTGTTGTTGTAGCCGACGATTGGCATATCATAAGGAACGGCAAGGACAGACTGATAGCCTTCCTGTACAAAATGTGTTTTTCCGTCCTCCCTTACCTCCGCTCTTACATAACCGCCGAATTTGACCTCAAAGGAATATTCGGATCTCTTTAATTCGAATGGATAGCCATCCTTTAACCAGTTATCCGGCACCTCAACCTGATAACCGTCCTCAATCTTTTGTTTGAACATACCATAGCGGTAACGGATTCCACAGCCGTAAGCTGCATATCCCAAAGTTGCCAAAGATTCCATAAAGCAGGCTGCAAGACGCCCCAAACCACCATTGCCAAGTGCCGGGTCCGGTTCCTGATCCTCAATCACGTTCAGGTCAAAGCCGATTTCCTCTAATGCCTCTTTTACCTCATCATATGCCGCCATGTTAATGAGGTTGTTTCCTAATGCACGCCCCATCAAAAACTCCATCGACATATAATAGACCATCTTTGGATCCGCCTCTTTGATTGCCTTCTGGGTTGCCATCCACTGGTCGATGATGGTTTCTTTTACCCGCAGGGAAACTGCCTGGAAAATCTCCTGCTGGTTTGCCTCGTCTAACCGTTTACGATATAAGTTCTTCAGATTTTCCTCAATACTTGCTATAAATTCCTTTTTGTCAAACTTCGGTTTCTTCACGTTCCAAGTCCTCCTTTATAAAATCCCTTCGCCTTCTACATCAAACTTATTTCCATAATATTCTACTATTATACAACAAAATCTGGCAGATATCCCAACCGATTCTGCCAGATTTTATATTTTTTATGATTATTCTGTTTTCTTAACGGCAAGTGTTACTTTTTCACCGTTGATGTTCCATTCTTTTTCGAAACCTTCTAAGTTGCCGGCATGAATTTCATTTCCCATAACCTCGGCAATGATTTCATTTCCGTGTTTTTCAAAGATTTCTGCTGCTTTTCCTTCTGCCTCGTAAGATACCACAATCTTATCCATAACCTCGAAACCAGCTTCTTTTCTCATAGTCTGAATCTTACTGATAATCTCACGCACAAAACCTTCTTCTAACAATTCCGGTGTCAGATTTGTATCAAGGACAACCGTCACGGTATTATCACCCTCTGTCACATATCCTTCCATCTGCGTCATGGTAATCAGTAAATCTTCTTCTGCAAGTTTTACGTCATCATTTACTTCCGGCAATGCAAGGAATCCATTGGCTTTTAACTCAGCCATTGCTTTATTGCCATCAAGACCTGCTAATGCTTTCTGGATTTGTCCTAAGAACTTACCATATTTTGGTCCTACGGTACGAAGCTGTGGTTTGAAGGTGTAGCTTGTGTATGCGCTGACATCATCGGTAAAGCTTACGTTCTTCACATTTAATTCATCCTCGATGATTTCTGTAAAGAATGCATCAAGTGCAACCGGCGCCTTTACAAACATGTTGCCGATTGGCTGACGGTTCTTGATGTTTGCGCCGTTACGGCATGCACGACCCATTACTACAATCTTTAAGACTTCGTCCATGTTCTTTTCTAACTCTTTATCGATATGAGCTTCATTTACCACTGGGAAGTCACACAAATGAATACTTTCCGGTGCACTCTTATCAATAGAGCAAACAAGGTTCTGGTAGATGTCCTCTGTCATGAAAGGAACCATAGGTGCTGCACATTTACTGATGGTTACAAGTGCTGTATAAAGTGTCATGTAAGCATTAATCTTATCCTGCTCCATTCCTTTTGCCCAGAAACGTTCACGGGAACGTCTTACATACCAGTTACTCATCTCATCGACAAACTCATCCAATGCTCTTGCAGCCTCTGGAATACGGTAATTTCCAAGGTTGTTGTCAACTTCTCCGACAACGGAGTTCAATTTGGATAACAGCCACTTATCCATAACGGAAAGTTTGTCATAGTCTAACGTATATTTTGTTGCATCGAAATTGTCGATGTTTGCATAAAGTACGAAGAATGCATACGTGTTCCATAAAGTACTTAAGAATTTACGCTGTCCTTCCTGTACTGCTTTTCCATGGAAACGGTTTGGAAGCCATGGTGCACTGTTGATGTAGAAATACCAGCGGATTGCATCTGCTCCGTATGTCTCTAATGCCTCGAATGGATCTACTGCATTTCCTTTTGATTTTGACATCTTCTGTCCGTTCTCATCCTGAACATGACCTAATACGATAACGTTCTCGTAAGGTGCCTTATTGAAAAGGAGTGTAGATTCTGCCATCAGAGAATGGAACCATCCACGGGTCTGATCTACTGCTTCAGAAATAAACTGTGCCGGGAACTGTTTTTCAAAGACATCTTTGTTCTCAAATGGATAATGGTGCTGTGCAAATGGCATTGCTCCGGAATCAAACCAGCAGTCTAATACTTCTGGTACACGGTGCATTGTTTTTCCACAATCCGGGCAGGTAAAGGTTACTTCATCGATGTATGGTCTGTGAAGCTCTACTTTTGCAGCATCTGGATTACCGGAACGTTTTGCAAGTTCCTCACGGCTTCCGATACATTCCTGATGACCACATTCACATTCCCAGATGTTTAATGGAGTTCCCCAGTAACGGTTACGGGAAATTGCCCAGTCCTGAATATTTTCAAGCCAGTTACCGAAACGTCCTTTACCGATGGATTCTGGAATCCAGTTTACGGTATTGTTGTTGCGGATTAAGTCATCTTTTACAGCGGTCTCTTTGATGTACCAGGATTCTCTTGCGTAGTAAATTAATGGAGTATCACATCTCCAGCAGTGTGGATATTCATGCTCGAATTTCGGTGCGTCAAAAAGTTTGCCCTGCGCATCCAAGTCTTTTAATACTTCTGGGTCTGCTTTCTTAACAAACAAGCCAGCGTATGGTGTCTCTTCTGTTAATTCACCTTTTCCATTTACAAACTGTACAAATGGGAGGTCATATTTACGTCCAACATTTGCATCATCCTCACCAAATGCAGGTGCGATATGAACGATACCGGTACCGTCTGACATCGTTACATAGGAATCACAGGTTACGAAGTGACCTTTTTTATGCTGTTTTTCTGCAACTTCTGCTGCACATGCATAAAGTGGCTCGTATTCTTTGTATTCTAAGTCTTTTCCTTTGTAAGTCTCTAAAATTTCGTAAGCTTTTACTTCTTCCTGGTCTGGTTCGCCGTCTTTTCCTTTCTTAGCAGGAGTTCCAAGCTTGCCAAGAACTTTGTCAAGAAGTGCCTCGGCCATGTAATAAGTATAGCCGTCTGCTGCTTTTACTTTTACATAGGTCTCATCCGGGTTCACACAAAGTGCCACGTTAGATGGAAGTGTCCATGGAGTTGTGGTCCATGCAAGGAAGTAAGCATCTTCTCCTACTACCTTAAAACGAACCACTGCGGAACGTTCTTTCACCGTCTTGTATCCCTGGGAAACCTCTGCGGAAGAAAGTGGTGTACCACAACGAGGACAGTAAGGAACAATCTTAAATCCTTTGTATAATAACTTCTTATCCCAAATCTGTTTCAATGCCCACCATTCGGACTCGATAAAGTTGTTGTCGTAAGTAACATATGGGTTCTCCATATCTGCCCAGAAACCGACAGTTCCAGAGAAGTCTTCCCACATTCCTTTGTATTTCCATACAGATTCCTTACATTTTTTGATGAAAGGCTCCATACCGTATTCTTCAATCTGCTCCTTTCCGTTTAAGCCGAGCATTTTTTCAACTTCAAGTTCGACTGGAAGACCGTGTGTATCCCATCCAGCTTTACGCGGAACGTATTTTCCTTTCATGGTCTGGTATCTTGGAATCATATCTTTGATAACACGTGTTAAAACGTGTCCGATATGTGGTTTACCATTTGCAGTTGGAGGTCCATCGTAAAAGGTGTAAGTTTCACACTGTTTACGCTGTTCCATGGATTTTTTAAAAATGTCATGTTCTTCCCAGAACTTTTCTGTCTGTTTTTCTCTGTCGACGAAATTCATATTCGTTTCAACTTTGTTATACATTTCACAATCTCCTTTATTTCTTGTTGACTTTATAGGATTTTCCTATAAAGCAGAAAAAGGCTCCGTCCTGTAAATAGGACGAGAGCCTTAAAAGTCGTTGTACCACCTAATTACAATGTACTCCTCTCTTATCTGATAGATAAGAAATTTCATACCCGTTCCTGTTAACGTTGGAAAAACGTCAGCATCTACTCTTATCTGATTGCATTTGTAAAAAATGTATTTGCCACATTTTCTGCTCTGTCAGAAATAATTTCAAGCTGCAACTTGGAAGTGATGTTCATAATCAGGATACTCACACCGGTTCTCACCTACTCCGGCTCTCTTTGCCTTTCTCCTAAAAACTACTGTCTTCGTCATCGTCTTTATTTTATAAAATCTAGGAATAAGTATAGCTATGAGAGCCTGAAAAGTCAAGTGGTTATTCTTTTTCTTTTTTGGTATTCAAAAATAACAATGCTGCACCGGCAAGCAAGCCAATCGTCATCGGCACAACACCGTTTGACATATCTGCGGTATCTGGTGCGCTGGACGCCTGCACCTGTGGTACATTCTGCTCCGACACAGATGGTGTATCCGTATTTGGAGTACTTGGAGTCTGTGGCGTCTCTTCCACCTTTTTACCGGCATCTAAATCCAGCTTCTCTGTGGATAACACGTAATCAGAACAATGCTCAATCTGGAATGTTGCATATCCATTCTGTACCACTGCCTGATCGCTGACAAGCTCTAAGAAACGTGTCACAGGGTTATAGTATTAAAAATAAACTTTCTGATCCGGTAAATCTACTTTTGCAGTTACGGTTGCAGTTCCCGGTAAATCTCCTTCGTGTGAAAAATGAACCGTCTCATACTGGCCTTTTGTTCCGGTTGCCGTAATCGCACTTTCCACGTCGTCAATCTTCGCATTGGTTTCCACCTTAAAATCTAAAATAGTGGCATCCGGCTTTGTGATATCGCTTCCGGAAAAACTCCAGCTATATGCGGTGTCTCCATCTTCATCTGCAAAGGAAAATGTAACATCTTTCTTGGTATCTTTCATGGTATGGAAAATATCACTCAATACTTCTTTTTCCACTACCGTACTGAAAGATGCATCCTTTTTCACATTTACTTTTCCAGTCTCATTTTCCTTTAACATCGTGCTGACTTCATTCCACTGATTGGTTGTTGTCACAGCAGTACCTGATGTTCCTGGCGTGCTTGGTGTATCTGGGGTTTCTGGCACATCCGGTGTGCCTGGTGTATCTGGGTTACTTGGTACATCCGAGGTACTTGGTACGTCTGGAGTACTTGGAGTATCTGGTGTACTTGGTACATCTGGCGTACTTGGAGTATCTGGTGTGCTTGGTGTATACGGGTTACCTGGTGTATCCGGTGTACTTGGTGTATCCGGTGTTTGTGGTTCTTTCTTCATGACATCCGTAAAAGAAATCGTATCACCATCTGCATACTCTTCCAAATCCTCAATGGCATATACACAGTAATCCGTCTGGATATCTGTTGGATTGTTATTTTCATCAAGCTCGACGTTACTGAATTCATACCCTTCCGGTAAAAGAAATCTTGTATAAATAAACTTATTGTCTATTAACAGTTGTGTTAAATTCAACTTACAGGAAACAACAGAGGTTCCCTCTGCAATCTTGATATATTTTTGATCTGTTGGCTTTGTGCTTGCAAAGTCCATCTCAAAAACTTCAATAAAGGTACCTTCCATTCTTGTTCCTTCAAAGGTCACATCAAACTGAAATGTTCTTATGTCATCTCCTGATGCACCGTCCAGTGCATATGCTGTCATAGGGGTAATATTACTTGCAATCATGCATACAATCGCAAGCATGGCAAAAACAACATTTCTTACTTTCTTTTTCATTCTTATTCCTTTCTTGGCATTTGATAGTGGCATTTATACAGTACTTTATACCCACCATTTTATCAATTCCCAAAAACGAATAAATCATCCCTTTTTCACCCTTTCTTTGCAGTTCCAACGTATTTGTGTGTTTCCTGCTTTTGTTCCGGGTCTATCACTTCAATAAAACGCTCCTGAATCTTACGAAACATTAAGTCTGCCTCGCGCTCCGTTCCACTGAATGGCACGAATCCACCTGCCATGGAAGCATGTCCTCCGCCATTTCCAAGCCCCCGCAATGCAGCATTGATAATTTTTCCTGCATCTAACCGCGGTGTCTCGCTTCGGACTGAAAGTTTGATTCCTTCCTTTTTCCAGGAATAGACTACGGAAAAAGATACCTCCACCAGTGCAAGCATAAAATCAGAAACGCTTGCAATCAATGCTTCCGGACAGTCCTGACCGGTATTTGCAAAACTGATATTCCCATAAACGTGAATACTTGAGATTGCCTCCGAATACGCAATCAAATCATTAAAATAAAGATTGCTGTTCTCAAGCATGTGAATTCTCTGGCTGTCGCACAAGTCAAACATCTGATAAAGCATTTCCATGTCCAGTTTGCTGACGCCGCGCGAAAGCCTGCCGGTATCCATACGGATTCCAAACGTCAGTGCGGTCGCTGTTTTCTGATCCATTGGGATTTCATTTTCAAAATAGTACTGCGCAATAATGGAGGCACACGCTCCCACCTCCGGCCGGATATCTTTGAAGCGATATGGATATTTTTCAAAAATCGGATGATGATCGATACAAATGATTTCTTCCCCTGTCATATCGATGATGTTGGAGTTTCCTTTTTGTGCGTCCACCAGAATCACTTCATCGTCCTGCGACAAATCTCCTTCCATCTCATCTAAATCTAACAGTTCAATATCCAAAAGTTCAATCAACTTTTCCGTACTGTACCGCTCAATTTTCCCTTTATAGCAAATGGAGGCCTTTATCCCTCTTGCCTTTAGCAATTGCTGTAATCCGTATGCACTCGAAATTGCATCCGGGTCTGGGAAATTGTGTGTCTGAATATAAACATGTGGCCGATTAATCTGTCTTAAAATCTCATCTAATTTTGTCATACAAATCCTATGCCCTTCCGTAATATCACAGTTTTCATTATCTGAAACGCGCTTAGCTGGATTCCAACCTATCCAGTCATCTCTTATACTTCAATATAACATGTAACTTCACTTTTTACCACACCTAACATGCCGGATTAACACTTTCCTGCTGTTCCTGTCTAATATACCCGACAAAAATATTCCTATTTCACTTGCTTCCTATTCCAGACATATAATATTCCTGTTTCCCTTGCTTATTCTTCCAGGCAATTGACATCTCTGTTTCCCTTGTTTATTCTTCCAGGCAATTGACATCTCTGTTTCCCTTGCTTATTCTTCCAGGCAATTGACATCTCTGTTTCCCTTGAAATTTATTTTTGTCAAAATACTACTTCATGCTACTTTATCCTACTTTTCCGTATTTTATACGAATTCTTAGTATAATTTTCTCAAATAAAGGGAGTATGCATTGTAGAATCCAGATTTTTACAATACTGTGGAAAGGTATGGTTACTAGGTATGAAGCCATTAAAATCAAAGGTTAGCATTAGCTTAGATGATGATATTATACGCATGACAAAAGAATTAGCCGAAAAAGACGATCGAACCTTTTCGTCTTACATCAATCTGATTCTCCGCAAAAACATTCAGGATTACATTGCCGAAAATTCAGACTATGGGAAGCCTGAAAAAGCGGATTTTGCGGACGTCTCATTTTTAGAAAAAGAAGAATCCTGATTTCTAACACGGGAAAGTCGATGCACGGCTTTCCCGTTTCTGTTTGTCGTGCCAAAATCTCTCGTAATTTTTGCCATTTGATTCTTCTTCCAAAAAAGAGAAGCCCATACCGCATCACGATACGAACTTCTCTTTCTCATACTTAACCTCCTGCCATTGACCTTGCGGTCTTGGCTTTTTTTGTTCAAGGGATTTTGCAGTCCCTTTTCTTATGCTTCAGATTCTGTTTCCTCTTGTGGTAATACAAGGGAATCCACCACTTCCCAAAGCTCGTCACGTCCCTGTTTGGTCTCTGACGAGAATGGAATCACGATAGTTCCCGGCTCTACCTTAAGGCCTTCTTTGATTGCCTTGACCTGTTTTTGAATCTGGCTTCTTTTGATTTTATCTAACTTGGTTGCAATAATAATTGGTTTAAATCCCTGATATACCATCCATTCATACATCATCTTATCATTTGCAGATGGATCATGACGAATGTCAATCAGAAGGAATACTGCCTTTAACTGTTTGGAAGTATGCAGATACTTTTCAATCATCTTGCCCCATTTTGCTTTTACCTCGACGGACGCATTGGCATAACCATACCCTGGGAGGTCTACGAGATACATCGCATCATTGATATTGTAAAAGTTGATGGTCTGCGTTTTTCCCGGCTGAGAGGATGTACGCGCCAGAGATTTGCGATTCAGCAGGGCGTTAATCATCGATGATTTTCCAACGTTTGATTTTCCTGCAAATGCAACCTCCGGTAAAGTGTTATCTGGAATCTTACTGGTAATGCCAATGACGGTTTCCAGATTCACGCTCTTAATTACCATAATGTTTATCCTTTCTATTTCACAAATGCCACCTGTACGATACCTGCATCCTTATTTTACAAATGCTACGTCTAATACATCCTGCATCTGCTCTACAAAAACAATGTTTAACCCTTTTTTGATTTCTGCGGAGATTTCCTCAATGTCCTTTTCGTTCTTCTTTGGAACACAGATGGTCTTAATTCCTGCATTTTTCGCTGCAAGCGTCTTTTCCTTCAATCCTCCGATTGGAAGAACACGTCCACGTAACGTAATCTCGCCGGTCATTGCAACATTGGCACGCACCGGCTTTTTGATGATGGCTGAAAGCATAGCAGTTGCCATTGTAATACCAGCGGATGGACCATCTTTTGGCACAGCGCCTTCTGGAATGTGGATATGAATGTCATGTTCCTTAAAAAAGTCTTTCGGAATGTTATATTCTTCACTGACAGAACGGATATAACTGATACCGGCCTGTGCAGATTCTTTCATGACATCTCCAAGCTGGCCGGTTAGTTGGAACTCACCTTTTCCCGGCATCACGTTGACTTCTATCTCTAATGTATCGCCACCCACACTCGTCCATGCAAGACCTCTGACAATACCGATTTCATCACTTGTGTTTGCCTTATCAAAGCTGTATTTTTCTTTTCCAAGGTATTTTTCTAAGTTCTGCTCGGTAATTCTTACGGTCTTTTTCTTTCCTTCATAGACTTCACGTGCAGCTTTTCTTGCAATTTCTCCAAGCTTACGCTCCAGGTTACGCACACCGGCTTCCCTTGTGTAAGCGGAAATAATTTTCGCCAAAGCCTTATCACTGATGGTAAGCTGTCCTTTTTGTAAGCCATTCCGCTCAAGCTGTTTTGCAACAAGATGTTCTTTTGCAATATGTAGCTTCTCATTTTCTGTGTAGCTGGTTACTTCAATCAGCTCCATACGGTCAAGCAGCGGTCTTGGAATATCCGAAACAGAGTTTGCGGTCGCAATGAATAAGACCTCCGACAAATCAATCGGCAGTTCCACATAGTGGTCGCGGAACTTGTTGTTCTGCTCTGCGTCTAAAACCTCTAACAGTGCGGACGCTGTATCTCCTTTGTAATCACTGCTCATCTTGTCAATCTCATCTAAGAGCATCAATGGGTTTTTGACACCTGCACTCTTTAATCCGTTGACAATACGACCCGGCATCGCACCAACATACGTTTTTCTATGTCCACGAATCTCTGCCTCGTCACGGACACCGCCCAGACAAATACGAACGTATTTTTTATCCAAAGCTTTTGCAACCGAACGTGCAATGCTGGTCTTACCGGTTCCCGGAGGTCCAACCAGACAAATGATTGGGCTTTCTCCTTTCTTGGTTAAGTTTCTCACGGCAAGAAACTCTAACATACGTTCTTTTACCTTCCAAAGACCGTAATGATCCTCATTTAAAATGCGCTCTGCATTGGAAAGATCC
Source organism: Roseburia sp. 831b (assembly GCF_001940165.2). Taxonomy (NCBI): domain Bacteria; kingdom Bacillati; phylum Bacillota; class Clostridia; order Lachnospirales; family Lachnospiraceae; genus Roseburia; species Roseburia sp. 831b. Next base: position 154,333 of record NZ_CP135162.1, on the reverse strand, counting down.
TTGTTGTCCTTTGACGCTTTGTCCCATGGAAGCTCTAACAATGTCTCAATATAGCCGCGTGTCACCGCACTCTCAGACGAGCTGGAACTGATATTCTTAAAACGGTCAATCTCTTTCTTGATTTTATCTTTCACAGCCTTATTGGCTTTTAACTTGCCTAATGCTTCCAGATAACCATCCGCATCCGACTCCGTGTTGTCCTCGCCTAACTCCTCGCGGATTAACTTCATCTGCTCACGCAAAATATATTCTTTCTGATTCTTGTCAACACGTTCCTTCACCTTTGCCTGGAACTCGTTCTTGATTGCTGTCACTTCAATTTCACGAAGCAGCAAGGCAACCAGAACTTCATAGCGGTCTGTCAGGGTAACCGCCTCAAGAATCTTTTGTTTTTCCTGATATGGAACCGGCAGATTATTGGCAATCAGATCCATCAGTTTCTCTAAATCTGTTGTCTGCGCAATCTGCTTTTGTAATTCTTTTCCAAGCTTTGGATTCACAGCCAGATACTTCAAAAACGTTTCCTGTATTCCACGAACCAGTCCTGTTTTTACTTCATCCGGCAGTTCTTCCTGCTCTTTCTCCTGCAGGCAGATTTCTGCGTGCAGATACTCTGTTTCCCCAAGGAAACCTCTAAGCTTTGCTCGCTCTGTTCCTTCCACAAGGATTCGAATAATATTATTTTGTAGTTTGATTACCTGCTTGATCTGCGCAACAATTCCGATTTCGTATAAATCATCCTGCCCCGGTTCTTCCTGCTCCACATCCTTTTGTGTCACAAGAAAAATCTTTTGTTCCTCCATCATTGCCTTTTCTACGGCTTTGATGGATTTTGGACGGCTGATATCAAAATGTGCAATCATTCCTGGCAAAATTGTCATTCCACGAAGGGCAACTGCAGGCAATGTTACAATTAATTCTTCCAATTTATTTTTCCTCTATCTGTGGTGTTTCCTGCTCCTCTAATGCAAGATTGGTCTCCACGATTTCTTTTGTAATCTCACATTTTGAGATGGATTCGTCTGACGGAATACGATACATTAGATCCATCATGACTCCTTCCATGATGGCACGAAGTCCTCTCGCACCAGTCTTACGCTGGAGGGATTTCTCTGCGATTGCATCAATTGCATCGTCATCGAATTCCAATGCAACACCATCTAACTCAAATAATTTCTCATACTGTTTTACAAGTGAATTCTTTGGCTCTCTTAAGATACGAACCAATGCCTCTTTATCCAGTGCATCTAAGGATACTGTTACCGGCACACGTCCGATAAACTCTGGAATCAGGCCAAATTTGACAAAGTCCTGTGGCAATGCTTTCTTAAATAACTTACCTACATTTTCTTCGTTCTTTCCTTTTACTTCCACGTTGAAACCGATAGATTTCTGGTCCATACGGGTCTCGATAATCTTCTCAAGGCCATCAAATGCACCACCACAAATGAATAAGATATTGGTGGTATCAATCTGGATAAGCTCCTGCTGTGGATGTTTTCTGCCACCCTGTGGTGGAACAGACGCAACCGTTCCCTCTAAAATCTTAAGCAATGCCTGCTGCACACCCTCACCGGAAACATCACGTGTAATGGAAACGTTTTCCGATTTCTTGGTAATCTTATCAATCTCATCAATGTAGACAATACCGTGTTCTGCACGTGAGATATCATAATCTGCTGCCTGAATCAGTTTTAAAAGGATATTTTCCACATCCTCACCGACATATCCGGCCTCTGTCAATGTTGTTGCATCTGCGATTGCAAATGGAACGTTCAACACTCTTGCAAGTGTCTGGGCAAGCAATGTCTTACCAGATCCGGTTGGTCCTAACATTAAAATGTTACTCTTCTGTAACTCAACTCCGGTGTCTGCACCTGCCATAATTCTCTTATAATGGTTATATACTGCAACAGACAAAACTTTCTTTGCCTGATCCTGTCCAATTACATAGTCATCCAAAAAAGCTTTCAACTCAATTGGTTTTAATAAATTGATGCTTTCTTTAGCATCTTCTGTCTCTTTTCCTGCCTCTTCGTCATCGAATTCTTCCTCGATGATTTCTGCGCAAATCTCTACGCATTCGTCACAAATATAGGCACCATTTGGTCCTGCAATTAATTTTCTGGCCTGATCCTGTGTCTTTCCACAGAAAGAACACCGGAACTTCTCATCATTTCTTCCCGCCATCGTTACTCTCCATAATTCTACATGAGGGCATCCCGTCCGGGGTACCCTCACATTATTTTCTAATCCCTTTCCCTATCTTATCTTGCGATTCGGATAAGGTCTCCTTGGTCTCTGATTCTTATTTTATCTGCTTGTGATAACTCTGTCAATCAAACCGTACTCCATTGCTTCCTGTGCAGACATGTAATTATCTCTCTCTGTATCTGCAGCAATCTGCTCGTATGATTTACCGGTATTTTCTGCAAGAATCGTGTTCAATCTCTTCTTGGTCTTTAAAATGTTCTCTGCAGCAATCTGAATCTCTGTTGCCTGTCCTTTTGCTCCGCCGGATGGCTGATGAATCATGATTTCTGCATTTGGAAGAGCCATTCTCTTGCCTTTTGTACCACCAGCTAAAAGGAATGCTCCCATACTTGCTGCAAGACCCATACAGATTGTCTCAACATCACATTTGATATACTGCATAGTATCATAAATAGCAAGACCTGCGGTTACCATTCCACCTGGGGAATTGATGTATAAATGAATATCCTTATTTGGATCTTCTGACTCTAAGAATAACAACTGAGCTACCACTAAGCTTGCTGTTGTCTCGTTTACTTCCTCTCCAAGGAAAATGATTCTTTCTTTTAACAGACGTGAGTAGATATCATAATTACGTTCTCCTCTACTTGTCTGCTCAATGACGTAAGGTACTAAACTCATATTAATTTCCTCCAATCTAATTACAGTCCTATCTTAAATTGTCTGTCTTTTGAAGTAGATTGTCAATCCTATTTCGCTTTTTTCAGAAAAATTTTAGAACTACTTTATCCTTTTTTGCTTTTGCATAAATCTCAAACAGACCGGCTCATCTGAGCCAGTCTGCCTGTATTGATTCCTTTTCTCAATTACTCTAAAATCTTATGCTTCTGCTTTTGCTTCTGCTTCAGCTTCTTTTTCTTTCTTTGACTTTGGTTTTGCTCTTTCTTTTACGTTTTCCATGATAAGGTCAACTGCTTTTGTTACAGAAAGATCTCTCTTAATAGAAGCTTTTTCAGCATCTCCTAAGTATTCCATTAACTTGTCAGCTTCCATTCCGTAAGCTTTTGCCATCTTTTCAACTTCAGCTTTTACTTCATCATCGCTGACTTCAATGTTCTCGTCTTTTGCAATCTGCTCTAATACAAGGCTGCTCTTGATACGTGTTTCAGCTTCTGGACGAACCTGCTCTTCTAATTTTTCCATTGTAAGTCCGGAGAACTGCATATACTGTTCCATGGAAAGTCCGCTCTGAGCGATTCTCTGAGCAAATTCATTTACCATAGATTCGCACTGTGTCTTAATCATTGCTTCTGGAATCTCCATCTTGGATTTATCAATGATCTTCTTGATTGCTTCGTCTTCTTTTGTACGTTTTGCTTCGTTCTCTTTCTGAACTTCTAAGTTCTTTCTAAGATCTGCTTTGTACTCTTCTAATGTATCGAATTCAGAAACATCCTGTGCAAATTCATCGTTTAATTCTGGAAGTTCTTTTGCTTTTACTTCGTGAATCTTAACTTTGAATACTGCTGGCTTACCAGCTAAGTCTTTTGCCTGATATTCTTCTGGGAATGTTACGTTAACTTCAACTTCATCTCCAGCGTTCTTACCAACTAACTGATCTTCGAATGTATCGATGAAAGAGTGGGAACCAATCTCTAATGGATGATTTTCTCCTTTACCACCTTCGAATGCTACTCCGTCGATGAATCCTTCGAAGTCGATGATTGCTGTATCACCAACTGCAACTGGTCTGTCTGTTACAGCAACTGTTCTGGAGTTATTATTTCTTTCTTTCTCTAAAGCTTCTTCTACTTCTGCGTCAGATACAGATGTGTCAATCTTTGTAACCTGAACACCTAAGTATTTACCAAGTTCAACTTCTGGTCTAACGGCAACTTCTGCTGTGAAGATGAAAGGTTTTCCAGCTTCAATCTGAGTTACATCGATAGTAGGTCTTGAAACAACATCAGCTCCACTCTCTTCTACTGCGGCTGCATAATTAGCCTGGATTAAGATATTTGCTGCCTCTTCGTAGAATACAGCTGGTCCATACATTTTTTCAATCATGTTTCTAGGTACTTTTCCTTTACGGAATCCTGGAAGGCTGATTTTGTTCTTCTCTTTGTTGTATGCTTCCTGTAAAGCTTTCTCTACTTCTTCGGCTGGCACTTCAATGGTAAGTTTTGCCATGTTTTTTTCTAAATTTTCTACCTGTACACTCATTACTATTATTTTCCTCCTTATATATATGAAATATCATAGATGTACAATTCACGTTATATCGCAGTCATTTAAGCATTATAGCATAGAGTTTGCGAAATTACTAGCACTTTTTTTCAGAAAGCATCTCTATGCATTTAGAAACGAAACTCTTTTATTTTTCAGAAAGATAATCTGCTAATTCATAGACACGCTCTCTGGTTAGTTCCGCTGCTTTGTCATTCTCTAGCATCGGCTGCATGGTGCCTCCTTCCGCATCTAATCCAGCCTCCTTGACTTGTTCTTCCTTGTCCGCAATCCACTCACGTTCTTCCTTTGTAAGTTTCTCCATCTCTTCCTCAGAAAGCGTATCCTTTAACCTTGACCAGATTGCATTTAACTCGTCATCCCATACGTTAAATAATTGCCCGGTCAAAATATTGTAGTCCCCCTGTGTAAGGTCATCTCCCTGAAGCTTATCCTCAATCTCTTTTGCCTGCTTTTCTACTGCCGCAAGCTCATCGTTGATATCCGTTGCAGCATCTGCCGCATCCTCTTCATATTCCCAGCCAACAAATCCTTCTTCTGCTGCCACATTATATAATCCGTAGCAATCAAGTGTCTCACCAAGCTCCTGATTATATCTCACCCAGGAGACAAAGCCTTCCGGCAGATTTGCTACCCTTGCATCTTTTGTATAGATGCGGATTTCTTTTGCATCGTCCAGACCATATGGTTCACTGTAAACATATTTCATGCCGTCGATGATTTCTTCCTCCCCGGCCGTCTGTTTCAGCTGGATACTCTCAATAGATGTCTCGTAAGTCGTATCATCAATTTGTTTTAATTGTGCAAACTTTCCTGTAAATTCTGCATAATAATAGGTTCCATTTGGATAACCATCCCCGGTGTCTCCCATATCAGAATCCTGATAAACACCGGAAAAGCTTCCGTCCTCCGCGATATCCAGTGTGGTACACCAGCCACCGACACCACTGCTGAACACAAACTGCACATTTTTTAAATCTGAAAAAGAAAATCCCAGATTTTCCTCTGTCGTATCCTGTTCCGTTTCACTGGTCTGTGTTTCCTGTATTGGCTCTGATGTACTCTCCATCTCCAAAACCGTTTTTTCCTGCTGTGCTGCTTCTGGTGTCTTTTCCTTTGTCTCACCCGGCTGGCAGGCTGCAAGAGCAACCAGCAGCGTTCCTGCAACACCAACCAACATTCCTTTTGATACGAACTTACGTTTCATCCTCATCATCCTCCTTTTACATTCTCTCCTACTGCAAACCTGCAAACTGTGCCATGTAAAGGTTATAATAAAATCCCTTTTTCTCCATCAGTTCTTTCGGACTTCCCTGCTCTAGAATACCGCCTTTATCAATGACAAAAATACGGTCTGCATTCTGAATTGTCGACAGTCGATGCGCAATGACAAAGCTGGTTCTTCCTGCTAGAAGCGCCTCGATTCCCTGCTGCACCAAAAGTTCGGTATGCGTATCGATACTTGAGGTTGCCTCATCCAAAATCAGGATTTTTGGCATCGAAATCATGGTTCTTGCAAATGCAATCAGCTGACGCTGTCCGATGGAAAGACCTGCTCCACGCTCTTTCAACTCGGTATCGTAACCTTTTTCCATCTTCATGATAAAGTCATGCGCATTGACCGCTTTGGCTGCTGCAATCATCTCTTCATCCGTCGCATCTAATTTTCCATATAAAATATTATCTCTTACTGTTCCATGGAAAATGAAGTTATCCTGCGTCATCACACCCATCTGTTTTCGCAGACTCTCGATTGAAACCTTGGTAAGGTCGTGTCCATCAATCAGAATTCTTCCTTCTTCTATATCGTAGAAACGGCTGATTAGATTTACAATTGTAGTTTTACCGGCTCCTGTCGGTCCGACAAGTGCGATTGTCTCGCCTGGTTTTACCTGGAAATTAACGTCATTTAATACTTTTGTCTCTGCCGGTGTTCCTTTATCGTATGTAAAAGATACGTGGTCAAACGTTACTGCACCTTTTACCTCTGGAAGCTCTTCTACATCTTTTCCATCCACAATGTCCGGTTCGGTATCCAAAATATCAAAGATACGCTCTGCTGCTGACATATTGGTAACCAGCTGATTGTAGAAGTTACTTAAATTCATAATCGGGTTCCAGAACATATTGATATAGCTGCCGAACGCAACAAGCAAACCAACGGAAATGTGGTCGACTCCAAGGATTGCGATACCGACAAAATACATAATCATGGAACCGAATCCCCAGCAAAAATCGATGACCGGTCCAAACATATCCGCAAAAACAACCGCACTGACAAACGATTTCTGGTGCTGGTCTGTCAAATCCTCAAAAATCTCTTTTGTCTCATTTTCTGCACGGAAACTCTGTACCACGTTCATTCCTGCAATGTCTTCATGCACATAGGCATTTAAGTTTGACGATTTTTTACGGTAAACCTGCCATCTTTTGTGTGATACATTCTGCACGATACAGATAGCTACCATCATAAGCGGCACGGTACTTAATGCCGCAAATCCAAGTCTGTAATCTTTTACCAGCATGATAACGACAACACCAACAATTGTTGCAAATTCCGGCAAAAGTGTTGTGACCATATTTACCAGCACGTCCTTTAGAGAGTTTACATCCCCGATGATACGCGCTAAAATTTTTCCGGTTGGTCTGCTGTCAAAGAAGGAAAAAGATAACTTCTGAATGTGTTCATATAGTTCCTGACGGATTGACAACAGAATTTTGTTGGATACCACCGACATGACATACATTCGTACCTTTACCAGAATAATGTATCCAATATTCATTGCCAGTGCAATGATTCCAAGCCGTAGTAATCCCTTGACGTCACCTTTTGCAATGTAAGTATCGATTGCTGCTTCTATCAAAAGTGGATTGACCAGTGCAATCACAACGGTTACAAGCATACAAATCAATACTCCTGCAATGGTAAGTTTATAATCTAACAGATAGGAAAATAATCGACGCAAAATCTTTTTCCGGTCGGTATGTTTCATCTGTTCATCTTCTCGAAATGAGTTAACTGCCACGCTTTTCACGCTCCTTCCTTATGTGTAGGCTTTATTGAAAAATCTTCCTAGGCGGATAAAAATTTTCCATATTGAGCCATGTAAGTATTGTAATAAAGTCCTTTCCTAGCAAGTAATTCTTCATGTGTTCCGCGCTCTGCAATCTTGCCATCCTCTAAGTAGATGATTTCGTCTGCATGACGGACCGCAGAAATACGGTGCGCTATAATTACTTTTGTAGTTGAATCTAATTCGTTCAGCATCTTCTGAATCTCGTGTTCTGTCTCCATATCCAAAGCAGATGTGGAATCATCCATTACAAGAATCGGTTTCTTCTTCGCAAGTGCTCTTGCAATACTGATTCGCTGCTTCTGACCTCCGGAAAGACCCACACCACGCTCTCCGACAACCGTTTCATACTGTTCTTCCATGTTTTCAATGAAACCTTTTGCCTGCGCACGCTCTGCCGCATCTTTGATATCATCCATCGGAAGCTGTTTTCTTAATCCCATCTTGATGTTCTCTTCAATCGTATCGGAAAACAGGAACACATCCTGCATGACCACTGATATACTGCTTCGAAGCTGCTCTAAGCTTAAATCTCTGACATCCACGCCATCCAACTTGACGCTTCCTTTTTTTACATCATAGAAACGCTGCATCAGATTGACAATCGAAGATTTACCGGAACCGGTTGCTCCCATAATTCCGATGGTTGCGCCTGGTTTTACATCAAAGCTGACATCTTTTAAAATATGGGCATCTTCAATTTCAAAATCGACATGCTCGAATGTAATCTCCCCCTTCACCTCATCTAAGTGAACCGGATTCTCTTTTTCTTTGATGCTGGAAGTCTGTGCGTAAATCTTCTTGATTTTCTTGTATGACGCAATCGCAGAGGAAAGGTCATTCGTCAGCCATCCAAGCATCTCCATCGGCCAGGTACAATTTCTGCTGTATTCCACATAGGCTACCAATGCTCCTAAGGTCATCGTCTGATTCAAAACAGAAAATCCACCTACAACTGTCATTGCAACAGGAAGCATTTTTCCAACAAACGAAAACATTGGGTAGTAGCGCACCAAAACCTTTGACTGTCTGATGTTTAATTCATAGTAACGTTTGTTGTGTGATAAAAATTTTGCAATCTCGTGTTTTTCTCTCGCAAAAGCTTTTACGGTACGGACACCGGCAAGGTTTTCTTCTGCAACGGTGGTAAGAACTGCATTCTCCTCACTGATATCCTCGTAAACTTTATCTAATTTTCGCTCCATCACGATTGCGATTACTCCACATGCAATCATCGTGGCAAGCGGAATAAATGTCATTTTCCAGTTTAAAGAAAACATGCAATACAGTACGATGCTGACATGAATGGTCACCTCAATGACAAGCATTCCGACATAGCCTAACGCATTCCACACCTTGTCAATATCATCTTTGACACGCGCCATCAATTCTCCTGTATTGGTATTGTCAAAATAATCCATCGAAAGGGTCTGGATATGATGAAACAAATCCTTTCTCATCTGGGAACCAATCTTGGAACAAAGTACATCAAAGGTAAATTCTTTGAAGTATCCGAACGCACACCGGCCAACTCCGACCAACACAATTCCAATTAACAGTCCTTTCAAAAGCTGCATCTGTCCACCAATCATAACGTCGTCGACGATGCTCTGTGTTATTTTAGGATAAATCATATCAAGTACGATTGCTGCAACCATACAAACAATTGCAAACAGATAACCATACCAATATCGTCCTAGATATGTACTTAATTTCTTCACGAAAACTCCTCCATTCTTCTTTTTATTTTGCCTTTTACGCCCAAATCATTTTCCTCAATGTGTTATAGACAAACGTGCCTGAATTTCAAAAAAAGCACAAAAAAACCGCGGTGAAACCATCACCGCGGCGAAACGTCGTCTATCCCTATGCTATCCCCAAACATACACCTATGCCTGGTTCTTCGCACACACCGAGGTAATTGCAACATGATTCAGTTCAAATTTGTTCAATTTCGTATTTCTAATCATAGTTTATTACCTCTCTTTCCTCAAAATTTTAGAATACTACTTTAGTAAAGCACTTTCGTATTAACTTGTCAACACTTTTTCTCAAAAATTACCATCATAATATTTCCTATCCTGTAAATAATAGCATTAGGATAAACAGTAACTTACTACTTGTTCATCCAAAACAACTGCACCAGGCTTTGCTGGTGACAATCAACAGTATCGTTACGGAGGTAAAAATCATGAGTGGATCTAATTCAAGTTCTGGAACAAACCAGATGGCAGTACCACAGGCAAAGGACGCAATGAAACGTTTCAAAGAGGAAGTTGCAAGTGAAATCGGAGTACCTTTAAAAGATGGTTACAACGGTGACTTAACCAGTGCACAGGCTGGTTCTATCGGTGGTGAAATGGTCAAAAAAATGATCATGAAACAGGAAGAACAGATGAAATAGTTTGCTTTCATGGGCAAAGCAAAAGAGGGTCATGTACTTGCGGTACACAACCCTCTTTTTTCCTGTTTTCAAGAAAAGGAATCCATGCTAAATATGATAGATTAATCCTTTGCAGACGTTTGCAACCGCTTCGTCTCCAGCGAAATATTTTACGATTGCAAGTGCAAAATCAATTGCTGTTCCCATTCCACGGCTGGTGATGATATTTCCATCTACCACTACTTTGTCTTCGCTTGTGATAGCTCCTGTCAGCTTCTCTTCAAATCCCGGATGACAGGTTGCATGCTTGCCTTCTAACACTCCTGCCTGTCCTAATACACTTGGTGCAGCACAGATTGCAGCCACTAATTTTCCTTCTTTTGCGAATGTCTGGACTGTCTGGTTTACAATCTCACTCTCACCTAAATGAAGGGTTCCCGGCATTCCACCCGGAAGAACAATACCGTCTAGTGTAGAAAAATCTGCTTCTTTTGCCGTTGTCTCTGCCATAAACTGAATCTTATGAGAACCTGTAATCTCTTTCGAATCGGATATAGAAATCAGTTCAATCTCCATTTTTGCTCTTCTAAAAATATCTACGACGGTAAGTGCCTCAATCTCTTCGCAGCTTTCCGCTAAAAAAATACCAATTTTACTCATTTTCCTCACCTTTCCTCATGACGAATTCATTTTTACCAGTCTCTATTATATTGCATTTTCGTTTTTTTCACAATATAATGATTAGGATGTGCAAGCAAAAGCTGTTTACTATATTATCAAATTGCACATCCTAATCAATATATTAGAACAGCCTGGAGGTTTTTATGGAAATCGAACGAAAATATTTGGTGAAAGAATTGCCAAAACATCTAGAGCAATACCCTGTCAAAGTGATTTCACAGGGGTATTTAAATACCGACCCGGTGGTCAGGGTCCGTCGTTCCAACGACAAATATACATTAACTTATAAGGGAAAAGGACTTATGGTGAGGGAGGAATACAATCTTCCACTCAACAAGGAAGCTTTTGACCATCTTGTAACCAAAATTGATGGTATTTTAATACAAAAAAGAAGATACCTCATTCCATTGGATGAAAAACATACCATAGAACTTGATATCTTCGAGGGCGAGCTTGCTCCATTGCAGCTCGCAGAAGTTGAGTTTGAAACAGAAGAAGACGCCAACTCCTTCGTTCCACCGGAATGGTTTGGCGAAGACGTCACCTTCTCTACTGCTTATCATAACAGCACGTTAAGCAAACGCTGCTAGGTTTATCTTAATCTGCTATTCTCATAGCGCTGTTTTGTACGGAAACAGCGCTTTAATTCTTCGTAACGGTACTCTGTGTCTCCCTCCGGAATCACAACATCAAGTACCACCGCTATATTATTAATCATCAAATCTGTAATCTCATCCTGCAACGATACTAGAATCTGGTAACGTTCTTCAAAATCGTCTGTATCAAAAAACGCCATCAATTTCTCTTCCGCCGTCTGATTTAACAGACTATTTTTCTTTTCCGTAATAGAAGATTTGTTTGTTGCAGCCAAAGCTTCTGTCCCTGCAGTCAAAAATTCTGTCTTCACAACTGAATCTTTTTTCTCTGCCGCGCAAACATTATCTGCGTTTTGCTGCATACTATTTATCGATTGTTGTCCACATTCCTGTGCTTTTTCTTCACTCATATCCACTTTCTCAAAGCGATATTTCTGTGTTACCTGTGGATACTTCGCATGGTCCACTTCACTGACAAACATCTCAAGTGGTCTTGCGTATGTTTTAAAGTCCCCGTACAATGCCTGATAAATCACAAGCTGTTCTTTTGTCTCAGAGTGTGTTGCAACCGTCACAATCTGGTATAACTTATTTTTAAAATGACGGTAAATTTCACCGCTTCTTGGTATTCTGTCCATTTTCTACTCCATTTTCTGCAATTACTTTTTGTCTGCTCTTCTTACTGCTCTGGAAGAGTCAAAAACTGTTCGACAGAATCCGGCACCTGAAAGCTGTTAAGCATTTCGATTCCCTCTGCAATAAAATCACGCTCAAACTCCATCTCCCCGGAATATCCCGTCACAATTCTGTCGTTTACCTGACTTAGCATATCGCTCTCCACATCGCCTTCGTATTCCTGCAAGTTCAAATTTGCACGCTCAAGAATCGAATTTTCCTGCTCCTGCTGTTTTAGCTGCTGCATCGCATCCATTGCCTTGCCCTGCGTTGATTGTTTCGCAGCTTTCCACTGTTCATATCTTTCCCGCTGCGGCTTTGGTGGCTGTACCTGCCTTGGCTGCTTGGTGTACTGCGGCTGTACCTGCCTTGGCTGCTGGGTATACTGCGGCTGTGCCTGCCTTGGCTGCTGAGTTGTGTACTGCGGCTGTACAGGTCTTGACTGTTGGGTATACTGCGGCTGTGCCTGCCTTGGCTGCTGTGGCTTTTGATAAGTATATTGCTTTTTCTTTTTCTCATCGGATGATTTTGCTTTCACAATAATTCCAATGATTGCAATGATTAACACAATCAGGTTTTCCATCTTTTGTCTCTCCTATTTTATTCTTTCCTTTTATTATAAAGAATTTGCATTTGCGATACAACAAAAAATTACCTCTGTTTTCAACAGTAATCTTATTCCCCTGAGGTCCCATCTTCAAATGTCTTTGCAACATCCTCTAACAGCTTTCGAATCTCAAGGTGCTGTGGACATTGGCTTTCACATTTTCCACAATGGATACAATCGCTTGCCTTTCCATGCTCCTGCACAGCATTCTCGTAACCCTTTCTGGTCTTTTCATTGACTCCGAACTGTACGGAAAAATTATAGGCATCAAACACGGACGGAATGACAATTTTCTTTGGACATCCCTCCACGCAATAACGACATTTGGTACATGGAATTGTTGGAATTTTATGTAATTCATCTACAACTCGCACAATTGCATCTTTTTCTTCCTCATTCAGTGGCTGGAACTCTCGCATGTAAGAAGTATTATCCAACAACTGCTCCATATCTGACATGCCGCTTAGGACAAGCATCACGTTATCCAAAGAAGCTGCAAAACGGATTGCAAACGAAGCTGGAGTTGCCTTGTCATCTAACTTTTTCAAAATCTTTTCCGGTTCCCCAATCAGATTTGCAAGCGTACCACCTTTTACCGGCTCCATTACAATCACAGGGACATTATGACGCACTGCTGTCTCATAGCATTTTCTTGACTGCACCGACTCAGAATCCCAATCATAGTAATTAATCTGGAGCTGCACAAACTCTAACTCTGGATGATTGCTTAAAATCTCCTCTAACACATCTGCACTGTCATGAAAAGAAAAACCAAGGTGCTTGATTTCTCCTGCTTTTCTTCTCTCTGCCAGACGCTCAAAACCACCCAGACGCTCTGTCTCTTCTACACGTGCCTTATCCATTGCATGTAACAGATAAAAATCAAAATATGACACGCCGCACCGTCTCTTCTGCTCTTCAAAAATGCGGTCATAATCTTCCGTTTTCTTTACATTCCAGACCGGCATCTTGTCTGCGAGGAAAAACTGTTCCCTCGGATAACGGTTGACGATACATCTTTTTACCGCTTCTTCGGACTTCTCATTGTGGTATGGATAAGCAGTATCAAAATAGCAGAAACCCTGTTCTAAATATTTGTCCACCATTTCACAAAATGCTTTATCATCAATTTTTGCCGTGTCTTCCCCGATAACCGGAAGTCTCATACATCCAAATCCTAATTTCTTTGGCATTAAACTTTTTAAATCACCCATTGTTCTTCTCCTTTTGTATTACTTGATTTTCGTTAAAATTTTGAAGTTGTATAGGTTACACCATCTTTCTCATAAAGGTCATGAATCTTCAAACCATCCTCATTATAAAAAATGGTGTGATCCGCACAGTAAATGGAATAAATCCCCTCATTTACCCAGGCTGACAGCGCGCTTGCGTCAAAAGAGTCCGAAATATAAACCGGCATTATATGAAGCAATATCTGCGTGCAGGTCTGGTCTGTGGCATAACAAACCAGGTTGTTTAAAGAAGTTTTACTTTTTCCATCCGCTGCATCTAAATAGGCATTCCGGATTTCCCCGTTTTCAAACTCATAGAAATACTGGTCATCCACCTCTGTCATCCGGTAATTGCGCAGATATACAATGCTCTTCGCCCCGGTGTAATCCATCACACCGGCTCCGTAAATGGTATTCTCTTCCCTGTCATATAGATTATAGGAGTATGAATTTTCACTCTCATCCAAATTTCTTACAAAACCGTTATAACTGGAAATTGAGCCAAGCGTATAGTTGTTTTGAATCATCACATCTGCAAGATAATCGATGATAAACGCATTTTTCATCCAATAAAAATCTATATAATCTGTCACTTCGTTCTCTTTTGCAAAAGCTAGATATTCATCGGAAACTTTCAATTTTACTTTGTCATTTCCGAGTAATTCTATCTGAATTGCGTCCGAATTACTGGAAAAAGCTGAAACCTGCTCCACAAAGGATGCAACTTCATCGTTCTGCTGTGGGTCATAATCTGCCGTCATGTAATCTTCTGTGCAGGAAAAAAGACCATCATACACCTCATAAACCGGCCCTAAATAAAGGCTTCTGTTTCCACTTTTCTCTAACAGATAAAATGCCTGGTATAACACATCATCTACTTTTACTTCCTCATTCGGATGCTGGTTTAAATATGCCATGTTATGCACATCATCAAATGTCTCATCTGTATTAAAAAGCTGATATGCCTTCACTGTTGCGTCTGTGTAAAGCAGTTGTATTTCTTTCCCTTCCGCTGTTGCTGAGGCTCCACTTGCCCCCAGACAATATTGGAACACAAATTCGTCACTGCAGTTTCGCTCTGATGCCGATTTAGCTACAATTGTAGTCCAGCCGGATTCTTTTCCTAAATAAGATACAATTCCATATGTAAATGCGCTTGTCGCAAGTAGAATCAACACAATGACCACAATCAATCTACGCTTTGAATTTTTTTCGGAAAGTTCTGCCTTTATCACAGGTCTGACAACGGGTCTTTCATTTGTTCCTGTACGTCTCATCTTTACCTCTATCCTTTTCTATTCCACTTCTTTTTCTGATTTCTATAAAGAAACAGGCGGATATCTTCATATCCGCCCCGTTCTCTACGTTAAAACTTAAATCTCTCTAAGTTCCTGCTATCTTTAATTTTAGAATACAACCGCTAAAAGTGCAAGTGCAAAAATAGCAAGAATGATTCCAATTACGATAAATCCTGCAATCGCACCCTTCTTACATGCCTTGTAATTGCGGAAGTGTTTCTTGTGTTTGAATACCAATGCCATAATGATACCAATGATTGGAAGGAAGAAAGACAATACCACATACCATACACTTCCGGTATCGTGAACTGGTGGTAATGCAATTTCTTCTTCGGAAACTACATTTTCATGAACTTCTTCGGTAGTGCTCTGTTCGCCTGATTTACGAATTGTGATAGACTGAATTGGCTCATTCTTATCACGCAATGCCTTGTATTCTTCAATCTCTTTCTTATTACCATATACCCAGTGGTCATGTCCAACGCAGACAAACTCAGGTTTATCTACACTGTAATCATGGATAGATGGATCATATGTATATAACACTTTGTTTTTCTCTAATTCTGGATCTGGAATTGGAATCGCAGAAATCAAAGAATGTGTATATGGATGTAATGGGAAGTTGAATAACTCCTCTGCATCTGCAACCTCAACGATATTACCTTTGTAAATAACACCGATACGATCCGAAATGAAACGTACGATAGAAAGGTCATGTGCAATAAACAAATATGTAATATCTTTTTCCTTCTGGAATTTCTTTAATAAGTTCAATACCTGCGCACGGATAGAAACATCCAAAGCAGAAATTGGCTCATCGGCAACAACAAGTTCTGGTTCCATAACCATTGCTCGTGCCAATCCGATTCTCTGACGCTGTCCACCAGAGAACTCATGTGGGTATCTGGTCAGATGCTCAGGAAGAAGACCTACCTCATTGATCATGGTCTCAACCTTTTTCACACGGTCTGCTTCATTTTCATACAGATGGAAGTTATAAAGACCTTCGGATACGATGTAATCTACTGTTGCACGCTCATTTAGAGATGCTGCAGGGTCCTGGAATACCATCTGGATGTTACGAATTACTTCACGATCCAGGGAATGTGGAATCTTTCCAGTAATCGGAACACCTTTGTAATAAATTTCACCGCCTGATAACTGGTTTACACGGATAACAGCACGTCCGATGGTTGTCTTACCGGAACCGGATTCTCCAACAAGAGAGAACGTTTCTCCCTTGTGGATATCAAAAGATGCATCCTTAACAGCTTTTACCGCATTTTCACCTTTACCAAACGTAATATCTACATGTTTTAATGACAGTAAGACTTCTCTGCCATTCTCATCGATTGGTCCATGTTCTGGCAAATGAGAAACATGGGTACCATTTACTTTTTTCTTATTCTCTTTAGACACGTTCTCCGTCTCCTATACTTATATTAAATGCTTTGATCAGTTTCTCTTGTGTATTCTGGATGATCTCAGGCTTCTCAATCTTAGGAGCTCTTGGATCAAGCAACCAAGTTTTTGCATAATGGGTATCTGTTACCTTAAACATTGGTGGCTCAGCCAGAGTATCAATTTTTAAGCAATATGGATTTCTCGGTGCAAATGCATCACCGACAATCTTATTGTACAAAGATGGTGGCGTACCATTGATGGAATAAAGTTTTGTATTCTTCTGTGCAAGCTGTGGCAGTGAAGAAAGTAATGCCCATGTATATGGATGACGTGGATCATAGAAAATCTCATCTACATTACCAATCTCGATAATCTGTCCAGAATAAATAACTGCAACACGGTCTGCAATATTTGCAACAACACCTAAGTCATGTGTAATAAATACGATGGTGTAGTTGAATTCTCTCTGTAAATCTTTTAACAATTTCAAAATCTGTGCCTGGATTGTTACATCAAGCGCTGTGGTAGGCTCATCACAGATTAAGATTTTTGGCTGACAGGACAATGCGATTGCGATAACGATACGCTGTCTCATACCACCGGAATACTGGAATGGATAATCATCAAAACGTGCTTCTACGTTTGGAATTCCAACCTTACGCATTAACTCTAATGCTCTGTTTCTGGCCTCAGCCTCTGTACAATCCTGGTGTTTTAAAATAACGGATGTAATCTGTTTTCCAATTGTAATAATTGGGTTCAAGGATGTCATCGGATCCTGGAATACGGTTGCAATCTTGCCACCACGAATCTGGCTCCAGTCCTTCTCGTATTTAATCTTTGCAAGGTTTAAGATACAGGTACCATGTAAGGTATCTTCTGTTTCATCCAGATATTTTACACGGAACGCAACCGTATCAAAGATTGCATTACGTTCTTCCTCGTCCATCAGATCAACACCAAGCTGCATTGCATTCTTTAACGCATCTAACAGCTTTTTGATTAACTGATTTCTCTTTGTAAATCCATATCTTCCTACAGAAAGGTAAAGTTCTTTTGCAAGAATCTCATTTCTTTTCTTTGTCTCCTCAGAAATCTCTGCAGTTACTTCTTTTGCACGTTTTTCACGAAGAGCTGTCATCTTCTTTGCATACTCATTTAAGTATGCTGTATCGCTTGCAAGCGCTTTCTTTTTCTCTTTTATTAATCTTTCATCTTCTTTCTGAAGATTTTTGATTTCGCTGTCTAATCTTGAGATTTCCTGCGCTGCCTGTTTAATCTTATCTTTTTCTTTGGAAGGATCGTAAGTCTGTTTTAAGTTATATTCCTCATTTCTCTTGCTCTTGAGCTGTTTTATCTTTCCTTCAACAGCTTCTTTTTCTTCCTCAGATAAGCTTGCTTTCTGACGTTTTTCTGATTCCAGTTCCAGAATCTGGCGATAGGTTGCTGCGCCAAACTCTAACTTGGAATATTCATTCAACTTGTGAAGTGAGTTTTTGATGGTCTTTTTCGCTGTATCATTTAACTTTACAACGGTATCGGATAACTCCTCGTCGTTGTAAATGATTTTACCATTTGAGATAAAACCATTTCCATCGAGCATACCTGCAAATGTCTTGGTAAATACAGACTTTCCGGAACCGGA
The DNA here is from genome assembly GCF_001940165.2 of Roseburia sp. 831b. NCBI lineage: Bacteria > Bacillati > Bacillota > Clostridia > Lachnospirales > Lachnospiraceae > Roseburia > Roseburia sp. 831b. The sequence goes on along the minus strand of NZ_CP135162.1, from coordinate 136,277 downwards.
CTCACCTACAATTGCAATTGATTCATTTTCGTAAATATCAAGTGAAACATTACGGATTGCGGTCAATTCTCTTCCACGTACATGGAACTTGACATCCAAATCTTTCACGGATAATAAAACTTTTCTATCTTCCATTTCGGTAACCTCTACATATGTGTTCTTGGATCAGATGCATCACCAAGGTTCTGTCCTACAACGTACAATACTATTGTGATAATTGCTGAAATAACAACCGGGCTCCAGAATTCGAATCCCCATCCAGGTGTAACCATTGCGCTCTCAGCTTCATAAATCAGACGTCCTAAGGACATGTCTGAAAGTCCCATTCCAATGTATGCCAGGAATACTTCCATGGAAATATAGTTTGGAATCTCTGTCGCAGCAACCGTAACTACGATTGATGTCATAAATGGGAGAATGTTTTTCATTGCAATCTTGGTTGTTGATGTTCCAAGACATTTGGATGCAAGGTTATATTCTCTGTCTCGGATGATGATTACCTGTGTACGGATGAAGTACGCAATGGTTAACCATCCTGTGATGGTCAACGCAAAGACCATCGTCCAGAAGCTTGCTGTCAAAATCATAACCATAACAGATACAATCAGGATGTATGGTACGTTTGCAACCACGTTGTAAACTTCCATCATGATTCTGTCTACTTTTTTGGAGAATCCCCAGATTGCACCAACTATTACACCGACTGTAATGTTAATCAATCCACACACCAGCGCAAGCGAGATGGAAATTCTAGATCCAAACCAAATCGCATCAAAGGTAGACTGTCCGGCAGCACCTGCACCTAAAATCCAGTGGATATTTGCGCCAAACTGTTTCATTGCAGCGGATGGTGACAAATGTTTTGCAGTTGCATTCAACAAGTTACCAAATTTATCATAATCGACAAACAGTGGGTAAATATAAGTAAATGCAAGAATAACTGCTAAAAGTGCTAAAATTACAATATTTATTTTTTTCTTAAAAAATACACGGAATACGGAATGCCAGTAAGAATACCTTGGTGCCGTAATCTTCTCTGCGTCAAGGTCGCTGTGATCCACACGGGAAAACAATTCTTCCTCTGACAAGCCAAACTGTTCTAAATCTTGATTCATACTTCTTTACCTGTCCTTACTAGAAAATGAAATTCTTGGATCTACAATGGAAATCAGGATATCACCTAAAATAATGGATACAACGGATAAAACTGCATAGAACAATGTTACACCGACAATAACACCATTATCATATTTTCCAATTGCTTCTGTTAACAAGTTACCTGCACCAGGAACTACATATACACGCTCTGTGATAATAGCACCTACCAATGCGTAAAGAACGGTTGCTGGTATATCATGCACAATCGGAATTGCTGCATTCTTTAAAATATGTTTCTTAAAGATTTCACCCTCAGTCAGGCCACCAGATCTTGCAAATTTTACATAATCAGAATTCATCTGATCAATCATGTAACGACGTAACCACTTCATTAAGTTTGCAATCTGTGGAAGTGCCAATGAAATAATCGGAAGCACATACATTAACTTGCTGGTCGATTCCAAATCAAATGTAGTTGGAAGTCCTGCCTTTCCACCAATTGCTTTAAATAAGAAGATATATGCCAAAGATGGAACCGCAATAATAAATACAATGTAGATTGTTCCAATCTTATCAATCAGTTTATCTTTCTTTCTTGCCATCATAATTCCAAGTGGAATTGCGATAAGGTATGCAAGAATGGATGCAATCAAACCAATGACAAAGGAAAATCCTACTTTTGACAATGCGGATTTTGTCGTATCTACATTGGTATAGTCATCTGTGTAGCGGGCTTCATATACAAGACTGGTCTTTAGAGAATTCTTTACATAAGTTGCTGTATGAAGATCATCTGCACTGTTTTCCTGTAATCCTGTTGGATATGTAATCAGAGATTTTGTATAAGATCCCTGTGCGCTGTTCATTGTTTTAAATACATCGACACCTTCATTTACGGAATAGGAAGTACCAAGATTAATGGTAATTATATTCTGATGTACGAATGGGAACTTGTTATCAAAATATAACAGGTATTTATGTGTGGTACCATTTCCGATAATTGCAGGTGAAAATTTATCCCCGCCATAAACAGGGTCATGTAAAGTAAAGGATATTCCTCTTTCCCCTACAATATTTTCAACATTATTAACACTATCAATTGTAATTAACTTTGAGAAGTATGAACACATACGTGTCCACAGTGGGACGTCTTTATAAGCAAAGAGCTGTGGCTGTCCACCGTCCGCAATCTTTTTACCGTTCATCATAACGGCATCTAATCGTTTTATTGTATAACCTTTGGATTCATAATAATCTTTAAATTGCGCAACGTATTCTTTTACTGTATCTGAATCCTTGTCTGCTGTTCTGCCAATTCCTACTACGCTGCTTCTTGTTTCTTCATCAATCTCACCTTTATTTGTGAGCGCCTGCAGATAATCTGCATAAGATACATAATCTAAGTATCCGTATTCTTCCCATTTTGCATAAGCATATGTTACTTTTGAATTATTCTTCTGGTGTGAATATGTGTTATCCTTTGCAAAGATAAGGTTACGATCCATCAAAGAATAAATCATGGTCATAACGATTGCAACTACGATAACAACTGACACCAATCCTCGTAATAAACGTTTTACTAAATATTTTGTCATAATTGTTCACTCATATAATGTGCCGGGAACGGGAAACCCGCTCCGGCCACATCTTCTTTTCATATTAATCAGGCAACAAAAAACACAATCATCACTCTAGAAAATACCAAGAGATTTTACTACATATCCTGCATAGTCTGGCAAGAAAGTATCAAGGTATGTCTTAGGATCACCGTAATCAGCGCCCCATCCAGACAAATCATAGATATCGTAGTTTGATTCATAGCCGTAGCTTGTAAGATATCCAGCATACTGCCACTCATCAAGATCCTTAGCTTCTACTAAGTTGATTTTTACCATTCCATTTAAGGAAGCTTCTACAGACTGTTTGTAAGCATTTGCTTTGTTTGTAAATCTTTCATCGTTAGATGGATATGGCAAATCAAGAACGATTGGGTTGCTTTCATCGACAGTAACACCCTCATCGGAAAGTTCTGCAATAGCTGTCTCTAATTCAGAAACGGCATTATCAGGATTGTACCATCCGTCGAATCCATCGGAAGAACCTACTCCGTTATCTGCCGTAGGATCCCATACCGTTGCTTTGAAATCATCAGCATCTAACTGAGCCTGAACGATTTCACCATAGTTTGTTCCAGCAGGGAATGTGGTATCTGTTCCATTGATAGAGATTGTAGTATCCTCATCAAGCTGTACAAATGTACCTGGTGTGTAAGAGTTTCTAAGTGCATTGTATTTCAAGTCTTCTCCTGCAGCCTGGGCATTATAGGAACCTCTGTCTACTGCGAAGGAGATTGCTCTACGGAAGTGAACATTGTTCATTGCTTTGTTTGTTCTTTCCTTGTCTTCCTCAGACTGGTCAGAAACAACTTTTGTCTCATCATTTGCATCCGCAAATGCTGTACGGTTCAAGTTGTAGAATGCTGTGAAAGATGTACTTGTTGTCTGAGATACATATGCATAATCATCAAACAATCCATCCTCTTTTGCAGTTGGAATTGTAGAAGTATTTAAGTTTGTTCCATCTACGGTACCAGCTTTTGCATCTACATAAGATTTTGTCACATCAGATCCATCGTTATATAACCATGTAATTGTCTTAACATTGATATTGTCTTTGTTCCAATAGGAATCATTTGCCTGGAATACAATGGTATTCTTAGCAGTTGCATTTGTTACAAGGTATGGTCCGCAGTAAGCGATGGAGTTTGCATCTTTACCATATGTATAATCAGAAGCAGAAGAATCGTATTCCTGACCAAACTTACCACCCATAGATTCATAATAAGTTCTGCTCATTGGAGCAAATACGCCATAACCAAGCATGGTTGTAAAGTAAGTACATGGCTCCTCTAAAGTGTATTCTACTGTGTAATCATCCACAGCTTTTACACCAACCTGTGAGAAGTCTGTGATAGTTCCATCAATATATTCAGATGCATTTTTGATGACACCCTGTACTAAGTATTCAAGTCCACCCTGTGCATCCATCATGTGCTGCATACCAGCAACGAAGTCGTCTGCTTTTACATCAGCAACTTCTCTTCCCTGGGAATCTACCCATTTTACTCCTTCACGAAGTTTGAATGTATAAGTTAATCCGTCATCCGATACTTCATAGCTTTCTGCTAATGCCGGCTGAAGTGTTCCTTCTACATCATATTCCATCAATCCGTCATAAGTATTAACAATTGCATCAGAATCGTTTGACTGGGATGTTGCTAAGATATCCCATGTTACAGGATCAGATGGGTAAATCAAAGTATAACTGTCTTTTAAAGTATATCCCTTATCTGTAAGATAAGATTCTGCCCAATCTTCGTAAGTTCCTTTTCCTTTTAACTCAGCCCATTTTGCTTTCATCTCATCTCTGTCTGCATTGCTGATAAATTTATCAGTAACTAAAGCCTGGTGATATCTTCTGTTATCATTTCCCCACATTGAATAACCAATTGTATATGGAGCCACTCTGGAGATGGCATATAAACCACCCTGTGTAGATAATGGAAGCATAACACATGATTCCAATAATTTTGCTTCTGCAACTGCATCCAATGCATATTTCTCGGAAACAGTATCTGCTTCCTGTGCAGTCTGGTAAGTATCATAGAAGTCGCCTAACTGCTCATCATAAATTGCAGAAGACTGTTCGTCGTAGGAAGCGCTATCGCTGCCTGTTTCTGTTCCTGCTGCATCAGTAGAAGAATCACTTGATGACTTTGAACTGCCACATGCAAGCATGCTTGTGCTCATTGCGAGAACTAAGATTAAACTTACAATCTTTTTCTTCATTATTCATTTCCTCCTTTAATCTATATCTTCAACGGATGCCTGCCTGATGGCATCTGTCAAATACATGTTACTCAAATGTCTTTGCGCTTAACTTTTCTACAAGCTCTTTGATGCATCCATCCTCGAATGGATTCTGTAATCCGACTTCTTTGATTACATTGACAAAGAAATCGCTTGCTGACAATTTGCAAAGTTTATAGTAATTGTTCCATGCTTTTTCAAAATCTTCATCCATCATGACTTTGAACTGCATTGCACAAACACTTGCGAGACAATAATCAATATAATAGAACGGCACCTGGAAAATATGTGGCTGTCTCTGCCAGAATCCTCCTTTGGAATAAAACGGATCATCTTCATAATCCATATGTGGTCTGTATTCTTTTTCTAACTGCATCCAGACTTCTTTTCGTTCCTGTGGTGTCATTTCCGGTTTTGCATACACGATGTGCTGGAATTCATCCACCATACATCCATATGGCACAAATGCGGATGCATCTTCCAAATGCATGGTCAGATAATCATCCTTGCGTTTTCCAAAGAATAAATCCATCCATCCGTATGTGAAATATTCCATCGACATGGAATGAATCTCTGCGGTCTCCATGGTAATGTCTGCCACCTCACGAATTTCTTCGTTGCGCACCAGATAACCCTGGAATGCGTGACCACACTCATGTGTGATAACATCGACATCGCCGCTCGTTCCGTTGAAGTTTGCAAAAATGAACGGTGATTTGTAATTCGGAAGATAGGTCATATATCCGCCCTGTTTCTTTGTCTTTCTTCCTAATACATCGAATAACTCGTTCTCTCTCATGAAATCGAAAAATTCTTTCGTCTGTGGAGAAAGTTCACTGTACATCTTCTGTCCGGCCGCTAAAATTTCTTCCGGTGTTCCGATTGGTTCCGGATTACCGTTTGTGAAATAAACACCGTTATCAATATAGGATAACTTTTCCACACCAATTCTTTTTCTTCTCTGTTCATGAAGCTTGTTTGCAAATGGAACAAAGAATTCTTTGACCTGTTTTCTGAAATTTGCCACCATATCCTTGTCGTAACAATTACGACCCATTCTATAATAAGCAAGTTCAATATAATTCTCATAACCAAGCATCTTCGCCTGCTCGGTTCTGTTCTTTACCATCTTGTCATAAATCTCATCGATTTCATCTGTTACCGATAAGAAATAATCGCTGACCGCCTTCCATGCTCTTCTTCTTACTTCACGGTCAGAACTTCTTTGGAATTTGCCCATCAGGGAAAGGTTATATACTTCCCCGTCAAAAGGAATCTTCGCCGTTGCAATCAATTTATCATAGCGGCTTACCAAAGCATTTTCTTCCTGCATCAATGGAATCAGCTTCTCATCAAATGCTTTTAACGATAATTCGATATTTTTAAATGGAACTTTCCCAATCTTGCTCTCTAAGTACTCACGATAAGGTGATTCGTACAAGATTTTTCCATAAGTTGTTTCATAATTATTGATAATCGGCATCACTTCGTCGTAAAAATTCTGTTCTTTCTCGTAGAACTCATCCGTCGTGTCGATATCATGTCTGATATATGCCAGTGTCATATTCGTCTGAATATCATCGTTCAACGCATAATACTCTTTGTGGATTGTAAACTGCTCTTCTCCACTCTTTGCATTCTTTGTCCGCTCAATGATATCTTTGAATTTTTTTTCGACCTGATCCATATCAATTCTTTTATATGGCATCTCTGAAAACTTCATTTTTCTACCCCTTTGCGTTATGCTCCATTACGTTATCACTTTATTTTGTTAAATTAATTTATTGCAATCAAAAAAAGTGCCAACGGACCCCATTGTCCACTGCACTCTCTTCATATACAAATGTATGCGTCGCACGCACAACATGTCTATAATTATACATGCAAAAATTCAGTTGTCAATAACTAAGTTTTCTGCCATAGACTATATAATTATACATTATTTTTACGTTTTCTTCAACTTATTTTTACATTTATTCATAATTACGCATTTATATATGTTTTTTTATTCATAATTATCCCATGAAATTCCTAGTAAAAAAATATAATTTTTCTTTGTCCGTTTGACTTTTTAATGCTTTAAAGCAAAAATCCACCCCTTTTTCCAGGTAAAATATACCAGATTTTCACTTGGATTTCTGATGAAAAATGAGGTAAAATGTATTCAGTACAAAGACAGATTTTATTTTTAGGAGGAACATTTCGTGATTACAACAGAAGAAGTTTTAAACCTCAATTTTTATAAGAAGGAAAAATTTCGTGGAAGTTACCACGGAATGCGTTTTCAGTTAGAGCTGGAAAAAGAAGAGGGAAACGATCATTTTAACGTCTATGTCTGGCCTGGTCCCTACACCTTCGCCAACACCGCCCCGGAGAAAATTATGAAAAATACTTTTCCTTTTACCATGGAGGGAAAACAGCAGGCAGTCGACTGGTTGAATGAGACATATACAGCGCACCAGGATGAATGGCCAAAGAGTATTTATGTGTAAGATTTAGGTGAAAAAAGTGGTTCTTTGTCTGCGGCGGGTCGCATTTGCGACATTGTTCAACTCCGCTGCAGTGTGATCCTCGCGAAGCATTTTTATGTAATAGGAACGGATTTTCCTATTACACACAAAAAAGGATTTGCACAGATGTGCAAATCCTTTTCCTATTTATAATGGGCTTAAGTGGACTCGAACCACCGACCTCACGCTTATCAGGCGTGCGCTCTAACCAGCTGAGCTATAAGCCCATGTCCTACGGTTTGTGCCGTCAACGTTTGATATCTTATCATAGTAAAACTATTTTGTAAAGTGTTTTTTTCAACTTTTTTTATTTTTCTTGCTGTCTGGGTTTTTCAACTTATTTTCCCATTGCATGCCTGGATGAGTTTTAGGTGTTTTCAAGTACTTCTTGTAATTCGCACTCCATTGCTCCGGCGACTTTAGGTGTTTTCTAGGATTTTCCTGTTTTTCCACTCCATTGCTCTGACGACTTTAGGTGTTTTCTAGGATTTTCTTATTTTTCCACTCCATTGCTCCGGCGACTTTAGGTGTTTTTAAAGGTTTTCTTATTTTTCCACTCCATTGTTCTGGCGACTTTAGGTGTTTTTTTCACTTTTCTGAAATTCCTACTCCATTCGCTTGATTGCTTTAGGTGTTTTTAGATAACTTTTTCATTTTCTACTCCAAATACGTTCTCTCTGTTCGAGCACAAGAAGCGATTCCCCACATAAAGAACAAGGTGCTGATATAAACTTTCTAATGAAGAATGAAGTACTGATATAAACTTCTCAATGAAAAAGCGAAGTACTGATACTCCCTCTCACTGAAACACAAGAATGCCAATGGAACCCGCTAAAAAAGGGAGAGCAAAATCTGCTCTCCCTTTCAATTCCTATTTTAGAATTCCGGTTCAATCAATCCGTAAGTATTGCCTTTTCTCTTATAGACAACATTTACTTCCTCTGTCTCTGCATTCATGAATACAAAGAAATCATGTCCAAGTAATTCCATCTGTACACAGGCATCTTCTGGATACATTGGCTTAATTCCAAACTTCTTCGTCCGAATAATCTTAATCTCTTCGTCTTCCTCATCTGAATTGTCTAAGAATTCTTTCTTGAAAACAGATTCGGCATTCTGCTGTTTGGTTGCTATCTTGGTTCTGTACTTTTTCAACTGACGTTCAATGACTTCTTCCACAAGGTCAATGGATACATACATATCGTTGCTTACCTGCTCTGAACGGATGTAATTGCCTTTTGCCGGAATGGTCACTTCAATTTTCTGGCGCTCCTTCTCCACGCTAAGCGTTACATATACCTCTGTGTCTGGAGTAAAGTATCTTTCTAATTTACCTAACTTGTCCTCCACTGCGGCTTTTAATCCTTCTGTTAATTCGATGTTTCTTCCTGTAATCGTTATTCTCATGATGCCCACCCCTTCGTCGTTTATTTGATACAGATATATCATGTCTATATTATAACATATTTTACGTTTATCGCAAGACAATTGTGCTTTGTTTTGTGATTTTTCAGAAAAATTTTACATTTTTACCCTAAAGTTAAATTAAGATATGGGTTTTGTAAAGAAATGAGTTGCTTTTTCCCTTGTGGCAGCCAAATCATACCACCCGCATTCTCCAGAAAAACCTTCGATGCCATGCCGGACTGCATCATTGCATTTGCTACTTTTCGAAGCTCCGCCATCTCTAATGTTGTCTCAATAATCCGGCAATCTCCATCTTCCATGCGGTATAAAAGCAGTTCTTCCCTTGCATGCTCTGTCTCTTCTGTGTTTTCGCTGACCCACTCCTCTGTATTTTCAGCCGGAACAAGCTTTCTTGCCTTACCATTGCAGAAATTATTTTCATAAATGGCATATGCAATCGCTTTTTCATCCCAGCAGACATAGCCGTCTTTTCCATAATATGCATCACGTATCTGTTTATACTCCGCCGGTGTAATTTCTTTGAAACACCAGCCCGCTAAAACACTTTCATAGTCGTCTTTCCCAGAGACCTCTGTGTTATCAACTACATCCATAGTCTTTTCAAAAGCAATGTTTTCTTTTTCAAAATTCCTATTTTCTTTCTCGAAAGCGATACCCTTCTTCTCAAAGTCTATACTTTCTTTTTCAAAAAAGGATTCAAATCCTAATTTTTCATAATAGGCTTCCAGCGATGCTTCAGCTGGCTGCAAAACCAACGGTCTGTTATATTTTTTCTTGGCATACTCTAGAATCTGCGCTGCGTAGCCTTTTTTCTGATATTTCGGAAGCGTTGCAACCGCATACACATAAAGGACTGGCACCCGCTCTTCTCCTACCATAAGTTCAGCCGGGAAAAAGCTTGCCATCGAAACCGGTTTTCCATCCTCATGAATCACAAGCATATTTTCCGTCTCAAAACGGTGGTTCAGGTAAAATTGGATATACTCCTCCTCATCCCCAAAACACGCCTGCCAGATTTCCTGAATTGCCGGAAAATCAAACTCATTTGCAAACACAACCTGGCTTTGAATGGCACGATATTTGCGCAGCAAAACATCTGGATAATAGGAAAGTTTTGCTTTTCGAAGGCCAGGATCTCCGGTGTCCTCCTCTCGGTTTACATAACTATATTTCTGACATTCATGCAGCACAAACTGCTGGTTAATCATCGGATATGCTCCCTGCAAGTCCGGGAAAGCTTTTTCAAAATGGACAACGAAGCTGTCCTCCGTCAACGGCTCTCCCATGGAAAAAGCAACAATCTCTCCTGCTTTTCGCAAGACGCCGCCCACAAGATGCAGTTCCTTCCATAAAGAAAGAGCCTCCGTGAGCACATCCAGTTCCTGCTGCATTTCCTCGTTCCACTTTTCTTCCCGAAGTTTGCTCCACTGGAATGCCATTTTTTTACATTCCAAGGCATTTTCATCGGAAAGCGGCTCGTAACTCCAGTCATCCGCATCCTTGAAACGCGCAATGTGATTTCTTTTTCCGTGGAGTTTCTTGCCTTTTAAAGTAGAAAGCTTTTCCACGGTATACACATAATCAAAATCATCGCGGTCTGCATCCACCTCGAACTGACCCGGAAACCACTCCAATAATTCCAACCTGTCTTCGTCCACAATTGGATACAGTTCCAAAGTTCGTCCCTCTTTTTCACACTGTTCTTTCAGATAAGAAAGCACTTTTTTCTTGTCTCCATTTCCAAATGGGAACGAATAGACAATGTGGTTTCCCTCTTCGTGAAACCGGATAATGCCACAGTCAAATAACTGCGCTGCTTCTGTATGATACACCTTCCTCCATAAATAGTTGTTTGCAAAGCAATATTCACAAGCTCCCAGATTGTCTTCCTTTAGTTTCTCATTCATCCATTCCTGGTCACTTAGACAAATCTCATGGAACTCAAGTTTCTGTTCTAACATTCTAATCTCCATTCCTGCACATTCCAAGTTTGTGTCTCGCACAAACTTGTGTATGAAAAAATCTCGCTTGCAGAATTCTCCGCCTGCGGCGGGTCGCATTTGCGACATTGTTCAACTTCGCCTCAGTGCGATTCTTGCGGAGCATTTTTCACACTTTTTCTTTCTTCCTAAAAATCTCTCGTAATATCTTTCAGCCACTTATAACTCTTGTAATGGTGGTAAACCACTGGAATCTTCCAGAATTCATCCAGACAGAGGATAAAATACACCACCATCGGCGGTAATTTAAATACAAACGCACTCAAAAATCCGAGCGGAACACAGATACACCACATTGTGACTGCATCACAGATCATTCCGAATCTGGAATCTCCGCCCGCACGGAAAATTCCTGCGATTGTTACCGTGTTCATCGTCTGCCCTACCACATAATAAGAACTGATGATCAGCATAATATTTAAGTACTCGTAAGCACGGTCGCTTAGCTGGAAACAGGCAAATACCAACGGTCTTGTTGCTAAAATCAGCAAACCTGTCAATACACCAAACATAAAGGTTGCATGACATAGTCTGGAAGCGTCTTTCTTTGCATGCTCCATCCGTCCCTCTCCAATCTCAATTCCAAGCAAAACGGAACCACCGGACGAAAGGCCATAACAGACAATAGTAAGCAAATCTCGCACTGTCGTTGCAACTGAACTTGCCGCAACAACATCCGAATTCATATGTCCCATAATAATCGAATAGGTGGAAAACGCCAGTGTCCACAAAATATCATTTGCCAATGCCGGTATCGAATATTTTAAATAATCCTGAAACAGCAGTTTATTTCTGGCAAACACAGTGCTTAGTTTTACTTGAAAACTTTTTCCGCGCATCATATCAACTACGCAAAGAAACACTTCCACCACTCGCGATATCACAGTTGCAATTGCGACACCGACAACGCCAAGCTTTGGCATTCCAAAAAGTCCAAAGATAAAGACTGCATTCAATGCAATATTTAAAATCAATGCCGTGCTGCTGATTGCAGTACTGATTTTTGCTCTCTCCGTACTTCTTAAAATGCAAAGGTATACCTGTGACACACTCATAAGCAGATAGGATGTTCCAATGACCCTTAGATAGGATGCCCCAATCGCGATTAATTCTGCATCATTTGTGTATATTTTCATCAAAACTTCCGGTGCAAAAACAGCACCACAAAATATAATCAGACAAATCACAAACGAAATCTTCATCGCAATTCCCATGACTGTCTGAATAGAATCGGTGTCCTTTTTTCCCCAATATTGAGACGCCAACATCGTAATTCCCGATGTGATTCCGAAGAAAAATCCTCCTAATATAAACTGAAACTGATTCGCTAACGACACTGCTGAAAGTGCTGACTGTCCCACATAGCCAAGCATAAATACATCTGCTGAATTCACCGCATTTGTGAGTAGATTCTGAATTGAAATCGGTATCACAAGCGCAGCAAGATCTTTGTAAAACCTCTTTTGTCCCTCTGACATTGCGAATTTCATCCCATGTAACCTCCCTAATCCCCTAGTCAAAAAAGGATATCCAAACTGGATATCCCTTTGGTTAGATTCATTATAGAGCCTGCCCGGGCACAAAACAAGTCAAAAGCTTATTTATATTTTCTTAATTTTCCCCTGTTTTCTCCCTTTTCCAGGTAGAACAGATTTGTTCCCTTGCCCACGCCGCCTGTTCCTTGGTCGTCTGCGGTGTATCTTTTAGTGGGTACTCGATGCCGAGATTGTCGTACTTAACTTTTCCAAGCGAATGATACGGCAAAACTTCTAATTTTTCAACATTGGAAAGTGTGCTTAAAAATCTGCCAAGTTCTTTTAACTCGTGTTCTTCTAAGGTAATTCCTGGAACTACCACATGACGAATCCACACCGGTTTTCCAATCGAATCTAAGTATTTTGCAAAGGAAAGAATGTTCTGATTGGACTGACCGGTCAGTTTGCGATGCTCTGTATCGTCTATGTGCTTGATGTCAAGCATCACAAGGTCGGTTACCTCCATCAGACAGGCAATCTTTTCAAGCCGGTCTTTTTTCTGTTTTTCCCCTGGACATAAGGAATCTTCCATGCCTGGTATCTTCTCTTGACATAAAGAATCTTCCTTGTCTGCTAACTTTTCTGGACATAAGGAATCTTCCTTGCCTGATAACTTTTCTGGACATAAAGAATCTTCCATGCCTGGTATCTTCTCTTGACATAATACATTTTCTTGCGTCCCAGGAAACATAATGCCGGAAGTGTCCAGACAGGTAGGAATCCCTTTTTCTTTTGCCTTGGTGAAAAGCTCCAGTAAAAAATCCAGCTGCATCATCGGCTCGCCACCCGTTGCTGTAATTCCACCGGTCGCATAATAGGAACGGTTTCGTTCCATTTTTTCAATGATCTCATCTGCCTGCATCTTTGTTCCATCCTGCATATGCCAGGTGTCTGGATTGTGACAATACTGGCAGCGCATTGGACATCCTTCAAAAAATACAACGAAACGGACGCCTGGTCCGTCTACGGTTCCAAATGTTTCAAGTGAATGAATATATCCCATCTTTTCTTGTTCTCCCTGCGGCTTGCTCAAATTATATACAACTACTTTTGTAGTCATCAAGCTCCCCACAATCCTATTGCGAGGAGCCTGAATCATTTCAACTATTATTCTATCCAAAAATTTTAACCAGATATCGTCTTACATTCTTTCATGGAAAGTACGTGCAATTACCTCATCCTGCTGCTCTTTTGTCAGTTTGATGAAGTTTACTGCGTAACCGGATACACGGATGGTAAGCTGTGGATAAAGCTCTGGATGTTTCTGTGCATCTAATAAAGTGTCACGATTTAAAACATTTACATTTAAGTGATGTCCACCCTGGGATGCATAGCCGTCTAACAATGCAACCAAGTTTGTCTCCTGACCAGCTTCCTCTTTTCCTAATGCATCCGGCACGATGGTAAAGGTATTGGAAATACCATCCTGGGAATCCATAAATGGAATCTTTGCAACAGATGCAAGTGCTGCGACTGCTCCGTGGGTGTCACGTCCGTGCATTGGGTTTGCGCCTGGTGCAAATGCAACCCCTTTCTTTCTTCCGTCTGGTGTAGCACCTGTATTCTTGCCATAAGAAACATTGGATGTAATGGTTAAGATAGAGGTTGTCTGGATACCTCCACGGTAAGTGTGGTTTCCTTTTACATAACCGATAAAGGTGTGAAGAACCTCTTTTGCAATCTCATCGACACGGTCATCGTCGTTACCATATTTCGGGAAGTCACCTTCTACTTCGAAATCGATTGCGACACCATTCTCATCACGGATTGGTTTTACTTTTGCATATTTGATAGCGGAAAGAGAATCGGCTACAACGGAAAATCCTGCGATACCGGTTGCGAACCATCTTCTTACATTTTTGTCATGCAATGCCATCTCTAATTTTTCATAGCAGTATTTGTCATGCATGTAATGAATGATATTTAACGCATTGACATAAACACCTGCTAACCATTTCATCATGTCTTTGTATTTATCCCATACTTCATCGTAATCTAAATATTCGGATGTGATTGGACGGTATTTTGGTCCGACCTGTTTGCCGCTGATTTCATCCACACCACCGTTGATTGCGTAAAGAAGGCATTTTGCAAGGTTTGCTCTTGCTCCAAAGAACTGCATCTCTTTTCCAATTCTCATAGAGGATACGCAGCAAGCGATTCCGTAGTCATCTCCGTGAACCACACGCATGATATCATCATTTTCGTACTGGATTGCAGAGTGTGCGATGGATGTCTTTGCACAGAACTTCTTGAAGTTTTCCGGAAGTCTTGTAGACCAAAGTACGGTTAAGTTTGGTTCCGGTGCTGCTCCAATATTGTTCAAAGTATTTAAGTATCTATAAGACATCTTGGTTACCATATGTCTGCCATCTACGCCGACACCACCGATGGATTCGGTTACCCATGTAGGATCTCCGGCAAAAATGCTGTTATACTCTGGTGTACGTGCAAATTTAATCATACGAAGCTTCATGATGAACTGATCCACAATTTCCTGAATCTCTTTCTCTGTGAAAGTACCTTCTGCAAGATCTCGCTGTGCATAGATGTCTAAGAAGGTTGAGGTACGTCCTAAGGACATTGCCGCACCGTTCTGTTCCTTGACTGCTGCAAGGTAAGCAAAATAAACAGCCTGTGTTGCCTCTAACACATTGTTTGCCGGTTTTGAAATATCGCAGCCATAAATTTTTGCTAATTCTTTTAACATTTTAAGAGCACGAATCTGCTCGGATAATTCTTCTCTTTCACGAATCACATCGGAGTACATAATGGTACGTGTGGAATTTAACTGTTCCTCTTTGTCCTCAATCAGTCGGTCTACACCGTAAAGTGCCGGTCTTCTGTAATCACCGATGATACGTCCACGTCCGTAAGCATCCGGAAGTCCGGTAATGATATGTGCAGAACGGCAAGCTCTCATCTCTGGTGTATATGCATCAAAAACACCTGCGTTATGTGTTTTTCTATGTGTGGTAAAATATTCGACCACTTCCGGGTCTACTTTGTATCCATTATCTTCACAAGCTTTTACCGCCATACGGATTCCACCATAAGGCTGCAAGGAACGCTTGAAAGGTTTATCTGTCTGGAAACCGACAATTTTTTCTTTGTCTTTATCTAAATATCCTGGTCCATGAGAAGTGATTGTGGAAATAATCTTGGTGTCCATATCCAAAACACCGCCTGCTTCTCTTTCTTTCTTGGAAAGTTCTAAGACTTCCTGCCACAAATCTGTTGTGTCCTGTGTTGGTCCCTCTAAGAAAGAGTCATCACCATCATAAGGTGTGTAGTTTCTTTGAATAAAGTCCCTTACATTAATCTCACTTTCCCAGCTTCCTTTTTGAAAACTTCTCCATTCGTTTTGCATTTGATATCCTCCTTGTCAATTCCTACCGCTTTACTATGCGTTATTTTGTTGTTTTTTGCTGTAACAATCGTTACACTCCGTCACTTTTCTCGAAAAATGACATTGCCCGGGGGATCTTTGTATGTCGTTTTTTGCAGTTAGTTGTAACTAACTGTCGATACAAAGAAAACCGACAGTCCGAGCGATTCTGCCCAGACGGTCGGCATTGCTATTCTGTTATACTCCATGTGGTTCTTCCACTTTTTCCGTCAGTCATATAACAACATGAATATACCTAATTTTGCTTCCCACGTCAAGTGTTAACTTTTATATTTTTTCTCTATAGTCTCCGAATCGAGATATTTTTTTCCATTTTTCATACGGGGATGAAAGCCTGTTCCGGTGTCATAATCGGCACACATTCCCTCCACGCAGTTCCATTCAAAAAGCACGTCCTGGTCTAAGTTATTGCGGCATCGCTCCACTCCTGAATTGCAGTCAAGCACAGAAAAATGATAGTTCTTTTTGATACATTCTTCCATGATGTCATAGACCATTCCGTTGTCATAAAGATGATAAAAATAATCTTTATAGGCAAGGTAATCGTCACCCGGATAAAGTGCTTCCATCCGGTCACGGTTAAACTCGGTCAGATGAAGTTCGACCAAATCCAAATGGTCAAGACCAATCTCTTCAAAAAATGGCAGCAGACTCATCAATTTTTCACGGTTTAGCGGATAACTTGGCTCCTCCACCGTCACACGAAATCCCATCTCTTTGGCACGTTTCATATTTTCTAACACCTGCGGTGCAAAATCGCTGGCAGAGATATGGAAACGGATTTCATTGACATGAATCTTTTTCAATCTGGTCAGATTCTCTTCGTTGCAAAGGATTCCGTTGGTGTAAAGAAACGTGTATGGATTGATATCTTTTGCATAAATCAGCGGATACAGTTCCTTCGCATAGCGCTCAAACGTATCGAGGTAGAGCAGCGTCTCCCCTGCCGAGCAAAAAGAGACAATCGCCGGCCTGTAATTCTCGAAATCGCGCAGTTTCATCTTCTCAATTTCAATCTCCCGCTGCTCCTGACTGGCATCTAACAACAGTTCACTCTTGTTCTCATCGTAATAACAGTAGGGACATTTGCACATGCACTGTGTCCCGATGAAAAGATTCATCGACTGCTCTCCCGTGTAACAGTCCCGGCATCCAAACGAAATTTTCCCATAGTGGAAACAGTGTCCGTTCGCATGACATTCTGCGCCCAGCGCAAGTAACTCCTTCTGCCGTTTTATTTTTTTCTCTAAAATCTCCTGATATGGTACAACCCTCATATTCTTCTCCTATCTTGCGTAATCTTTATCAGGCATACTTAGACTTTTCTTATGTTCACTCATCGGAGCGAAATAGACTTGGCATTGTGCAAATTGCCAACAAGAAAGTGTTACGCTGCCTTATGACACCCGAATCTCTAAAAAAATTATGCTTCTTTTTCTTTCTCTGTGCGGAATTTCGTCATCATCTCTCTGGTCAGGCTGATTCCTTCGGAATCAGCGGGAACATCTTTGTAATGCACCCACTCTGCTACCGACAATTCTTCTTCATCCATCGAAATGGTATCGTCGCCGTCTAATTCTGCAAAATATCCGAGCAGCAAATTGCTGTCAAATCCCCAGGGCTGACTTTTATAATAACGGATATTTTTCACTTTGACACCGACTTCTTCCATCACTTCACGCATGACTGTCTGCTCTGCCGTCTCTCCAATCTCGGTAAATCCGGCAATCAGTGCATAACGCTTATATTCACGCCCTGCATATTTCGTCATCAGAATCCGATTCCCATCTGTCACCGCCACAATCACGGCAGGCGCAATCTTTGGGAACACGAGATTGTGACATTTTTCACATTCTAAGGCTCTCATCTCTTTTTTATGTATCAGCGGTGCGCCACATCGTCCGCAAAAACGGTTGTCCCGGTACCAGACGTAGAGGTGATATGCCGTTGCCCCTGCAAGCATGGCATCCATCGGGCGCATCGAACGAATCTCAAACATTCTGTGGAAGGAAAAACCATTCCAGTTCTCAAGAAAGCTTACATCTGCAAGGAAATAGTCCTCCTCGTCAATCGAAAACAAATAGCGGCAGAATGGCACTTCTTTTTTGAATTCGCGACAAATTGCAGTATAATCCTGATAGGTCAGGTACTCTATTTTCTTCTCTTTTTCCCGGAAAAAAATCAGATTCTCCCGAAATCCGATGATTTTACTTTCTTTTTCCGGACTTTTTTCCATGTAGTGATTTGTAAAATGCTTTGGTAAAATATCCTGAATCACTTTTTCTCTCCTAAAACCATTTTTTCTTTTTGAATATAATCAATAAAATCACGCAGACTGCCACACTGATGATGACAAATACCAGATAACTATATTTCCAGGATAATTCCGGCATGTATTTAAAATTCATGCCATACCAGCCTACCATAAGCGTCAGCGGCAAAAATACGGCTGTGATTACCGTAAAAATACGCATAAGATTATTCTGTTCAATATCAATCTGCGCCTGGTAAGCCTCGCGCATCTGTGTCACATAATCACGCAGATTTAACACACTGGAACGGAAACGCTCGGTCCGGTTTGCCAGAATCGTAAGGCGTCTGATGCATTCCTTGCTTAAAAGACCGTTGATGTTTGCAGTAAGGTTATCAAGCACGGAATCCACCTGTTCATAATAGCGTTTCAGGCGAAGCAGTTCCTTGCGGTAGCGCACAATCTTGCCAAGGTAGACTCTTCTGGAGCCGACCAGCGCCTCATCCTCCGTCTCCGTAATCTCATCTTCGATTTCTGCCAGATGATTGATGTCATTGCGCAAAAGTCCGGCAAAAAATAAGTATAACACCTGTTCGTTGTCCTGATTTTCCGGCATCAGGCTTTTTACTTTTTCTAAAGCCCTCTCTTCCTCGCATAAGAAAAATAAATTCTCTTTATCCATATAAATCATAATCTGAGAGGAACGCATCTGAACCTGCTCAATGTCATACCAGTCAAATGCAAGCAAATCATAATCCATATGGTCTTCGAATGTCTCCGTCTGATCCTCTTTGATATATTCGACAATCTTAGGGTCCAAAAATGCAAGATACTCTTCTACCTGTTCCTTTTTCAAAACCTTTTGCATGATGTACGCCTTTCTTTAAAACAATACGGTTGGCTGTTCCAAAATCTGCGATTCGTTTAAAAGCTGTTTTACTGCAAGCTCATATTCCATGAGACTTTGCGACTTTTTGATTTTCTTCATGTGTTTATCGGTGTGGTCGAACTGTTTTTCAAAATAAAACCACAGTTCTTTCATTTTGAACAAAATATTTTTATCACCGGAAAGTTCTTTTGCATATCCTTGTAACAATAAGCCATGAAATTCCTGGAATTCTTCCATCTCAAGACGTTTGCCGCCTTTTAATTCTCTTGCCAATGCCGGATTTGAAATAAGCCCTCTTCCAATCATGACCGTATCGCAGGAAGGAAAACGTTTTTGAAATTCTGCGACGTCCTCTTTCGTAAAAAGATTTCCGTTGTACACGACATTGCACCTGCTCTCCTGACATGCATAGGAAAAAGCTTCCCAGTCTGGCTTATTTTTATAAAAGTCTTTCTGCACCCGCGGATGTACCATCAGTTCGGATACCGGAAATTGATTGAAGATTTCCAGTAGCTGCCGAAATTCTCCTGCATCCTCCAGCCCGATTCTGGTCTTAATCGACATCGCAATTCCAATCTTGTCATACACTTGTTCTAAGTACATTTGTAGTTCTTTTGGATGTGCAAGAAATCCTGCTCCCCTTCCTTTTGCCACTACGGTTCCCGATGGACAGCCAAGATTTAGGTTGACTTCCTGGTAGCCATACTCTTTTTCTAATTTTTCGATTAATTTTATTGTATCATCGGCATCTTTTGAAATAATCTGCGGAACGAGCGGAATTCCACTGTTATGTTCCGACAGAATGTCATTGGTTTCCCTCGCGTTCATCGCCTTTTTCGTATGTGTTGTGATAAAGGGGGTAAAATAGCGGTCCACACCCCCAAAACACTGTGACAGCGCATTGCGAAAGATATAGCCGGTAATCCCCTCCATCGGGGCAAGATAAATCTTCATCGTTCGTTTCCTATCTTTCTGCCATCTTCTTGATGATTTCTTCCAAATCGACGGATAATTTTCCTGCCGTCTCGTAATCATAATTTTTCAGTGCAGCCTCGATGCGCACTTCAAACTCTTTTTTCTTTTGTTCGAGTTCCAGATAATCTTTATCAAAATGATTTGCGTAAATCATTTTGCGGAATGCCCTGCTGCTCATACGCCGGATTGTCTTGTCCTCCACATAAAGCACATAATCCACACAATTTACAATGGTATAAAAATCATGGGAAACCATAAGCACCGTTCCCGGATAGTCTGCAATCGCTTTTTCCAGGGCAATCTGCGCGTAAGTGTCCAGATGGCTGGTCGGCTCGTCTAACATCAGAAAATCGACATCCTGCGCACCTAATTTTGCAATCTGAAGCAGATTTTTCTCGCCGCCGGATAAGTTTTTGATGCGCTGATAGATGGATTCCTTCGGGAAGCAGTACTTTTCTAAATATGCCTCGATGTCTGCATCTTTTTCAAATCCCAGCTCCTCAAACTCCTGACACGGTGTGTGTTCCTCCGCAAGCGTCTCGCCCTGAATCTGCGACAAGAAGCCAATCCTGGTATCTGCATCTGTCTCAATCGCTTTGTTGTTATTGTGAAAAATTTCACGAAGCAGTGTGGTCTTTCCGGTTCCATTCGGACCTACCAAGGCAACCTTTTCGCCTTCCTGGATTTCAAAATCCACGTGTTCTAACAGCAAATCATCAAAGGACACCTCGTAATCCTTGATGCGAAGCAGTACCTTCTTGTCCGTACTCTGATTCTCTTCTGTATTCTGGCTGTTCTCAATCTCTTCCGGCTGGTTTCCTTTTCCTGTATGGAACGAAATCTCCGGCTGGCGCAGTTCCACAAATGGTGCCTTGATGCGGCGCTCCTCCAGACGATTTAACATGGAAACCCTTGCTCGAAGGGCTCTTCCTCTTGCTCCGTCTGCAAACTTCGTTGCGTCTGCCCTCAATTTCTCGACCAGCTTCTGGTTTCGCTCAATCTCATCCATATCTGCCTTGGCAAGTTCCTGCAATTCCATCTTCTTAAGCAATAAGGAGAAATGGTAATCGACATAATTTCCATCGAACTCCTGAATCTGCTTGTCCTCTAAATGAAGAATCTTGTTGAAGCAGTGGTTTAACAGATAACGGTTGTGCGTAATCACAAGCATCGTTCCCTTATGATTGTTAATCAGGTTGCAAAGTGCATTCAGGTTCTCAAAATCAAGATATACATCCGGCTCGTCCATAATCAAAAGTTCCGGCAGCAACAGCATTTCCTTCATGACCTGCAATAACTTATATTCTCCGCCACTCAACTTTGAGATGGCACGGTCCTCATACTGGGAAAAACCTGCCACCTTCAACTGTTTTCGAATATTGCTCTCATAGTTATCGGCATCAATGGCATCTGATAAGTCCAAAAGCTTCTGATACTCTTCAAAAATGGAGTCCAAATCCTCTGCCGTTCCCATCTGTTCACAGATTGCTGCAATCTGGCTTTGCAGCGTCACAAATGTCTCACTTAAGAACGCAAAAACCGTCTGCTCTCCTTCGTCCTCTCTCTTGGCAAACTGGCTCACATAGCCGATTCTGGCATTTTCGTCACGTTCTATTTTTCCATTGTACAAATACTCCTTCGGATTCTGAAGCATGGAAACCAATGTACTTTTTCCGGTTCCGTTACTTCCGATAAAGGCGCAGTGTACGCCATCTTCTAATGTAAATGAAATCCCCTGGTATAATTCCTTATCTGGAAAAGAATAGGATAATTTTTCAACTTTGATCATTCTACTTCCTCTTTCTTCGTGTCAGCTTTCCCCCATCATACCATAGATTTGATTGCAAAAAAAGGTAATATCATTTGATATTACCTGAATGTAAGAAAGCAGTCTTAAATTTTTTGCAGCCTCCATTTATAAAAATGGTTTCATTTTCTGATAAAATTTTTCTTCAACACGAATCAGATTCTCTGCAATCGCCTTTGCCGTTCCACTTGCGTTCGGATATCGGTTCTGATACTCACAAACCGACTGAACACCCATATTGCATCCGTCCATCATTAGTTTTGCAATCTGGTGGGAATCGTCCTCCTTCATCATCTTTATCTCAGTCGTAAACCAGGACATTGCACTTGCCATTGCTTTCGGCTCTTTTTCTTCCCACCCTGCCTCTTTTAACTGCATGGAGCTTTCCTGTTCTAAATGCTCGTGCTGCTCTTTGTAGTCCATCAGAATTTCCTTCTGTTTCTCATCCCTGGCGTATTCTAACACCTGCTCCATGCTGTTAATCGCCATCTTGCAGCCGGAATTACATTCCTCTAAAAGCTTTTTCGTATCTTCCATATCAATCATCCTGCCTTTCGCCTTTTCTTGCAATCAGTATCTGTAAAAAGAAAAGGTTTTATGCAGCCGGCAAAACTCACATCTCATGAAGTGCAATGGACAGGTTTAAGTAACCGGCAAATGTCACCCAGATGAGATATGGAAAAAGTAATTTTCCCGCGGTTTTATGGATGGCATAAAATTGCCGGATGGTAAGAAAAATGGCATACCACAAAAGAAGTAACCACACAAATGCCACGAGATAAGCATGAAAGCGGAAGAAAATAACAGACCAGCCTACGTTTAGAATCAGTTGAATCAAATACGTGGTCAGCGCCTGCTTTTTTTCTTCCGCCTGTAAATTCCATACCAGATAAGCCGCAATTCCCATCAAAAAATAAAGAATCGTCCATACGATTGGAAATACAAAGCCAGGAGGAGCAAGTGGCGGCTGGTAAAGCATTTTGTACTGCTCCATACTGTCTTTGGTCAGTAACGCAGACAGGGCTCCTGCTCCAAGGCTTAAACTTAAGCTTATCATTAATTTTTTCCAGTTTATTTGCTGCATCTAATCCACACTTTTTTCTTTATCTTATGATAATATCCACAAAAGTATGAACCTTATTTCTATTCTGCTGCTGCCTGTAATGCGCGGTCCAGGTCCTCGATGATATCTTCTATATTTTCCAGACCTACGGAGAAACGAACCATGCCGGCATTGATGCCTGCTGCCACAAGCTGCTCATCGGTCAGCTGACGATGCGTCTCACTTGCCGGATGAAGCACACAGGTTCTGATGTCTGCAACGTGAACCTCGTTGGATGCAAGCTTTAAAGAATCCATAAATCTTGCTGCTGCAGGTCTTCCTCCCTTGATGATAAAAGAAATGACACCACTGCATCCTTTTAAGTATTTCTGCGCTAACTCGTAATCTTCATTGGAAGGCAGTCCCGGGTAAAGTACACTTTCCACAACCGGTGATTCCTCCAAGTGTTTTGCAACTGCCATCGCATTCGCACAATACTGCTTCATACGAACCGGAAGCGTCTCAAGACCCAGATTCAATAAAAAGGCAGAATGTGCAGCCGGATAAACACCGAAGTCTCTCATCAGCTGCATTCTAGCTTTGACAATGTAAGCCATTTTTCCATAACTTTCGGTATAAGAAATTCCGTGATAAGATTCATCCGGCTCTGTAAGTTCCGGGAATTTGCCGTTTGTCCAGTCAAAGTTACCGCTGTCGACAATGACACCGCCAATCTGAACGGCATGTCCATCCATGTACTTGCTGGTGGAGTGGATAACGATATCGGCACCAAATTCAAAGGGTTTACATAAAATCGGTGTTGCAAAGGTATTGTCCATAATCAGAGGTACTCCCATCTCATGTGCAATGTTTGCAAACTTTTCAATATCAAATACTTTTAATGCCGGATTCGCGATGGTCTCACCAAAGACAAGCTTGGTATTTGGTTTAAATGCTGCCTTGATTTCTTCCACGGAAGCATCGCGGTCGACATAAATACATTCAATTCCTAACTTCTTCAAGGTAAATGAAAACAGATTGATGGTTCCTCCATAGATGGTTGGTGTACTTACAATACTGTCTCCTGCGGAACAGATATTTAAAATGGAAAGCAATGTTGCGGCCTGTCCGGATGTGGTACACATTGCACCAACACCACCCTCTAAGGCATTGATTTTCTCCTCAACTGCCATAACCGTTGGATTTCCAAATCTGGAATAGCAAAGGCCTTTGGTTGGATCATCAAAGATTGCTGCAACCTCTGCTGCAGAATCGTATACATAAGTTGTACTCTGTACAATTGGTAACACACGCGGTTCTCCGTTTCCAGGTGTATATCCTGCGTGTAAACATTTTGTCTCGTCTCTCATTCTTTTTCCCTCCTAGTTTCTTTTACTCTATTATAACATCAGAAACCTTATTCTGCGTTTGCAAATCATAAATTATCCAAAGATAATATGTCTCACCATCGACATCAATTTCATGCACTTCATCAATCTTCTGACTGTCAACAGTTACATTTTGAACATTCGAATTGTCTGTTACTCCCCAAGCTGGCAGAGCTTTGTAATACTTTTCTGCATTATTTTTATAAACATGATTTTTGCTTTGAGACAAATCTGCTAAAAATGTCTCTTTCCAAGTGTATTCATCATCACTCGCCATAAGATTTATCGCTAAATCCCTCTGTCCGCTGTAGTAATATCCATTTGCCTTTTTTATAAAATCATAACAAGTTACATAATGGCGCCTCTGATATATTTCTCCTTTTCTATTTTTGACAATTTAGGCGCTTGCGAAACGCCAAAAGCCGCATAAATACGGCTTTTTTTGTTGTTAAAATAAAATATCTCCTCAAGGTTTATGCTAAAATAGAGTTGTGAGAAACTATCAACCAATCCACCTAAAGGAGATATACCTACATGATAACACATAAACAGCTCTCTTTGGCAGAAGTTTTTGAAGATTGCCAAAATAAATTCGACAACGACAAATACCAGTTCCTTTCTCTTCTTGATGAAGCCATTAACCTTGATGAAATTGTTCCTGTTTCTTTTGTTACTCATTTTCATGCTTCAACCGGAAGACCTCGTAAGCACCAGCTTTATCCAATGCTTAAAGCTTTTCTGATTCAGCGTATATTCTCAATCCCGACTGATATGCTCCTAATCGTTTTCTTGAAATACTCTCAGGAATTACGTGATTTCTGTGGCTTTGATGTTGTTCCTGATGCCTCAAAATTTACCCGTTTTAAACAGGATTTCCTGATGGACTTACAATCTATGTTCGTTCACATGGTTGATATGACCGAACCGATATGCCAAAAACTTGATCCTCATCTGGCGGCTATGACCATCTTCGATACCTCTGGCATTGAAGCCTGGGTGACTGAAAATAATCCAAAATACGCAAACCGTATTATCAAGCAGTTAAAGGCTTTCAAGAAATCCCATAACCTTGATGATTCCTATGATCCTTATAAGGCTGCTTATGGTTCCATGCCTACGCATGCTGCTTCCAATCAGGCAATCCAGCAGATGTACATTAATGGACATTTCTGTTACGCCTATAAGTTTGGCATTGTAACCAACGGACTTGGTATTGTCCGTGATATCACTTTCTATAACAAAGAGTTCCTAAAGGCTCATCCGGATATCGTTGTGGAAAAGAAATCTGACTCTCCTGATGAGGATAAATCTCTTGCCGATTCAAAAGCCCTGCTTCCTGTCCTGGTTGATTTCTTTCAGAAGCATCCGCTTATCGCCCCTAAGACTTTTCTTGGTGATGCTGCTTTTGACACGATTGAAATCTACAAATCTCTTTTCGGTGAAATTGGATTTGAAAAAGCATTTATTCCTCTCCGCGTTAAACTTTCTATGGAAGATAACGGTTATACCATCAACGAAAATGGTGTTCCCTGTTGTCCTCATGATCCTTCGCTTCCTATGAAAAGAGAAGGTAGTAAATCACACTTAAAAAGCAAAATTCCCACGATGAAATTTGTCTGCCCGAAAATGAAATGGGAATACAATAAAGCAGATAAAACAAAACGCCGTGTATGCCATTGTGATAATCCCTGCACAACATCTTCCTGTGGAAGAATGATTTACGTTTATCCCGAAAAGAATCTTCGTGCCTATCCCGGAGTGGAACGGGGGTCAGACGAATGGGAAGAAACATATAAAATCCGTGTAAACGTTGAAAAATCTATTAACCACTTTAAAGACAGCTTTTGCGTAGCTAATCGTAAAACCCAGAACGAAAAAACGCTTCATGCCGATTTACTTTTGGCTGGCATAGCTCAACTTGTTACAGTAATCGTTGCTGATAAAATTCATCAACATCAATACATCCGAAGTCTTAAGCCTTTGATTGCTTAAAATTGAGATTTTATAAATTTTTCTGCTTCATACTAACTATGAAGCCTTTTTGTCATGCCCTAAATGAATGACTGCCACCTTCCATTCCAAGAATCCTGCATTGCAGGATTCTATCCTTGTTTTCAATCAAGATTGCGAACTTGTTTCGCAATTACCTATGAAATTATGCGTTTCCCTGAAGAAAACGGTCTCTTTTCTCTTCAAAAAGCTTTGTCAGCACACCAAGAACCGCTCCTACCAATACCGCTGCAACAATGGTTCCAACTCCAACAGAGCCTAATTTTCTCAAAATCAAGAGACAGGAAATCAGCGAAATTACGACCATCGAAATATCAAATCCCATTTTTACTTTACTAAATACAATATTTGTCTTATCCGAAATCGCCTTCATGGCTCCCTCTCCCGCCAGTGGCACAATATCGGCAGGCAGGTAAAAGAAAATGCCAATCGCAATTAAAACGGTGCTAAAAAGCATCAGCAGCATACGAATTACAAGATTGTCTGTCGATGGTAAAAAGGAAAACAGGTAATTCGAAAATGTCGTAAAATAGCCAAACAATATTCCAACTACAACCTGCAATAGATTCTTCATTTGAAATGCGCTTCTTAAAATTAAAACCTGCAGCAGAACTAACACAATGTGAAATAAAATCGTTGCTTTTCCCATCTCAAGCCCGGTGATACAGGTGATGGTATATGGAATCGAGCTGACCGGCGACACTCCTAAGTTTGATTTTACAGACATGGATACTCCCAATGTCATAATGAATAGTCCTATTATGTAAACCGGAAAACGTACCGCATAATTTTCTTTTCTTATTTTTTCAGTTACTCTTTTTCTCAATTTTCCATTCCTCCTGTTATTTTTTCCTTAGATGTCATAAATTCGTTTTATTTTTGTTCTTCTAATAATTCTATCAGATTTTGATTTACAAGCTGTAATAGTCTTGTAAATTCTTCTTTTTCTGATTGGGTCAGACCTTTTTCTGCCGCCTGATCCACCAGATAAAACGTTTTTTCTACCTCTTCGTGCAGAGCCTTTCCATGTTCTGTCATCGTCACGTAAAGTGACCTGCGGTTGCCTGGTTTCATCTTCCTTTCCACAAGTCCTCTGGACTCCATTCGTCCTAGAATCCCGGTTACAGAAGCCGAATCAAGTCCACATCCTGCAGCAATTTCCTTCTGCTCGCATGGCTCATGTTCTGCAAGAAATTCTAAAATTTTTGGCTCGCCAGGACGAAGTTCCGTCGTCTGCTTGATATGATGAACGATTGCTTTCTGGCAGTTCGTGTGGCAGGTTCTTAGCCTGTAATGTAAGGAATTTTCCATGTTAAACTCCATTCTTGTGCTTGAAAATTTTTTCATGAACCCCAATCTGTGGGTCGGGCTTTGTAGTTATGCATTGTTGGTGTTATGCATTGTTGGTGTTATGCGTTGTTGGTACTGTATAAATCTATGTAGTATGTGCGTGATTTTGTTTGTATGTGAATAGTTTGTATACAAACTATACGATTTATAATTATAACAGAATGGGGGAAATTGTCAAGAAGGAGGGTGTTGGAAGTAAAAACACGGAATCATAAGATATGTTTCTTAGAATAAAAAATCCCGGAAACTACTCCTCAGAAGAATCTACATACTACACCTAACTCGCGAAGATTGATTCATAACCTTGCGATTGATGAGACTCTCAAATATGCTTCACTCGCTCTTGATTGTGAATTGTCAGTTTAGGTTGATGCTACTAATGCAAATTTGTATTTCTAAATATTTCATAAAAATATTGCACCTGTATTCTTTCCTTGTTATCATAATATAAGTGCTACCCTATTCGGTAGGCGGTTCGTCCTTCAACAGAGGGACTGTGACCCTCTGTTTACATAGAAATCATCTAGTATGAAATCTTTCCATGGAGGGATGCCAATGTTGACTCTTGAAGGTCTCATTGCAGTTTTAAGTTTTGGCTTAACCTGCTTTGGACTTGGATATACACTCGGTAATAAATCACACAAAAAATAATCGCCCCCGGTCTGGTAAACTGAGGCGATTATTTTAATCAATTCATATACTGGACTAACCGTCTATCGGTAGCACCTTTTATATATTTATACTAACATTAACGAAAAAAAAAGTCAAAATGATTTTCAGACATTTTTATTAAATAACCTGTTTCTTCCCATACTTTCTTATCTGGGCAATAATATCTGAACGCACTTGATTCTCCCATTCTCATTGTATTCCAAGGCTTAAAATTCCTTGCTGTATCCCAATTCGAACATATTGAGCATCCTTCCCCATTGTCTTTGCAATCTCTATAATAGATACATTTCTCCCTGTAATTCGAGAATAGTTAATATTATACTGCACTTCCCAAAATCATAAGATGTGTCTTTCGAATGCAAAAAAATCCCGGAAACAAAACTGTTTCCGGGATAGATAAGTTCCAAACCAAATACGAATATTAACGTTTTGAGAACTGTGGTGCACGACGAGCTGCTTTGAGACCGTATTTCTTACGTTCTTTCATACGAGGATCACGTGTTAAGAATCCTGCTTTCTTAAGAACTGGTCTGTATTCAGCATCTACGTTAAGTAATGCACGAGCGATACCATGACGGATAGCACCAGCCTGACCTGTGTAACCACCACCACGAACGTTTACTAAAACGTCGAATTTATCAAGAGTCTCTGTTGCAGCTAATGGCTGACGAACGATAACTTTTAATGTCTCTAATCCAAGATATTCATCGATATCTCTTTTATTAATTGTAATTTTACCTGTACCTGGTACTAAATATACTCTGGCAACAGATGATTTTCTTCTTCCTGTTCCGTAATACTTTGTATTAGCCAATGTAGTTTACCTCCTATTAAAATGTTAAAGCTTCAGGTTTCTGAGCTGCATGTTTGTGATCTGGACCAGCATATACAAATAATTTTGTATACATCTGTCTTCCTAAAGGTCCCTTTGGAAGCATTCCCTTAACAGCAAACTCAATTACTCTTTCTGGGTGCTTGTTTAACATTTCTTTTAAAGTAGTTTCTTTCATACCACCTACATAGTCTGAATGATGGTAGTAAATTTTCTGGTCTAATTTCTTACCAGTTACTTTAATCTTCTCAGCGTTAACAACGATTACATAATCACCTGTATCGATGTGTGGTGTAAAAGTTGGTTTATTCTTTCCTCTTAATACTTTAGCAACTTCAGATGCTAAACGTCCTAATGTCTTACCTTCAGCGTCAACTACATACCATTTTCTCTCAATGGTAGCTGGGCTAGCCATAAAAGTTTTCATTGATTTTCCTCCTAGAATGTTATGTGACATTTCCACAATGCGAATGTCCGGCGCACCGCTTCCTCTGCCAAATAAATTGTATCAATCAAATGCACTCCGGGGCTTTGGAGTAACATTTTGTCTCTTTGTCAGACTTGAATATTATAGTACACGAAGCCATGTGTGTCAAGTTTTTTCCATATAAATACACATTCTTTTTTTATAAATACTCAATCCCCATCATAGTGAGTCCATGTGCCGGTGCAGTCGGGCCGGCTGCCTCGCGGTTCTTTGCCTCTAAAATTTCCAACATCTGTTCCGGCTCAATATCACCATTGCCTACTTTCACCAAAGTTCCTGCAATAATACGAACCATATTATATAAAAATCCATTTCCCGTGACGCGGATGGTAATAATATCATCCGCTCCTTTTGTCACATCACAGGCGTAAATGGTACGAATCGTTGTCTTTACCTGCGCACCTACCGCGCAAAAGCTTTTAAAATCGTGTTCTCCAACCAGATAGGATGCCGCCCGCTGCATTTTTTCCACATCTAGATTATAATGGAAAAAATAAGTATCCAGCCGTCTCGTCGGCATACGGAATGTCCGGTTTAAAATGCGATATTCATAAGTTTTGCGGCTTTCCTGATAACGAGGATGCCAGTCTGCCGGCACCTCACAGGAGCCTTGCACCACAACATCTTCCGGCAGGCGCTGGTTTAGCGCAAATGCAATTTTATCTGCCGGCATTCTGGTATCAGTATCAAAAATTGCCACATTCCCAAGGGAGTGAACGCCCGAATCGGTGCGGCTTGCACCGGTTACGGTAATCTCCTCCCCTAAAAGCTGTGACAATTTCTGGTTCAGCACTTCTTCAATTGTAATTCCGTTGGGCTGTATCTGCCACCCACAATAGTTTGTTCCATCGTAGGCAACAATCATTTTCACTCGTTTCAAAGAAGTTTCCTCCTACATCGGCCAGCTTAAAAAGAATCTGCAAAGAAGAATCACGACGAAATACGCCAATACAACTACATATGCCTTATGATCTCTTGCGGCATATTTTAACGGTTTCATCTTGGTTCTGCCTTCCCCACCGGTATAACATCTTGCCTCCATTGCCATTGCAAGGTCATCCGCTCTTCGGAATGCGGAGACAAAAAGCGGCACCAAAAGTGGTATCATGCTTTTTGCTTTTTTCATCAGATTTCCAGATTCAAAATCGGCACCTCTCGCCATCTGCGCCTTCATAATTTTGTCCGTTTCCTCAATCAAAATCGGAATAAAACGAAGAGCAATCGACATCATCATTGCAATTGCGTGTACCGGAATTTTAATTTTATTCAACGGATGAAGTGCTTTTTCCAACCCGTCTGTCAGCTGATTTGGCGTTGTGGTAAGTGTCATGATGGACGTTCCCAAAATCAGGTAGGTCAGACGAATTGCCATAAGTCCCGCATTTTTGATACCTTCCATCGTCAGATTAAAAATCCAGAAAGAAAAAATAGGATCACCTGGCGTCAAAAAAAGGTTAAACAATGCCGTGATTAACATCAGCACCATGATTGCTTTCAATCCTTTTACCATAAAATGAAACGGAACCTTCGAAAGCTTAATGACCGCCACCAGAAAAACGGTTGCCACCAGAAACGCTGCCAATCCTTTAAAGCAAAACAAGGATATGATAAATATAAGTGTACTAAATAATTTTACGCGTGGGTCCAGTTTATGAATCACAGAATCTGCTGGATAATACTGGCCTAATGTGATATCTCTTAACATATTTTTTCCTACTTCCTTAGAACCTTCAAAAGACTTTCTTTTGCTTCTTCCACTGTTGTTGCCTCAATGTCTACCGGCAAACCTTTTTCCTTTAATTCATGCATCAGATACGTTACCTGCGGTGCAGCAAGACCAATCGCCTCTAATTCTTTATAGTGTTTGAACACTTCCTTCGGGCAATCGTCAAACATCATTTGACCCTGATTCATCACGATAATTCGGTCTACATACTTTGCAACGTCCTCCATGCTGTGTGAAACCAGGATGACGGTAATTCCTTTTTCTTTGTGCATTTTCTGAATCAAATCCAGGATTTCATCACGTCCTGCCGGATCAAGTCCCGCTGTCGGCTCGTCCAAAATCAGCACCTCCGGCTTCATCGCCAGCACGCCTGCAATTGCGACACGACGTTTCTGTCCACCGGAAAGTTCAAACGGTGACTGATAATACAATTCTTCCGGGAGTCCGACACTTCGCAGCGCCTCAAACGCACGAAGTCCAGCTTCATTTTTGTCTAATCCCTGGTTCTTTGGTCCAAAACACACATCATCAAAGATTGTGGTTTCAAAAAGCTGATGCTCCGGATACTGGAACACAAGCCCCACACGGTTACGCAAAGAACGAAGGTCATAATCGTCATCATAAATATCTTCCCCATTATAGTAAATGGTTCCGGATGTTGCTTTGGCAAGACCATTTAAATGCTGGATCAGTGTTGATTTTCCAGATCCTGTATGACCGATAATTCCAATGAATTCTCCATCTTCAATCTTTAAATTAATGTCTTTTAATGCATGAATCTCATACGCAGTTCCTTCACTATACGTGTAATTGACTTTATCTAAAATAATCGACATAATTTCTCCACTTCATTTTCTATACAAGCTTTGTAAAAGCGTCCACAAATTCTTCCCTTGTCAAAATACATTTTGGCATTGCAACGCCTTCTTTTCGAAGTTCATCTGCTAATAAGGTAATCTGTGGCACATCCAACCGGTGTTCTTTCAATTCATCTACCCTGGAAAAAATATCGCGTGGCGTTCCATCCATGACAACTTTTCCTTTTTCCATCACATAGACATAATCAGCATCTACCACTTCTTCCATATAATGTGTAATTAAAATGATGGTCACACCTTTTTTCTGGTTCAGCTCATGTGCGGTACGGATGACATCTGCACGGCCGTTTGGGTCTAACATCGCTGTCGGCTCATCTAATACAATGCATTTTGGCTGCATGGCAACCACACCTGCGATAGCAACTCTTTGTTTTTGTCCACCAGATAATTTATTCGGCGAATGTGTGCGGTACTTTAACATGCCAACCGACTTTAAACTCGATTCCACACGCTCCCAGATTTCGTCTGTCGGAACTCCGATGTTCTCCGGACCAAATCCGACATCCTCCTCGACAACGCTTGCGATAATCTGGTTATCTGGATTCTGGAATACCATTCCTGCCGCTTTTCTGACCGGAATCACATTTTCTTCCTTGGATACATCCTTTCCATCCACCCAAAGAGTGCCTTCTGATGGTGACAAAAGTGCATTGATATGTTTTGCTAATGTTGATTTTCCTGAACCGTTATGTCCAAGAATTGCGATAAAATCACCCTGCTTCACATCTAAATCGACGTGGTCTAATGCAGTCTGAATCGACTCTACATTTCCTTCTTCGTCACGTCTGATATATTCATGAACCAGTTTTTTTGCATTGATAATCCCCATTTGGTTCCTCTTTTCTTCTTAATCGTCCCAGCTTAAACGATGGAGCTGGCCTTCTAACTTCATGTGGTCAAATTGATTCTGGCGAAGTGCCTCATAAAGCACAATCGCAACGGAATTGGATAAATTTAAGGAACGTGTCTCCCCAATCATTGGAATTCGCACACAGGTATCTGGATTCGCCTTTAAAATCTCTTCTGGAATCCCTGCACTTTCTTTTCCAAACATGATAAAACAGTCCGGCTCATAAGATACATCTGAGTAAACATGTCTTCCTTTTGTCGTTGCCATATAAATTTTCGCATTTGGATTCTTTTCACAGAATTCATCCCAGTTTACATAAGTTGTCACATCCAAATCTTTCCAGTAATCCATGCCGGCACGTTTTAATGCCTTCTCATCCAACCGGAATCCCAGTGGTTCAATCAGGTGAAGTTTTGTCCCTGTTGCGACACAGGTTCTTCCGATATTACCAGTATTTGCCGGTATTTCCGGCTCATATAATACAATGTTTAACTCTGCCATATCTTCCTCCAACGTATCTCATTTTATCTTATATGAATTTCAACAGTTCATCCGGCTTCGCCGGTTCTAAAAATCTGCGTTCTTCTTCATTCAAAAGTACACGGTCATTTCCTGCTGTCGCTTTTCCGATGACCGTTGCAAAAATGCCTTCCCGCTCTAATGCCTGTACCAGCGCATTTCCATCTTCTGCTGCCATCAACAGACATCCTCCCGCATGGAGTTCATACGGATTTACCCCTAAAAACTCACACACTTCAACCGTTTCCTGACGGATTGGTATTTTTTTTAAATCAATCTCAAGCCCGATGCCGGAAGCCTCTGCGAACTCCCACAGTGTACCAAAAATGCCGCCTCTAGAGCCATCCTTCATCGCGCCTACACCATGTCCGGCGGCAATCTGTGCCGCTTTTTGTATATCTAAAAACTCCTTTAACGCTTTTGTCTTATCCAGAAACGGAGCCGTATATCTGGTTAAAAGCTCCTGTTCTTTCTCTGCTGCCAGCAGCACCGTTCCTTCCAGTGCAATCCAGTTTGCAATCAGAATATCCATCCCCGGCTTTGCACCTTTTGCCAAACAAAGAGATTCCTTTTTTGCCTTTCCAACTGCCACCAGACTTAAGACCGGCTGATTCACCGCTTTTGTAACTTCCGTATGACCGCCTAAAATCTGGATTTGGTAACGGCCGCAAACTTCCTGCGCCTGCGCCACAATTTTTTTTAACGTCCGCTCATCTTCCTTCTCCGGTAAAAGGATGGTAAGAAGAATCCCAACCGGTGTTGCTCCAGCCGCAGCAAGGTTACTTACGACGGAAAGCACTCCATACTCGCCCAGTTCCTCTAGCGTGCCCATCACCGGGTTTGTGGATAATACTGTCATTTCATCCGCATCTAACTTTAACACGGCTGCATCTAATCCTGTTTCCACCGCCGAAATGACTTCGTCTCTTTTTGTATGAAGTTGTTTGAATACCGAGCGTTTTAACACGGATTCGGATGCTTTTCCTATCTTCATATCACTACCATATCTTTCTGTTTCAACTACGTTTATCGTTATTTAGTAAAAACTGCCTCTATCATAAGAGGCAGCTTCACTCAACCTTTCCTACTGAACCACTGTCGCATCAGGTGTAGTCTGATCTGTTGTCGGTGTTGTTGTCGTATCGGTTGTAGTCTGATCTGTTGTCGGTGTTGTTGTATCTGCAGGTGGTGGTGTCACAACCGGTTCCTGCACAATCGCCTGTTCTTCCGTAGAAGGTGCTGGTGCTGCTGTCTCAGTGGTCTGTGCTGCATACTGTGCCACTGTCGCACGTACTGTTGCTTCATCCCCTGTCGCAATCGCTGCATTGACCGCATTGATAGCATCCGCATTATCTGTTCCAAGTCCGATATTGATGATTTTTGCGGAAGGTTTGTATACACTGGTATTCACCTGTTCTCTGCTTTCTTCTACCCCGTCAATTGTGACAATCTTCCACAATTTTGCGTGATATCCGGTATGCGCAGACTGTGCCACACTGATAGTTCCCAGCGGGTCTGCAGTTGTTACAAACTGAACTGCCGGATCTTCCTGTGACACAATCTCACTCTCATAAGTAACCTTTCGGTTTGCATCTCTTGTCTCTTGTCCATAAATCGTGAAATATAACACTTTTCCAGCTGTATATCCCTCGATATAAATCGGAGCGTTGGTATTGTTTTTAAATTTCAAATCCTTGTAATCACCTGCAATTGCTGCATCCTTAGAAGGATCTACGTAACTTACAATCATGGAATGATTGGAACGCTCTGTCACATTCAATTCTGATAAAATCACTGCATTGTACAGCGTCGTAGAAACCTGACATACACCGCCGCCATAAGCCTCTACCGTCTGTCCGTTCTCGTATGCTCCGGCTAACTGGTAACCATTCTCCGCTGTTCGCTCTCCCATGGTTCCAGAAGCTGAGAATTCTTCTCCCGGATAAAGCACGGTTCCATTAATCTTAGAAACTGCATTTTCAATATTAGCACATCTTGCAGCGGAAGATGTTGCAAAACTTGTGTTAAAGGTTCCTAACACATCTTTTACTTTTGAGAGTTCTTCCTCACTGCCTTCCGGCTCTACAACGTCAGCCACTAAATCAATGGTGGCATCCTCGCCATCCCAGTCACTGCTTAAAAATGTTTCAATCTGTGCGATAGAATCCTCTACGTTCACTTCCACACCGGACTGACCTTTTACAAAGACAAATTTTCCATCTTCTCTGGTTAATCCGTTGTTCACAACACTTGTATTTAAGGTAGCAGCATTTTCCTCTAAAATAGAAGAAACGGCTGCTTCATCCACATCATATTTCAATGCAAGTTCTTTGCCTGAGTTCTCTAAGTCTTTTTTATCTTTGTATCTGCGAATCAGATTTCCTGTTTTTCCAAGGTGAAGCGCCTCATCAACTACATTTGTATTTGACCATGTTATTCCGAGGTCCTTTGCCTTTACCTCAATCTGATTCTCATCTGCCTGTAATGTGAAGGTAGTATTCATTGCCTCTTCTACGTGTGTCTCAACGGCCTCGGATGCTTCTAATGCGTTCATTCCGCCCACATCAATTCCGCCAATCGTCACCTTATCCGCAATTTTATCTTCCTCCTGTGCCTTTGCTGTCACATTGTATCCTACCACTGAACACACAAACAATCCAATTGCTATAAATGGTACGATTTTCTTCCAATTTTTCATTTCATTACCCTCTTATAATTCTATTTCCTTCACTTGTTTCCAAGCTGTGTTTTGCCGCACTGATAGTGGCAAAACACCTGTCGACATTATATCCCATTTGTCAATTTGTTTTCAAGGTACATATCCACGAATATATTTGACATGCCCTCTCTTTTTCTGTATATTTTTACATAACAGATAAGATTGTTGTCACAAGCATTGCTACAACCAAAACAATGACTACAACTGCGGCAAATGTTTTTCTGTTTTTGTTATTATTAAAGTTATACATTTTTACACCTCGATTATTTTTTTAGAAAGGAAGTACACTATGGCATTCCCATTTTTAGGACTCTTTATCGTCTTTGTACTTATTTTAGCATACGCCATCCGGCGTAATAATCAAAAACAAGCAGAAATCGACGAACAATTTTGGAACCGCGAAGCTGAGGCTAACCATGTAAGGCGCCAGGATATCAGCGGACTTTCCTATATTACCATACCTTTTGAAAAATTTCCAACTAATATCAGCGATGATGAGGAATTGCAAAGCTATGTTGCCGATTTAGAGGCACTTTCCCCGAAAAAAATGCTGAATTTGAACGGTATGTCCAACACCGACCTGAAGCTGAAATATGGTCCTGCCAATCTTCCAGACCTGACTGAATACGAACAAAACTATACCCGACTGGTTCAGACCTTGGTATTATATGCAAAATGCCTCATCAAAAACGGTTATGAAAACGAAGCCATTCCTGTTTTGGAATTTGGAATCGAAACCGGCACGGATATGAGTGCAAACTACACACTTCTCGCAGAACTTTATGCAAAAAACGGTAACACACAAGGCATTGCCCACCTAAAAGATGCGGCGTCCGGTCTTACTTCTTTAATGAAGCAGCCCATTCTCGATAAGCTTGACCATATTGGGTAATAAACTGGTCAATTAATCTGGAGGCCTCGCTTCTTGTCAGCTTCTCGACCGGAGTTTCCAATGTAATCTGCTGTTTTTTTGCAAACAGCTCAATCTGTTTTTTCTGGCGCCCGGTTGCGGGCGTCTGTTTTTTTGTCTTATAAAGCAGCGGTTTTGGAATAAAATCATCTGGATTTTCTTTTTCCAGTTGTGCCTGCTGCATTTCAAAAACCTGCTGCGTCGCAAGGGCATCATCGATGGCTCTATGTGCATTTTCACGCTCTATGTTATAATATTCACAAAGTGCTTCTAAATTCTTCTTTTGTCCTTCCGGCAAAAATTTTCTCGCAAGTTTTAACGTATCGAGTACCTTTCGTTCAAACGGAATCTTATGATTGACCGCCCATTGTTTTAAAAAGCTATAATCGAAAATCACATTCTGCCCTACGATAATATCTTCGCCACAAAAATCCAGGAACTCCGCCACCGCCTCATCAAGCGCTTGTCCTTCCTCTGCCATCTTTTGTGTGATGCCGGTCAGTTCTATCACTTTTTCACTCAAAAGCACATCTGGATTACAGACGGTACCAAACGTCTCTACAACCTGATGGTCTCTGACACGAACCGCTCCTGTCTCTAGAATTTTATCTTTTTTTGCATCTAACCCTGTCATTTCAAGGTCGATAACCACATAATCTTTTATCATTTCATTCCTCGTTTTAATTGAAAAAGCCACTGTCCCATAAATTATTTTATGAATCTTTTTTGTAATGTTATTTGTGAATTTTTTCACACAAGACTTACCGCTGCCTGGTGGTCGAGCGGATCTCTTTTTTCATAATCAAACAATACAAAAACAGGCTCCTTTTGCCGCGCCGGGAGTTCTTTCAGCGTGCGTACCTTCTTATCCGGGAAAAGATAATGGAACGGTTCGACATGGGAAAGCATTCCACGTTTGCAGTAGGTTCTCGTCATCTCTTTAAAGGATGTAGCGTCTGCCGCCCATTTTGGTCTGCTCTTGCAATTTTCGCGATAATACAAATCAAACAGCAGTGCCTCCTGATGTAGCTCCAACGCATCTCCTCTTTCAGTTGTTATGTCAACCTTTCCGTGCATCTCACGTAAATACTCCTGCATGAATTCCAGCAGAATCTCACAACGTCTGATTCTGGAGTGGCTCATCGCAAAGTAGCCATTCTTTTCGTAGAAGTCTCCAAGCAGCTGGAACATGGAAAAGGCATCCTGGAAAAATGGTTCCAACACCTTCATCGTAATTTCAAACTGCCCACTGTTGTAGTAAACTTCTAGCATTTCCTCTACCCGTTTGATGCGAAGTACATCCTCAAACGGAAGCCATCTGGTCTTCATCACCTCATAAGGTGGCTTTGCATGGTAAACGATTTCGTATTCCTTTGCATGCTCATACATGTAAGAACCCTTAAGCACCTTCAAAAAGCCAAGCTGAAGCTGATTTGGTTTTAATGCATAAATCTCATTAAACGACTTTCGGAACGTCTCGTAATCTTCGTAAGGCAATCCCGCTATCAAATCAAGATGCTCATGGATATTTGCATTCTTCTGAATCTTTCTTACCGTCTCTTTTAACCGGTCTAACTTCATGGTACGGTGAATCTCTGTGATGGTTGCCTCATTGGTCGACTGCACCCCAATCTCAAGCTGAATCAGCCCCGGGCGCATCGTTCCGATAAACTCCAGTTCCTCCTCTGTCAGAAGATCTGCCGATATTTCAAAATGGAAATTGGTGACTCCATTGTCATGTTCCTTGAGGAACTTCCAGATTTCCATCGCATGTTTATGGTCGCAGTTAAAGGTTCGATCCACAAATTTGACCTGTGGAACCTTCTTCTCAATGAAAAAGCCAAGTTCCTTTTTTACAAGTTCCGCATCACGGAAACGAAGCTTTTTCTCCACGGAAGACAGACAATAACTACAAGAAAACGGGCATCCACGGCTGGATTCGTAGTAGATAATGCGATTCTTAAAGTATGCCATCTGGTCCTCTTCGCTGCTTTTTTCAATATCCCCATAGCAGAATGGAATCGTATTCATATCTAAGATTTCCTGCGGCCCGGTCAGAATCACCTCGCCTGTTTGTTCTTCGCGGATTGCAATCCCCCTGATATCAAAAAGCCTCTCTGAATGTTTTATGCTGCCCTCTTTTTCTTTTTCATCCTGCGTTTGTGCGTTCTCTTGGTTTACATAATATTCGCACACCTCTCGGAATGTCTTTTCTCCTTCACCAATCATAATTCCGGTCACCTGTGGATGCTCTTTTAAAAATGCCTCCACCTCATAAGACACTTCCGGCCCGCCAACCCAGATTGGAACCTCCGGCCGCAGTTTATGAAATTCCGTTATAATCTCCTCCACATATGCAATATTCCAGATGTAGCAGGAAAAACAAAGTACATCCGGTTTTGCCTTGTAGATTTCCTCTAAAATCGCATCCGCTCTGTTATTAATCGTAAATTCACCAATCTGAATCTTATCCTGAAACTCCTTCGCATAGGCTTTCAGGCTGTACACAGCCAGATTGGAATGAATGTATTTTGCATTGATTGCTGTTAAATATATGTTCACACTGCTTCCTCTTTTACTTTTCTATTTTCATCGCCTCATTATAACACAGATTACAATCTCTTGCAGGAAAAAACTAAAAGACTTCCACAACCCAGTCCCTCAACTACGTTGTAGAAGTCTTTTTCTTTTGTCACGATGATTCCTTAATGCAGATGTCGGACAATGACATCAATTCCTGCAATCCATAATAAAATTGCGCCGCCAACATAAGCTTTTGTTTTATGTTCGAATCCCAAGTGGTAGCCTGTATACATTCCCATAATTACAAATGCTATCGTAAAACAGACAATTAATACTAAAATAATCGTTACATTGGTCCCTAACAGACCAAACGCAATTCCTGCAAGGACTGTGTAAATACTTGTCATTGCTGCCATCAAGGTAAAACGCTTGAATCCTAAGTTTTCTTCGCGGTGTTCAATCACCCGTTCATTCCGAAGTGCCTTTATTAACAACCGGATTCCTAATCCAAAGAAAATAACGATTGCAAGGATTTCACCAATTAAACTCTCTTTCTGCGTTATCTCATCCCGGCAAAGGAGCGTAGCAAGTGAATTTCCTACAAACAAAGCAACCATCTGCCAGAGTGCAATCAATGCACAAATCAGACTCAAATGTTTTTTATCTATTTTCGCTACCAATGAGCCCTGGCATTCCATCGCTGCAAATATGTCTAATGAAATTCCTGCTATGATTAGCAAACTTTCTATCCAGTTCATCTTCATCCTCCCTTGCGATGATATTCTATCCTATTATACTCTTTCCCTCAAAAATTTCCAGAAAAACTTCCATGAAAAACTTTTATGGAAACTCTTCCAGAAAACTGATTTCCGGAAGAGTTCCTGCGCCGGGCAGTTCCCTCAAACCGCCTGACCGATTCTTTTTCCCTCTTAAACTATTAAACTACATTTTTAGTTGTGTGTAGTCTTTACTTTTCCTCTGCAGTCTTGATTGCTGCTGTCTTGTAGATGAACTTCACGCTTCCGTTTACGCCATCTGCAATGTCTGTGTAACTCTGGTAATCCTCACCAGCATCAATTACACTCTGGATACGGTCAACCAAATCTTTGATATCACCGTTGTATGCATTGACAATCTTCTGGATTCCTTCCTCGTTGAACTGAACGATTCCATCTGCAAGTGTGTGGGAACCTTCCGTCAGCTGGTCAACACCATCACCGAGTGCTGTTGTGCCGGCTGCTAATGTATTCATTCCACTTACAAGTGTGTCATTGTTGGCGGTCAACTGGGATGCTCCATCGTTTAACTGATTGATACCACTTGTCAGTGCCGGTACCTGATCTGCCAAAGTCTGTGTTCCTGCTGCAAGTGCGTTCATTCCACTTACAAGGCTGTAACCGTTGGCCTGTGTTGCTGTAATGGAAGATGCAACTGTCTTCTTCGTAGATTCTGCTGCTGATACAGCTGCCTGACCCGCTACTTGCTGTGCTGCTGATAAGGCTGCATTCTCAGCTACTGTCTTAGATGCGCTTACTGCTGCGCTTGCTGCAACCTTGGACGATACATCCTTTGTCGTGTCTGCCACGCTTGCTGCGAGCTGGTCTACGACTGCTGCAACCTGGGCATTGACACTTTCCGCAACTTTTGCATCTGCTGCACCGGCACCATAGACGCCATCATATGCTGCCTGTGTCTCAGCATAAGTCTGGAAGCTGGTACCCATCGCTGCATTTACCTGGGAAACAAATCCTGCCTGTACCTGTGGCGTAATACCTGCTTTCAGGACATTGATCAAATCTGTCTTACTGTTTAAAGCACTTGTTGCACCACTCTTAACCTGTGCATAGAGTCCGGCATCAAAGGTCTGTCCTACGCCTGCCGCAACTGTACTCTGAATCGTGGATGCCTGGGCATCGACACCTGCATCCACCGTATCCTTAATCGTCTGTTCCTGTGCTGCGACCGTTGCGCTTGCCTGTGATGCAATGGCACTCTTTTCTTCGTCTGTAAACTCTTTTCCTACCGTGTTATTGAGCAGAGAGATTCCAGAATTCAAAGCCTGTGCACTGGAGTTTAAGGTGTTAACGCCATCTGCAAGTGCACCACTCTTATCCTTTAAGGTTCCAATACCGCCCGCTAGGGTGTTAGCACCATCGGTATAGCTCTTGATTCCACTCTGCAATTTTGAAACGCCGGATTCAAATTCGCCCATCTTAGACTGTAACGTATCCAGACCGTCTGCAAGCTGTGCAGAACCATCCTCTAACTGGGATGTTGCATCTGTTAAGGTATCTAACAAGTCATCTAATGTAGAAAGGTCTAATCCACCGTCTGTGCTGACATAGTTTGCTGCGTTGACTGCCATTGTCATCGTCATATCAAGCTTAAAATTCTCTACATTTGCAGTTACTTCAAAATAATCCGGGATATTGACATCCTCATCCAAATCTTCGTCGTCAAGCTGTAAGCTTTCCTTTAATCCAGGAAGTGCATAACCCAAAACCACATTGTTATTGCCATCGGAAATCACTTTTCCGTTTGTAACCTCAATATCGGAGAAGCTGTCGTCCAAAATCATGCCGCTGATTGCTGCAAATGGAACATAGACATCGCCTACTTTTGCATTGTTGGTATAGTCAAAACGGATGGTCACTTTACCGGATTTTCCTGCAAGATCATCTGGTGCAATCTCTTTTCCATCCAGATAATAGGTAATGTGCTGTGTGATTGGTGTCTCCTCTGTGGATGTTCCCTGATAGTAGATATCATTGCCCTCCGCCTGCCAGGTAAGTTCATTGCCGGACTGGGTAAATGTTTCATCACCTTTTATATTCTCGATATCCTTCAATGTAGATGCATCTTTTAAGGTTGATGCATTATCTGTATTAATCAAGTGATCCGAAACGATGGTCTCGGTTGCTTTTCCGGTGTTATCCGAAATCACATAGACGGTTTCATCTTTTCCGATGGTCTTTTGTTTGACAGAAATGCCATCTCCCATAAGGCTTGACAAGGTATCTTCATTTTCTGTTGTATCTTCGTCTGCCTCAGTCTCAGATGCTGCTTCCGTAGATTCTTCTGTATCATTTTTTTCGGCGTATACGGTATATGCCTGGAAGGATGTTCCGAGCATACCCACCATCAAAACACCTGCAATAATTCGAATCACATATTTATTTTGAAATCTGTTCTTTAATTCTGGTAATTTCATATTCGATTCCTCCTTCTTATTTATTACTCTTTGCATCAGGAATTGTTGCCGTTCCCTCTTTATATTTAAAACCAACACTTGTTGCCCTGATAACACGATCAAATACCATGAACATAGAAGGCAAAATGAAGATTACAACAAACATACTTATGATTGCGCCTCGTGCCATCAAAGAGCAAAGGGAACTAATCATATCAATATTGGAATACATACCTACTCCAAATGTTGCGGCAAAGAAACTTAATGCACTGACAATAATGGACTGAATCGATCCTTCCAGTGCCGCTGTAATAGCCTCTTTTTTCTCTGCGCCTCTGCTTCTTGCTCTCTTATAACGGTTCGTCATAAGAATTGCATAATCGACGGTTGCGCCTAACTGAATCGTTCCAATTACGATGGATGCGATAAACGGAAGCGTCGTCTTTGTGTAACACGGGATACCCATGTTGATAAAAATTGCAAACTCAATAACGGATACCAAAATAATCGGCAGAGAAATCGATTTAAATACAAATGCAATGATAATGAAAATTGCACCGATGGATACGACACTGACTCTTGCAAAGTCTTCGTCTGTAATCTCAATCAAATCTTTTGTACAAGGTGCTTCCCCAATCAGCATTGCTGTCGGATCATATTTTTTGATAATGGACTTAATCTCATCACACTGGTTGTTGACTTCGTCCGAAGCAACTGCATATTCGCTTCCGACAATCATAAGCTGGTAGTCACCGCTAATCATAATCTCTTTGATATTGTCCGGGATGAATTCTTTTGGAATTGCCGGGCCTACCAGTGAGTCAAAACCAAGTGCCATTTTGACACCATCCACATCATTTATCTCGTCTAACATTGCTTTCGCATCCTTTGCAGAAAGGCTGCTGTTCGCAAGAATCATATGTGTTGCACCCATGTCATACTGCTCATCCAGTTTCTCATTTGCCATCTGGCTATCCAGCGTCTTAGGCAAGGTTCCTGCAAGGTCATAATAGACATCTGTGTGTGTATAACCGTAAATGGCAGGTCCTAAAATCAACAGGAACAGTGCAATAAATACAACATAATGATTGGTAATCCATCCGGCAATTTTTCCAAGGTCTGGCATGATTGCTTTATGTCTTGTTTTTTCAATTGCCTTATCAAAAATAAGAATCATGGATGGAAGTACTGTTACACAACATATAACGCCAAGTACAACACCTTTTGCCATAACGATACCAAGGTCAAGACCTAACGTAAAACTCATGAAGCAAAGTGCAACGAATCCAGCTACGGTTGTAATTGAACTACCTACAACAGATGTGATTGTACCGGAAATTGCATGTGCCATCGCACGCTCCTTATCCCCTGGAAAACGTTCCTGCTGCTCCTCATAGCTGTGCCACAGGAAAATGGAGTAGTCCATCGTAACACCAAGCTGTAATACCGCTGCAAGTGCCTGGGTAACATAGGAAATCTCTCCTTTGAACAC
Organism: Roseburia sp. 831b; assembly: GCF_001940165.2. Lineage (NCBI taxonomy): Bacteria > Bacillati > Bacillota > Clostridia > Lachnospirales > Lachnospiraceae > Roseburia > Roseburia sp. 831b. The sequence continues at coordinate 91,918 of NZ_CP135162.1, read as the reverse complement.
ATTAGAACCAAGGTTGTATACAATTGCCATTCCAATACTTAATAGGAAAAATACCGGAATTACTGCGGAATCCATCGTCAGTGACAACACAATCACTGCCAAAACAACCGCAATCAATACATAGATTGGAACCTCTTTATCGGACAAAAGCTTTGTATCGGTAACAACTGCTGACATACCGCTGACAAATGCTTTTCCGTCTACCACTTTTCGAATCTCCTGAACTGCGTTCATGGTCTCATCGGATGACATCGAAGAATCATACAACACAACCATCAACGTACTGTCTGCCTCATCATTGTTGAAGAAATCATAAACTTCATCCGGAAGCATATCCATCGGGATGCTGATATCTGACAGGGAATCATACCAGATACAATCCTTCACATGATCAACATCGGCAATATCCTCCCGCATTGCCGAAATATCCTTTTCCTGCATTCCTTCTACTACCAGAAATGAAAAAGAACCGCTTCCAAACTGGTCAAGCAAGATATCCTGACCCTTCATCGTCTCGATATCTTTTGGTAAGTACGTCAAGATATCATAGTTTACTCTCGTTTTAAAGTAGCCGAGCGCTGCCGGAATTAATAGCAGGAAGCTAATAATTAAAATTGGCACACGGAACTTTACAACTCCTTTTCCAAATTTGATCATTTTCTCACCATCTCTTTCTGTTTTTTCCTTAACCTTGAAAAGGTAGACTCCCCCGTTTTCAATTTAGGTTTCTAACTATAGAATAAAAAAAAAGACTGAATATTTGAATATTCAATCTTTTCTTTCTGTATCATTCCAATATACAAAAGCCCTTTTTTGTATAAATAATGACTTAACTTTTCTTCATTTCTTCTAAAATATCGTCCATGGAACGTTTAATTATGTAGTTGTATACTTCCGCTAATTCTTTGGCAGAAATTGTCATGCCTGTCTTAATCCAGCTAATCACCACATAGCACATGGACTGCGCATAATATTCTGCAATACGCTCAGGTGTCAGCCAGATATACTTCTGCTTCTTTCCTGCTGCGCCCTCTTCAAATACTTTTCGCAAAATCCGCTCTACGCTCTGCTGTGCAATACTTCCAAAAGAATTCTGTCCCTCCAGCTTTACTGCCTTCGAATAAAATTCTTTTTCCTTCTCTATGTTTGAAAACAAAACAACCAGTGCCTCCGAAACCATACCATTTTGAACCAATGGCTCTATCGGCTCTAACAGCTCTTTGGTGATAATCCACTCTAACAACTCATATTTATCCTGAAAATGGTTGTAAAAAGTCGGTCGAATCACGCCAGCCTTGTCTGTTATCTCTTTGATTGTAATCTTCTCGATTGGCTGTTTTAATGTCAGTTCCTTAAAACTTTCTGCTAATAAAGTATCAATTGCACTCTTTCCCTGTCCCGTCATCATTACCTCTTCATTTCAGACCTTTTCTACGACTAATCCACAATTAATTTGGTAATTGTTATGCTACGTGCCATCGGGTCATCCCGCAAGTGAAGCAGCTCCCCTGTCTCTTCTAATTTGACTAACGGACGCAACGTGAAACATTTGAAATTCTCCATTACCACGGCTCTCTCGCCGTTGGACAATTCCACTTCACATCCCACCGGATATACCGCAATCTGCTGTAAAAACAGATTCAGAAGATACGGATCAAATTCCATGCCACATCTCGCCATCATATATTCCACCGCGTCTCCCGGCAACATGGGTTCTCTGGATGGACGCTTGGAAACCATCGCATCGTAGCTGTCCGCCACTCTGATAATTCTGGCAAAAAGCGGTATCTCTTCTCCTGATTTGCGGAGCGGGTAGCCTTCACCGTTGTACCATTCGTGATGTTGCAGCACACTTGTATAGACCAAAGAAGAAAGATCGTAATTATCATGCAAATACTCATACCCTAACTTTGGATGCTGTGCCACCGTCTCACGTTCCTCTTCCGTAAGTGGCCGGTCTGCCTTTAAAATATCGGCATCAATAAATTTCTGTCCTATATCATGCAACATTGCCGCTGTTGCAAGCAGGTTTAACTCGTCTTCTGACATCCCGTCATGAATTCCAATCATGACCGATAACATCATCACATTGATGGAATGATAAAATACATAATCATCATAATTCTTAATGTCCATCATGTTACACATTACGTCGCCATTGCTTAAAATATTCTCCACAACGCGCTCTACAATCGCCATAATCTCAGCTCTGCTGACAATTGGCTGTAACAAGGTCTCATCCGCCATGTAAATCTCATGAATCACATGCAATGCCTGGCTTCTGACCTGCGGACTCAACACCTGTTGAATCTCAATCCCCTGTGTAAAAGCATCATCGATATAGATTCCCGGAAACCCTAACAATTCCAGGTTTGCAATATACTCTCTGCTTAAAATAAGGTGCTTTGCAAGCAATAATCTGCCTGAACCGTCATAGATATCCTGACCTAATGCCATTCCTGATGTCAATTTGCTTATCGGCAAGTATCTCATTTCTTTCTTCCTTCTAAATCCCTCTGTAATACTATTTATTTTATACTAATTTGGGGAATAATACAAGAAGGTTTCTAACTACATTTTACGTTGTATTCCCTCACTACTCGTCGAATTCCACGGTGACAAAGTATCCTTTTTCTGTCTCTTTGACATCCACAACTTTTCCTTCACGTGACTTTAATCGTTCGCTTACGGCATAATTCGCAGACATCGCGTACGCTTTTCCCAATGTGTAATAATAAGAGGTTGGCAGCTTGCTCTCTGTGACCGGCAAGACATCTCCGACCTCAAGCAATCCTGTCCGCTCCATCTTAAATTCCATCTGTCTCATTGAAAACATCTCTTTTCTGTATACAGTATACTTCTATCCCTTTGGATGCCGTCACTTTCTGTGTGCATCTTCTTATTCGTCAATTTCTTTGTAATCGACATCCACCGTCTCATTTGCCTGCTTAAATTCTTTTGCAGCCTTTGTCGCTCTTGTCACAATCCACAAGTCTGAAATTCCATCGTAAACCAGTGCCACACCGATGAATTTCATTGCAAGTGAAACAACGCCGAAGGAATCCACAATACAAATCACACCAAAAATCACGCTGATAAATGCCATAATTAAAATCGACCACCAGGTCTCATAGCCATTTCCTTTTGTCTCAAATGCCAGGCGGAAATCTGCTAATCCATGCACCAGCAGGATAACACCAATCACTATTGGAATCAGGCTTACGATACTCTCCGGTCTTAAAAAAATCCAGATACCAATCAAAAGCTCAATCAATCCAACTGCACCTGTAATTACATTCTTCTCACGGTCACGCAAAAAGGTAATCGCACGCACAACTCCCATCACAACCAAAATAATTGCCAGCGCTTTGCAAATAATGTCAATTGTCTGTTCGGACCAGACAAAAAGGACAACGCCAAGTGCCATACAAAGTATTGCAGATACAATCATATCTGCTTTTACCCTTTTCAAAAATTCTTTCATCCTTATCTCTCCCTTTTCCTTATGAATATTGATTCTAAATACATATTAACTCATTTTCTTCTTTTTTGTCATGTAATTTTCGGATTCTTTAGATTTATTTTAGGATTGTCTCCTTGACATTCATGCAAACTTTTTCTAGACTAAGCGCATAGAACGAAAATATGTGTAACATCATTTTTTACACAGGAACGGAGTTTATCATGGGAAAAGAAGCAAAAACAAATGCAATGCGTATTTTAGATAAAAATAAGATTTCATACGAGGTATTAACCTACGAATGTGATGACTTTATCGACGGGCTTCACACGGCTGCAGCAACCGGTGCTCCTGTTGAACAATCTTTTAAAACCTTGATTATGCAGGGAAAAAGCAAACAGTATTATGTCTTTGTCGTTCCGATTGCCGATGAAGTTGATTTAAAAGCTGCCGCAAGAGCTGTCGGTGAAAAATCCGTCGAAATGACACATGTTAAGGACTTAACTGCCATCAGCGGCTATGTCCGCGGCGGCTGCTCCCCGCTTGGCATGAAAAAACAGTACCCGACCGTCGTGCAGGAAAATGCTGCCCACTATGACAAAATCTATATCAGCGGTGGCCGGGTCGGCACAACCATCTGCCTTGCACCGGACGATTTAATGAAAGTTGTCCGGGCAGAATATGCGGATGTAATCGTGCATGAATAGCTTGACTGTGATTTTTTTGTAAAAAACAAGCCTGACAGACATTCGTTCTGCCAGGCTTACTTTTTCTAGTATTCACTTTGTTCTCCTGTCTTAGCAGGTCAAATCACCTTTGTCTTTCGCAAGATCCATGATGCACTGTAACTCTGCACCTTCTACCGGAGCCACGCCACAGTCAACATGTTTTCCATCGGCAGTCATACGGCCTAATTTACGGATATCCTTCTCCGGTGTTTTTTCGATGGTGAAATAGTTAACTTCATTTGTAGTTGGATTGAGTGTTACATAAACGCGGTAACAAAGTGGTGGTACCAGCGCTTTTTCTGGCAAATCAACACGCGCAAGTAATAAATCCTCGCTGATATTTAACGCCATGACAGAGAAATCCTGCTCTGAAAACGGATACAGCTTTTCCTCTTTAAATGCAGCCTTATAAAGCTCGTTTACAAATGCCTCTTTCTCGTCACATAACTGGTTTACGAATGTTTCTTTCTCCTCGTAAAGACGTTTTGGAAAAATTCCAAACTCTACCTGTTTGCGCACGAATGCCTGAAACTGCTGTGGTGTCATCTTCACCTGTTTCATCTGGGCACGCTCTACATCCATCTCATGAAGTTTCTGGACTAATTCCTTCTTTAAAATCAGATTATCGGTAAATGGATTCACAACCATTCCTGTCAGATTCAGCTCTTCCTTCACTACAATATTGTTGCAGGTTGGAAATGGCATGGTAAGAAGTGCCTGACTCTTTGGATTCTCTGGAATCTGCTCCTTGGAGGTATAGACTGCCAAAAACTGTTCGCCGGTGCTTGTCTTTAAAAAACATGGAGCCGGTGTTGTCTCTGCTGTGAGCATTGCCGGTACAAAAAGTCTTGTCGGTCCAAGTAAATTCAGCACCTTGGTCAAACCATCCTTGTCCTTGGTCTGTGCGTATTCTTTAATCGCTTCCTCTAATGCGTCGTTTGTGATTTCCATTGTTGTTTTTTCTTCCATAGTCGGTAAATTCCCCTCTCAAACATTTCTTGTTTCATTTTAACACATCATCCTGCAAAAATGAATACACAAAAAAGTTGTTTTAGAGATTACTCCAAAACAACTTTTTCTTTGCGCAATTACCCTTAGCTCTTCTTCCACACGGAAGGTGTGAACAAAAGCAGCAATGGGAACAATTCTAACCGGCCTGCTAACATATCAAACATCAAAACATATTTTGCAACCGGAGAAAACAGTCCAAAATTTCGAGTAGGACCAACTAACTCAAGTCCCGGTCCGATGTTGTTGATGGTAGCCGTAACAGCCGTAAAGTTTGTTACCATGTCTAAATTATCAAATGCAAGAATCAGAAATGAGATTGCAAAAATAATGACATACGTTACCATGAATGCGCTGACATCACGTACGGTCTCGTGGTCAAGTGCTTTTCCATCTAACTTAATCGTCTTAACACTTCTTGGATGAACAAAATAAATCATTTCCTGTTTGACGGTCTTAAGCAAAATAATGATTCGCGATACCTTGATACCGCCACCGGTACTTCCGGCGCAGGCTCCGACAAACATAATCATCACAAGAAGGCTCTTCGATAGCTGCGGCCATAAATCAAAGTCCGTCGTTGCAAAACCGGTTGTCGTAATGATGGAACCAACCTGGAATGCCGCATGATGGAATGCCTCAAAAAGACTGCCAAACATGTGACGAATGTTATAAGTAATAATTACAATTGTAGTTATAATGATACCAAAATACCATTTTACTTCTTCTATCTTAAAGACATCCTTTTTATTTTTTGCAAGAAGGATAATGAAGTAAGCATTGAAGTTCACACCAAAGAGAATCATAAATACGGTTACAATTCCCTGGATGGTCATGGAATATCCTGCCATACTGTCATTTTTAATACCGAAACCACCGGTTCCTGCCGTTCCTACTGCGGTTGCAACTGCATCAAAAAGTGGCATTTTTGCCATAAGAAGCAATATAAATTCAACCAACGTCATTGCAAAATAAATGCCGTAAAGAATCTTTGCCGTATCCCGGACCTTCGGTACTAATTTGCTGACAGACGGTCCCGGGCTTTCCGCACGCATCAAATGCATGTTGTAGCCACCTGCCATCGGCATTACCGCAAGCAAAAAGACGAAAACGCCCATTCCACCGACCCAATGTGTAAAGCTTCTCCACATCAGACTGCAGTGATTTAAGGATTCCACCTCCGGCAAAATACTCGCACCAGTTGTGGTAAATCCGGAAATCGTTTCAAACAGTGCATCTGTAAAGCTTGGAATATCTCCACAAAGTACAAACGGAATTGCGCCAAAAATACTCATCACAATCCAGCTTAAAGAAACCGTTACAAATCCTTCTCTCGCAAAATAAAGCAGATTTTCCGGTCTCTTTCTGGTCACGAGTGTTCCAAGGACAAAGCAGACGAGTCCCACCAGCGCATACGCCCAGCCTGCTCTTTCCTGATACACAATTGCTACGATACATGGCACCAGTAAAAATACCGCCTCAAACCGAAGCACCAGTCCTAAAATATAACAAATAATTGAATGATTCATCTGTCTTCCTCCACTAGTGCTTCAAAATATCTGAAATATCCTGGATTCCAGGCTCCGTTGTCACGATAATCACCGTATCGCCCACTTCAATCTCACTCTGTCCGTTTGGCGTGATAATTTTTCCATCACGGTTGATACATGCAATCAGAATGTTATCTTTCAATGGAAGCTCCTGCAGCGGAACACCGACAACCGAAGCGCCCTCATGAATGACAATCTCTAGTGCCTCTGCCTTATTCTCAATGATTCGGTATAAGGTCTCAACATTGCTTCCAATGGAATTTTTTAATGCACGCACATAACGCACAATATATTCTGCCGTAATATTTTTCGGGTAGATTAAGCTTCCAAGGTTAAATTTGTTGATGATATCGTCAAATGAAATTCGATTGATTTTTGTTACAACTTTTGCCTTGGAACAGTTCTTTGCAAATAAGGAAAGGAAAATATTTCCTTCGTCAATTCCCGTCAAAGAAACAAAGGATTCACAGTGCTGGATTCCTTCCTCTAACAGCACATCCTGGTTGGTTGCATCACCATTGATGATAACCGCTTTCGGCAATAACTCGCTTAAAACTTCGCAGCGATCCTTATCTTTTTCCACAATTTTGACATCAATTCCCATGGACAGAAGCTGTTTGGACAGATAATATGCCATCGTGCCACCGCCGACAATCATGACATTTTTCACCTGATGTGTCTCGACACCAATCTTTTTGAAAAAGTCTCTGGCGTTCTTTGGAGATGCCACAATACTGATTACATCATTTGCCTGCAAAACAAAACTTCCGTTTGGAATCATAACATCATCTTCACGCTCTACCGCGCACACCAAAACATCCGTTTTCAGTGTTTTGGAAACTTCAATCAGGCTGCATCCGTGAAGCATGGAGCCTTCCTCTATTTTGAATTTTAAAAGTTCGACCCTGCCCTTTGCAAAAGTATCAATCTTAATTGCAGATGGGAAACGCAAAATTCTTGCGATTTCTGTCGCAGCTGCACACTCTGGATTGATTGTCATGGAAAGACCAAGCTCTTCCTTAATGAAGTTCACTTCGTTGCTATACATTGGGTTTCTGACACGCGCAATCGTACTGCAGTTACCTGCCTTTTTTGCAATCAGACAACAAAGAAGATTCAATTCGTCGGATTCCGTCACCGCAATCAACAAATCTGCCTCTTCGATTCCAGCCTCTTTTTGTACCAAATGACTTGCACCATTTCCAACAACACCCATAACGTCATAGTTATTGGTGACGTCATGCACAACAGTGCTTTTTCTATCGATTACCGTGATATCATTGCCTTCTAAACTCAGCTGCTCTGTGATCGTTCTTCCCACTTTTCCACAGCCAACAATAATTATTCTCATCTCATCCTCCACCGGAAAAACATTTCATATATACATGCTATAATAAAGCAAAAAAGGTCTCCCCATATAACACCTAATTCATTAGATGCGGGGAGCGACCTGCTTGCCTTTATCTTATGTTAGAAATCTTCACTTGTCAATCGGCTATTTTAACAGTTTACAGGGGGCAAAATTCTGTTTTGTTGTGATTTCGAATACATCTTTTTCCCTTTTTTTGTTTATCGGTACTTTTGCACTATTTTGTATCGACAATATTTACCAAAAGGAAGGAAATATTATTGTCACTTTTTCCTTCAAATAATGCAGAGTAAAAATAAGGTGAGCATGCTTTTTGCTTCCGCATTGTGACCTCTTTTTCCATCTCTTTGATATGATTTTGGAGCTTCGATGGATGTTCTTTGTAAAAAGAAATCAAAAATTTTTTTCCCGTAAAGTGATGGGTTCCCGTCCGTTTTGACGTCCAGATCTGAAACTTTCCTCTCGACTGGTCTGCCCTTGTATACACGCCATGCATGGACTCATTCTGAAATGTCTGAATCATCACCACGTCTTTTTGCTCCATATCCTCTAATTCGTAACCGTAGAGCGGCAGCTCGATTTCCCAGGTTCCACTATATGCGTGCTCTTTTGCAAGGTTCATCATCGCCTGCTCCACCCAAAGCAAATCACACACTTTTTTGTCTTTTTGGATGCGCTGCATAAGCTTTTGATGCTGAAGGTTTATGATTTCCTGTTTTCGCTCAAAGGACGGATTCTTTAAATAGGTTCGGATTTCCTCTAGCTTCATTCCACATTCCTGCAAAATCTGAATCGTCCGAAACTCATCTAACTGGTACTTTGTGTAGTACCGGTACCCATTCTTTTCTGTTTTTGCCGGGAAAAAAATACCGACCTCCCCGTAGTATTTCACCGTCCGCACGGTTGTCTCCGCGAACTGTGCGAACTCCCTTGCGGTCAAAAAATTCTTTTTTTTCATCTTCGTTCCTCTTTTTCTTGACTTGTACGTAACGTACACCTTTATACTATACGTTGACGTCAAAAATGACAACTATTTTTCTCAGGCTTTGCACGATACACTTATAAAAAAGTGTCTTCGACACTCTCAACTCCCCTAGCCCCTCATTCATGAGGGGTAGGGGTTTTCTTATCTCCTTCTTTATTGTAAAATTCTATTATGAATATATTACAATCCATCTTTACCGATTATTATGAACACATCATTTACCAACTCCATCCTCGTCCTGCTGTCATTGAAAATGTCAACAAGATGATTCATTGTGGTGACTCTTCTCACGGTGGTGCCATGTATGGCTGTCCTCACTGCGGAAATCTTAAATTTGTTCCCTTTCGCTGTAAAAGCCGTTTTTGCCCTTCCTGTGGAAACAAATACAACCAGCTTCGTTCTTTTCAGATGTCCTGCAAGCTCGTTTCCTGTGTTCACCGCCATTGTGTTTTCACCATCCCAGAGGAACTCCGCATTTATTTTCTCAAAGACAGGTCTCTCTTAAATTGCTTATTTCATTCTGTCCGTGACGTTGTCCTTCGTATGTTTTCCAAAATGAATAAAACTGAAAACTTTACTCCCGGATTTATCTGTGTTCTTCACACCTTTGGGCGTGACTTAAAATGGAATCCCCATATCCATGCCCTCATCTCTGAAGGCGGTGCTGGCAACATCACTCCCTGGCGTCCTGTCAAACACTTTGATTACAACTTTCTTCGTAATGCCTTCCGCAAAGTGCTGCTTGAACAGCTCTCCTTCCGTATTGGTCCCACCTTTCGTAAAGTTAAAAATGAAATGTACACAAAACACTCCAATGGTTTTTATGTTCGTGCAAAGCCAAATCTCTGCACTCCTGATATTACCATTAAATACATCAGCCGATACCTCGGCAGGCCTGTTATCGCCACATCACGTATTGATTATTATGACGGCGAAAATGTAACCTTTCATTACACCAGACACGAAGACAACAAAACAGTTACTGAAACCATCCCTGCTTTGAACTTCATCCAAAAACTAATTGTACACATCCCCGAAAAACATTTCAAAATGCTTCGCTACTATGGGATATATGCCAAACATCATAAACAGGAAAAGAATCTCCGTAAATGTATTTCTGCTGAAAAACAACATTTCCTGCGTTCTATCCAGGACTGGCGGCACTCCATTCTTCTCTCTTTCGGATACGACCCTCTCTGCTGTTCCGAATGTGGCACTTCTATGTTGGTTTTAGAAGTTTACCACAAAAAAACTGCACTATTTGAACAATATCGAAAGGTTATGGGATATGGATAACTCCATGCTCATAGTAATTCTTTCTCCATAGTCAGATAGTGCAGCTGTCCTAAACCAAAACAAAAAACTTCATAAACAACGTCATGGCGAATCCACCATTCGCTCTTTTGTCATGTCATTTTTTATTTCAAGTTCATTATACACTATTTCTGACTGTTTGAGAAATTTCCTATAAAGTGAGAAAGCCGCCTGGGATTAAGGGTGTGTGCATACCAACTGGGGAACACGTTTCCAATTGCTAATTTGTCGATGTCGATTTTCGGCTCTTGCCATTGTTTATGTTCATTCGACAGCTGGACACCATGTTGGAAGTGTTCAGATGGCGAATGTACACAAACCCTGAGCCGAAAATTGGCATCGACAAATTTACGCAATTCTCACGAATTGTTCCCCAGTTGGTATGCACACACCCTTAGTACCAGGCGGCTTTTTCATCATTTAATCGTACAAAGTTTGAGTATTTAAAAAGAAAGGCAGTTCAATCTTATGGAAAAATCAATTCAAAGAAGGATGTTGGAATTTTGTATTCCGATTATTTTTATGTATATCATCAACCAGGCTTATAGCTTTGTCGACAACGTTATCGTCGCAACCTATGTCAATGAGCGGGCGCTTGCAATTCTTTCCTCTTGTATGAGTGTCATCAATGTCGGCTTTTCGCTGACAAGTGGAATCGGCAGTGCTGCGAGTCTTCTGGTGTCACGACACGTCGGTGCAAAAGAATATGACAAACTTCCGCGTATTTTGCGAGACGCTGTCATCGTCGGACTTATGCTTAGCGCACTCATCGTCACCTTTTTCTTCCTTTTTACAAGACCGCTGCTTTCCGTCATCCACACCCCGGCGGAGATTGTGAATGAAACTACAATTTTAGTTTATATCTATACCCTTTCCATTGTGATGGGTATTCTTTGTGTTGTCCTTCACTCCTCCTTAAGCGGAATGGGGGAATCCAAACGGCCAACCTTCTATATTACACTGACACAGGTGTTAAATATTGTACTTGATATTGTGGTTGTAAAATATTTGCACTGGGGTGTTAACGGTGCGGCACTTGCCTCCCTGTTTTCCCAGTTCGTCTCCATTCTTTTCCTGATTCCTCTTTTAAAAAGAAAATTAGGCGAATACAACGTTACTTTTCAGACCAGGACAGCAGAAAGCTTTACCGGAAAAGTGTTGCGCCTTGGCGTTCCTTGCCTGTTACAGCAATCCGTCATGTCAGTTGGTGCGCTGTTTATCAACTCCTACGTCAATACCTTCGGTGTTTCCTATATCAGTGGATTCAGTGCCGTCAACACCATCGGAAACCTGATGTTAGTTCCGATGCTTGGCATCACCACGACACTTGAGATTTTCTCCTCTATGTCGATTGGTGCCAAAAATAAAGACCAGCTCCACACGGTAAAGCACACGCTTTTCCCGATTGGACTGATCTTTTGCGGAATCGTAATTGCCTCCTCACTTGCCTTAAAACAGGCATTTGTCGGACTTTTCCTTGAAAATCCGAACGGAGAAAGCTTTTCCTTTTCTACCACTTATCTGGTCTTTTACAGCTTCTCCTACCTTTTTATCTTTGTAAAATATTTCTTTGATTCGCTCTTTAAGGCTTACCAGAAGGTATCGTTCTTTGTCGCAACTTCGTTTGTTGCATTAGGAAGCCGCATTCTTTTCACGTACCTTCTGGCTCCGGTATTACAGGTGCAAAGTGTCATTGCTGCCACACTGATTGGAAATCTTATTGCCATGCTGACTGCAATCGTCCTCTACGCCACCCATATTAAAAAGTTCAATCAGGCTTCTAATCTGTAATTTTTTGCCTGCGATTCGAACAGTTTATAGTACAGACTTTCTGTCTTTTTCATCAGATTTTCATGCGTGTCGAAATCGGAAACGGTTCCACCGTCGATGATTAAGATTTTGTCACAGAAAACACTTGAGGACATTCTATGGGAAATGTAAATTGCAGTCTTATCATCCACAAGACCGTTGAATTTCTCATAGATTTCAGCCTCTGCAATCGGGTCAAGTGCACTCGCCGGCTCGTCTAAAATCACAAGGGACGAATCCTTATAAAGTGCTCTGGCAATCGCAACTTTCTGTCCCTGTCCACCGGACATTTCCACGCCATCTTCGTCGTATTCTTTTCCAAAACGGCTATCGATGCCATCTATTAATTCGTCAATTTTTTCACGAAGTCCAACCTCGTCAATCAGTTTTTCAATCCGCTTTCGATCTGCCCCCTTTTCCTGGCAGGAGATATTTTCTGCAATCGTAAAATTAAACAGGCGATAGTCCTGGAAAACGGCTGCGATACACTTCATATAGGAAAGATAATCATAGTCGTAAATATTTCTTCCATTGATTAAAATTTCTCCGCTATCCATGTGATACATCCGGCAGATTAATTTTACAAGTGTTGATTTTCCGGCGCCGTTAAGCCCGACAATCGAGATTTTCTCCCCTTTGTGAATGGAAAAAGAAACGTGTTTTAACACCGGTTTTTCTGCCTTTGGATAGGTAAATGTAACATCTTTGAATTCAATGCTTTCCACAGGACCCACAAACTTTGCTTTCCCTGTCTCTTTTGTCTCCTCCGCAAGTCCCATGAATTCTAAGTATGGGTCTAAAAATGCCAGCTGCTGCAGCATTCCTACAATATTGGTTCCAAAATCCACAACGGTTGCCGAAAACTGGATGGCACAGGACACATACATGGTTAATGAACCGATGGAAATTCTTGGTCCAAACCAGGTAGATAGCGTGCGGAATCCCACATAGGCATAGGAGATTGCCGCAACTGCATCATTGACAACGCTCATTCCGCCAAAGGACTTTCCCATCCTGCGGAAAATTTTTTCAAAAATATCACAGGTTCCCTCTAAATGGGAGGACAAACGGTTTTGCACCATGTCAGCCATGTCATACAAACGGATATCTTTCTGATTCTGTTTTTCAAACGCCAAATCAAAATAATACCCAAACTTACGGTTAATCGGAACTAACTCCTGCTGCATGTAAACCATGTACTTTGACATTCCAGAATAAAACAATAGCATGACAACAACACCGACCGCCACAATCAAGACAAGAACCGGTCCTAGCGTTGCCATAATCGCGATAAGACCTGCCAGTGTCACAGCTCCGCTAAACATCTTTGCGGCGCAGTCGATCAGATATTTCACTGCATTCTGGTTGCTGATGGCATACACAGCACGTTCCTTTAAATCCAGATAATACGGGTCCTCCAGGCAGGAATACTCCAGTTTCATGATTTTCTCTGCCATCTTTTTGTTCATCGACTGCGTGAAGTAGGATTCCTTTTTCTCCTTGACCGCCTTAAATCCATTTTCCAAAAGCGACATCAGCACGTTATTTGCAACAATGAGTCCCACGAATAAGAAAAGGACTTTGACGTCTCTTGCTCCCAACAACTCATCCACCAAAAATTTTGGCAAAATGATATTAAAAAGAAGTTTTGCGCCATTTGCAAACGCATCTAAAATCAAGACAATGATATAGGATGGCGAAACCTGCCATGACAGTTTTAAAAAACTTGCTAACTTTTTCATGTTATTCCCTTTCTACATTTGTAGTTGTATCGTTTTGTTCCTGATAGTATTTTCCCTGAATCACAAACATCTTGTAGTACGCACCTTTCTTTTCCATCAGTTCCTCATGCGTACCGTATTCTTTTAATCCATCCGCATCAAAAAGCGCAATTTTATCACAGAACTTCGTGCTTGCAAGACGATGTGAAATGTAAAGTGCTGTTTTTCCTTTTACCATATCGCTAAAGCTCTTATAAATTTTTTCTTCTGCCAGGGCATCCAGCGCTGCTGTCGGCTCATCCATGATGACCATTGGTGCATCTTTATATAACCCTCTTGCTATGGATAATTTCTGGCGCTCTCCACCGGAAAAATCAGTTCCGTTTTCATCGATGACTTTTAACATCATCTGGTCTAACCCTTTCTCAAATCCCCGGACTTTATCGCCTAATCCAACCTTATCCAATGCTTCCTCAACACGGGCATCATCCACATGTTCTGCACGGCATGCTACATTTTCCCGGATGGTAAATGCCAAAATATTGACATCCTGGAATACGGCTGCATAAAGATCGTACAAATCCTTTTTCCGATACTCCCTGATTTCCACACCGTTGATGTAAATATGTCCCTTCGTCGGCTCAAAAAGACCTGTCATCAGTTTCACCAGCGTGGATTTTCCGGCTCCGTTTACTCCAACCACAGCTACGCTCTCACCTTTGTGAATCGTAAAATTCAAATCGTGGAACACTTCCTTTTCACTGTTTGGATAGTGGAACGATACATGATCGAACACAATCTCTAAGGTTCCTTGTGGTTTTCCAGCGGTTCCACCTTCGTTTTTCAAGTCTGCATCCATCAAATTGTAGAAATCGTTGACATATTGTCCCTCATTGCAGATAAATGCAACGTTCTCCCCGAATGTCAGCATCATCTGCATCAAGGACATAATTAGGGAAATATACATCGTAAAAGAACTGATTGGCATTCCCATGTAGGCACGATAAACCAATATTCCATACATAACTACATTTGTAATTATCAGTGTAACTATTCCTGCCATTCCAAGTAAAAACTCGTGTTCTGCCATTTTTCCGGTCAAACGGGTCAGTGCATCAATCTCCTCTTTATAATTTTTCAGGATACGGTCCCTGAAATTATAGATTCGAATATCTTTTCCATAGGAAAAATCATGGGTCGTCTTGTAATAATAACGAATCTTTCGCTCTGCCTTTGCCACTTCCTCTTTTCTGGCATAACGATAATTGTGATTCTGTCTGGAAATCCACATGATAACGCCGACATGCAAAAGCAACGCCAGCATAATCCATGGACTTAAGTACCCGGTCAGTGCAATCATTCCAAGAATACTAAGTAATGCCGCCGGCATCAGATACAGCTTGTTATAGACACCTTCCATTCCAAGCGCATTGCCATTCAAAGATGCAAATGCGCGGTCGTTTTCCTCGTAAAACTTTGAATCCTCTACATAGTGATAATCCATCGTCATAACCTTGTCTGTGACATCAGTTAAATTTCTTAAACGATAGCGCATGTTATGAATCTGAATCACCTGATCCATATATTTCATGATATACCCTAACACTCCTGCCACAACTGCATAAAGTACCATTGCAGCCGCCAAATCCCTTGCGGCATTTTCCCCGTTCTGCTCTAAAATTCCAATTGCAATTTTCGGCAGAAAAACTGCTAGGAACGGGTACGCCGTTGCCGCCACTGTATAAATTGCTACGCGCAAAAACTGCTTCTTATCCTGATTTTTTACATTCAAAAGCATTCTTTTTATGACCGCCAAAATGTCATACTTCCTTTTTTCCATGCTTGTCTCCTCGTTTCATTTTTCTTTTTCAAAATAGAATCCGGCTGCGCAGCCTCTTAAGCTTTCTGGCTTTTGCACTATCATAAAAAAAACACCAGCCTTAGTAAATAGATATTTACTAAGTGGTGTTTTTTCCGATGTAAGTGGTAAAAATCGGCAGGTGTTGTGCGGGGTTATCTGTTAGCCTCCAAATCAATCACCTTATTGTAACATTCCAGATTTGCAACCTCGCCGTGTGAGATTTTTACAATAATATAGTGTTCTCTCTCCCGCAATAACTCTTTTTCAATCTGCCCGATTCTCTCCTGGCTTTCCTTGTCTAACCCTGCCTCAATCTCATCTAGCAAGATGACTGAAACATCCTGTTTTCTTGCCAGAAGCTTCATGATAATCGCTTTCTTCTTTTCACCACCGGAAAAGCTTTTGCCGTTATCCGTAATCTTCCCGTATTCCTTCGTCAGATTTACTTTTGACACATAATTCTGATATGCTTCCCTAGAAATCTCTTTGTGAGCCATGATGGAAAGATAATCTGGCAACGTCTCATTCAAAAGGAGTTCCTCCTGGTTCAGGTAACAGATATTGCGGTAGAGTGACTGCTGTTTCACCTTTTTATAAGAGATTTCGTTATACTGAATGTCTCCCTTGCTTGGTGTTAAAAATCCAGCTATCATTTTCAGCGTACTAGATTTTCCACATCCGTTTCCTCCTTGTAAAAGAATGGCATCCCCTTTTTCATCGTAAAAGAACGATTTGAAAAGACACGAATTCCGTTTTCGTAAGACAATCCGACCTTATCAAATGTAATCTCTGAAATGTCTAAAAGTTCCTCTCCATCCTCCTTTTCCGGCTTCGCTTCCTCTAAAATACGGTCGATATTTTCAAATGCCGCCATATTTTTCATGAACTGATAGAAATTTCCCTCTATGGCACGACTTTTTTCAATAATCAGATTTGTCACAAAAATATAATAGACAAGTGTGCCAGCACTGGCTGATTTTGCATGAAGCACCAGAAAACCTGTGATTACCATAATCATAATCTGGTGATAATGTTCCATCAGATTTTGTAAAAATACCGTCTTTTGATCCGACTTAATGGCAACCTGGATAAAATCATGAATACTATTTTTCACCTTTTTGCGATAATAATCCTGCAATCCATTCGTTCTCGTCAGCTCAATCGCCTCCACACACTCATCATTTGTCGCATTCTCACGCTTCAACGACTGGTTCACGGTTCTGGAGCATTTTGACATGACCGGTTTTGAGAAAAAAGAAAATACAAATCCAATCACAACTGCAAAAATTAAAATTACAGTTGTAGTTACATCTACCTGGAACGACACCAAAAGAAGAATCAAAATCATAAAGAAATCTGCAAAAATGTTCAACGAATAAAGGATAATATTTCCATAAATGCTGATGACATCGGTAAATAGAACATTTTTCAAATAACTTTTTCCAAGCCTTGCATAAGTGTCCTGCTCAAAGCTCCAGATGGCATTGTATAATTTTTCACGGATAAACCACAGAACCTTTTCCCCAAGCATATCAATGTGCTTGTACCATTTCACATTTAAAAAATTGTAGCAAAGCCACATTCCGGCGTAGATTACAACACAAATAAGGAAAAGTGAAACAGATGGAACTTCCTCAATTCTTGCAACCATTCCTTTCATCGCAAGCGGAATTGCGACCTGCAAAATGGACATCACCAACATGATGCCAAAGCAAAAACAGGTCTGCTTTTTATTTTCTTTTATAATTGCTTTTAGGATTTTAAAATATGTATGCATTGGGTGCCTCGATTCTTTTTTGTATTTCCAGTATTTCCTTTATATGCCCGATGTTCTTGCTCCCCACAATCACATGATCCACGCCTTCTAATGCAAACGCCAGCAATTCCTCCACACGATACATTTTCAGTGCGTCCCCCATTGCAAGTGGCATACTTCCCACCGTTTCAAGTTCAAGTTTCCTGCAAGCTTCTGCCAGTGTATATTTCTGTCCTTTCACGGTCTGGCTTAATGTTGTCACCGGATAATCACAAAAACGATTATATTCAAACAAAACGTATTTAAAATGGCTCATTCCGTTTCCTGCCTTTTGTGCTTTCTCCTTTACTTTTTCAAGCTCAAAATGCCACTTTTCTTCCTGTGGTTCTTCTCCCATAAACTCAAGGGCAATTCCGTAATACCGGATTTTTCCCTGTTTTACCTTGTCCTCGTACCAGGCAAACAACATTTCCATCCTATCATAAAATTCCTCTTGTGTTAACTGTAAACGTGAGATTTCCGGGATATGAATATAGTGAACATCAATCGTCTCCAAATCTAAGTTTTGCAGCGACTTTTGTAACGCAATTTCAAAAAATTTAGGATTTAACGTCTGATATAATCCACCATACTCTGAAAAATCTGCACGTGTTATCCCCTGCGGTTCTAAAACCTCTTCTAAATATTTACCTGGATTTTTTCCCACCTGCACATCCCCATACAAAAGTCCTGCCTTGGAGGTAATGCAAAAATCTTCCCGTCGCAGATTTCCTTTTTCCATTAACGTTCCAATTGCAGCTCCCTCGTCCTTTTCGGAACACATTCCACGATAATTAATTGCTCCATCAATAGTTGTAAATCCATGTTGCAGGGCATAAGAAATCGCCTCTTGATACTTTTTTGAATCCTCTTTTGAAAAATCTCCCAGATGCGTTCCTAACGCAATTCTTCCCATTCCACTTTTACAGTATCCTTTTTTCATTCCTTCTCCTTTTTCCTCTGTCGTTATGGAACTTATTATGACAAAGCAGGGAAAAAATTTTAAGACTTGTTTTGCAGTGACAGAATGCCTATAATAAAAAGTGGAGAGGGAATCTGATGGATTTCCTCTCCTAATACCCTTTTTTCAAATCCACCACATCCGACAGTTTTCCCGCTTCTAAGTAGTGGATTACCTTTTGTAAAATATCCATCACGTAACGATCATGACCTACATCTACCTTCATCGCTTGATGTGGCGACAATACAATATTTTCCAAATCCTCAAAAGGCAGCACGGTTGGATAAAAATCTGTCTCATATTTTCCTGGTTTTTTATCCCAGGTATCGATTGCAGCCCCGGTAAGCTGTTTGGTTTCAAGCGCTTTATATAAAGCTTCCTGATCGATACAATTACTACGTCCTACATTTACAAGGTATTTTCCTTTTAAAAGTTTTAAAATCTGGGCATCAATCAGTACATCCGTATCTTTCGTCTTTGGCAGCGATAAGATGAGCATATCTGTCTTTTCACATAATTCCTCTAAGAAATCTACCGTTTGGATCATCTGATTAAAAGCAATTCTTCCTTCAATGGATTTACCGGATTTTCCTGAGTCTTCATACTCGCCGGCTATTTCATATTCATTATAGTCACAGAATGCTTTCATTTTGGTTTTCTGTGCTTCCAGTGAATAACCATCTATCTGCATAGCTGTTGAGACACGAGTGTAGAGATGGAAGGTGTGCAAAATACAGATGCTTTCTTTAATTCATAACCGCTTTCTTCTACGATTTCAACAATATTGTTTATAAATGTCATGTCAGGTTCTACCCTTTCAAAATGGACAAAATCTTTGATGGAATCTTTCAGATAGGTATGTGCAGAACCACCTGCAATCGAATAAGTTGGCGTGCACAAATCGCCAAGCTCAAACTCCGGTTTTAATGCGCCAACTGCACCTATAAAAATCATTTTATCAAAGGTTAGCTCTGCACATACTGCAACATGATTAATCAGATTTGAATCTGATGATGCAGTTTTTATCCATGCAATCTTAAGGTCATCTTTTTCAACGAGGTATCCCGCAATATATGCGCCTTCCTTTAAGGTTGTGATCTTGCAATAGCTATCCATCTTAAGTTTATACGGAGAAAAGCTTGGTGCAACAACCAGCACATCATAGTGTTCATTCTTATCAAGACCGAAAGCAAGATATGCCATGTTGTCGGAATTGTATTGATGAAATTTGTCCATTATTTCAATCATCCTCTTTTTCATGGTTGATTTTCCTCCTCTGATTTACTTTATTTATGTGTTTCAGTATGTCGCAGCAGGCTCCGAATCCTGTCAAAACATGCATTCAGCATATTGTAATCCACTTCACCGGTTTCCCTACAAATTGCTGTTGCTTCCACCGTAAAGTCACCCGCATAATCATATTGTGCAAGCTTATCAAAAAAACCTGTAAAATCAATCTTTCCTGCTCCAACGGGAAGTGTTCTCAGATTGCTCCAGTCCATGTACCCGCCATTATAGTCATTGATGTGCATGTGCGATATCAGCCGCTCCCGAAGCAGCCAGTCCCACTCAGGCAAAAACAATTCCATGGTCTGATTGTGAAACTCAGACATCTTAGTGTCAAAGACAAAGGTGGCGTTTTGGTATGCTGCGTGCACTCTTCTCATATTTTCGAGAGGATTTTTGTGGTTACATACCACATTTTCAATCATCAGTTCTACCCGGGAAGCCTTCGCCAGGTCATCTAACATGCCAAAGCGTTCGATGTTTTTGGAAAGATATTTATCGGATACAATACCATTCCAGAGATGGAGCACCATTTTATCTGCGCCGAAGGCATTGGCAATCTCGAGATTCACTCGAAAGCGTTTAATCCCGTTTTCGAAGGCTGCCCGGTCCTCCTCATCAGTCATTCTGTATTCATGATATCCTGTCCCGTCAAACCAAGCTTTCATACCACATAAAGATTCCCCCAGCGATTTCTGACAGTGCACCACCGGAATCCATAACTTCAATGGCTTAACGATTTGAATTAGCTTGTCCACATTTTCATACATCGTACTGTCCACCATGAACTCAAATCCATCACAGTTCAGTTTATCCGCCATATCACCAAGCGCCGCATATTTTTCGGGGGTTGTCCGCGGAAACAATGCCCCTGTTGAACATAGTATTTTTCTCATAAGATGCTCCTATATTTCATGTGTTGTAATACGAATATCTGTCCTTTGATTCCTGATGGCAATCTGATAATCATCCTCGTAGATGATTTCCCCGGGAATCTCAGCACACTCAGACATATATAGCTGGGTTCCATATTTTCTTGCCATCTCATGATAAAAGGTCATTTCAGAATAGATCCGATTCCCCTCAGGTGTATCTTTAAACCAAGTAATTGCCTTGTCCGGATTGCCCTCGTCATAAAAGGGAGGCACCGGCAATACCTTTTCGAAATAGGCTCGATTCTTCCAGTATTCTGCAGTTTCCTCCTCGGATAGGATACCTGCGTCAACCAGTTTACCAATTGCAGTAAAAATTCCTCTCGGCTGCTGCGTGATATATGCTATATCAGCAGTGTGAATACGATAGTATCTCATCCATCTTCACCTACTTTCTTTAAGTCAATCCAATATCTTTTTATCATAGTACCTTCAACTTCAATGCTTTTTTCGAAAATGCCGCCATTCGAAATAATAGTCAGTTCGCTGGCCTTATTGGTTTCATCACAGGTAACCAGCATTTTTTTGATACCCAATGCTCTTGCATTTTTGATGTTCAAACGAAGCATCTCTTTAGCATATCCTTTTCTTCTTTCCGAAGGACGAACCGAATAGCCTGTATGACCGCCCCATGTTCCAAGAATAGGATGATCAATGTGGTGTCTCAAATCAATAATCCCTACAATTCTGTCATCGCTTTTTCGTACTGCAAGATACATATCTGAAGGTACCGTTGTTCCTCCCTCGTTACAAGTTTCCTCACTATTCCTCAATTTACATATACGAATCCATTCCTCTACAGAGTTACATTTACCAAGACAACCGCATCCTGCAAATTGATCTTCACTATTTGCATCATTATTAATTATCTTCTGACGAAAATTCCAAATATCTTCAGCATATTTTATTTGAGGTTCTACCAACTCAATATCCAGACAATCTGTCTCTATTACATATTCATGCATGTTTTACCCCTCACTTTCTAATCTGATTACTTTTATTATCTGGCCTAAATAATAAAAGAACCACTTACCCAGAAAAGATAAGTGGTCAGCGTATACGTATATCGTATATATTCTGAAATTCTACTCTTCTCTGTATCCACTATCTTTACATACAACAACAAAACCATCCACGTGTCCCGCATGCTTGGCTACCACATTTACGTATGAAGATTTGGATACAAATCTGCTCATCCGAAGAATTTCCTTTCAAAAAATATTAGGTTTAGGTTACTACTGTAATACTCAATTGTCAATCAAATTTTTAAATCATCCGAAAAAATCTCAATGCGTCCGCAATCGCATCCTCTTTCTCTTTCGGACACTGTGGCTGCTTCGCATCCCCTGATTTAGGCAAATTATAGTTCTCACGCTCTATGATTCCATACTTAGCCTTCACTTGCGCAATATAAAGGTTAGAAACCTTCATCCCATCATTATGCTCAGCCACATATTTCTTAATTTCCTCATATGTAGCCTTGCTCTCAGCAGAAATAATATCCATCTCATCCATATCCAGCTTCACACTCACATAATGCTTTGCTTCACGAAGTTTTGACAAAAGACATACCGTCTCCACATGCCCCGTAAACGGAAACATATCAACCGGTGTGCATTCTTTCATCACATAACCGTGTTTTCTGAAATACTCCAAATCTCTTGCGAGTGTCTGTGGATTACAGGAAATATAAACCACACGCTTTGGTGAGAGTGTTACAACGGAAGACATAAAGGCTTCATCACTTCCGGCTCTTGGCGGGTCCATAAATACGACATCAACATCCTGCTCTTTCGTGCCGTCTTTGTATTGCGCCATTTCCACCATAAATTCGCCTGCATCCTTATTATAAAAAGAAACATTTTGGATTCCGTTTCGTTTTGCATTCGTTACCGCATCACGCACTGCATCACGGTTCAATTCTACCCCAATCACTTCTTTTGCCTTTGCTGCTGCAATCAGACCGATGGTTCCGATTCCACAGTATGCATCTACGACGCGCTCTTTTCCGGTCAACTGCGCATATTCCATTGCTTTTTCATAAAGAACCTCTGTCTGCACCGGGTTGACCTGATAGAAGGATTTTGGAGAAATGCGGAACGTACAGCCACAAAGTGTATCTTCGATAAAGCCTTTTCCATAGATGGTATGCTCTTTTTCTCCTAATACCATGCTGGTTCTCTTATCATTGATATTTATCACAACCGTCGTAATTTCCGGATGAAGTTTGCGAAGCGCCTTTACAAAATTATTTTTGGATGGCATAACCGGTGAACCGAGCACAAGCACCACCATGATTTCGCCACTCTGAAATCCTTTGCGCACCAAAACATGGCGAAGCAAGCCGTATCCGGTGTCCTCATCGTAAGTCTTGATTTTAAAAGAGCGGAGCAAGCCACGAATATCGCGGATGATGGCATCTGCTTTCTGATCCTCTATCATACAACTGTCAATATTGATGACATCATGGGTTCCTGCCTTGTATACACCGGAAATAATCGTTCCTGCCGAAACTCCGCCACGCCCTTTGTTATTTCCACGGGCACCTCTTCGTTCAATGTCAAAGACAGCATGTACCTTATTTCTATAATGAAGCGGGTCCTTCATTCCAAGAATTGGATTTACCTTTCCAAACTTACCAACTAATTCTTTTACGAGTTCCTGCTTTTTCAAAAGCTGTTTTTCATACGCAATGCCCTGATAATCGCAGCCACCACATTTTTTTGCATAAGGACAGGCATCCTTATCCTGCTTTTTTGCATGGCTGCTACTGGTATGCTGCTTTGCAAGCTTCCCCTGCGCATTCTGCTTTGCCATCTTTCCTGCGGATTCTTTTTTGGAAGCATCCCAGCTATATTTTTTGCCAAGCTCCGCCGCATTTTTCTTTGCACCGTTTCCTGAAAAATGTTCTTTCGTTGTAACCTGTTTTTCTTTTGAAAATGGTTTTCCTTTTTTCTGTGAATTGTATTTTTTTCTTGTTTCTGACATATCTTTCCTCTCTATTTTTCCAATCTTACCAAACTGTAAGATTAACTCTTAAATTGTAAGCCACATCCATGGATTCTACTTTCCTTTTTTTGTAATATAAATATATCAAATCACTTACGCAAAAGGAGAATCGATCATGAAAAAATTCATCAAAACATTTACACTTGTAGTTGGAGCAACCGTTGTTGGAGCCATTATCGGTAATCTTCTTGGAAGACTTCACATCGAAACACCTGTCATCGTAGCTGTCGTTGCTGCAATGTATGCAAGCTTGTACGGACATAACATTCGCAGCAAATCTTCTAAAAATGTAGCTTCCAGCAAGTTGTCCTAAAACAAAATCTGTGTCTTTCTTTGTTTCATTATACCAACTGTTTGTGCCTGTGTATACACAAAAAAATACACCAAATACGCTTGTACTTGGTGTATCCTCTTCGGGGATGCTGTTATACTGTCCTTTACTTTGCACATGTCACTTTTTCATTTTCTTCATCCGTTTCATATACAAAAGTGGATATGGATTCCCCTCCTCATCGCATTCTGTCCGTTGATATGTTTTAAACCCTAAATGCTCATAGAATCCTACCGCCTGTGGATTTTGTTCATTGACCGTAACCTCTTGTATTCCGTAATTCCGAATTCCATACTGAATCAGTTGTTTTCCAATTCCTTTTCCTCTTTCTTCCGGAGAAAGAAACAACATTTCCAGACGATTCTTTTCTACTCCCATAAAAGCAATCGGTTGTCCTGACTCACTTTCTGCAATCAGCAGATGCTCCACACCCTTTAAAGCCTGCGGTACATATTTTTTTATCCGAAGAACCTCTGCACCCGAAAGGAACAGATGTGTTGCCCGGACAGAATCCTCCCAGACAGCTAACAGCGTTTCGATTAATTGCGGTGTTCTTGTTTGAATTTCTTTTATTTCCATATCGGTTTCCTCGTCCCATTACAATTTTATATCATTGTAACATAACAGGATGAAACTTTCATTGCTATTTTTACCGCACCACTCCATTTTCATACTCACAAATTACGGCTCTGTCGCCACTGTTCATCACAGGATCGCCACTGTCATTTAACACATGGGACATGCCCGGATTGCCGGTAATCATAACACTACAAATATTATGTACCTTTACACCATTTTGGTCCGGAACTTCCATTGCAGTATTTAGGTTGACTTTGGCATCCCGATTGTAAAGGTAAATCCCCAGTCCCCACGCTTCAAACTGTTTTACCGCGTCATCCACATGAAAAGATGCATATCCATCTACCGTATTGTTATGACTCATCCATGCCTCCTGATTCGGGACATCGTATGGAATTTCACTTTGGTACATGACAACGCATCCATCCTCACCATTCCAGGTCGTCTGGTATTTTTGAAAATGTTCCACCATCAGCGCATACATAAAGACATCGTCACCGTTTACCACAATTCCCTCGTCCGCCGTATTTTCCTCCCATGCAACATCATCTCCGTGATCCGCACGCCATACCCAGAAATTATCTCCCGTCACATGACTGCTGTTTATCGTCACACAGCGTTTTACCTTTGCAGGAGCTTCCGCTTTGGTTCCTCCCACGCGGAAAAACAAATCGCTAAGTGCTATTTTCTCTGCATTTTCGTCCGTCGATGGAGCATTTTCTTCTCCAACTACCAGAAGATTTTCCGATTCTTTTGTTCCTGCATCAAATAAAAGACCTGCAATTTTTAATCCTGGTACATCCGCGGTCTGTATACAGGCAGTTCCATTTGTTGCACGAAGCGTTGCAAGCCCCGTTCCAAGTACAATTGTATTTGCATTTTTTACCTGTAATGGTGCATCCAAATCATAAATTCCCGGTGTCAAAAACAAATGCTTTCCTTCTGCCAGCGCCTGATTCATCGTCTCTGCAGTATCTACCCCCGCTTTTGCCACATAAAATGCAGAGAATGGAATTGTTTTTCCAGCATTTTCTTTTTTCCATGACACTCCTGACGCGTTGGTCCGCTCATCCGGTACATATACGCAAAATCCTTCCTGTTTATCATAAATCAAAAATGGTTTTTCCTGTATACGGGCAGTTGCTCCCGCGTCCGTATACGGCACCGCAGGCCACGTTCCCTCCGGTGATTTTCCAGGTTCGATTCCCAAAAAGACCATGTTCCAGTTTTTGCCCATCCACTTTTTCCAGTTACAATTGCGCGACAGCCACTGTTGCTGGGAACCGGAATCTGTCAGCAAATCAATGTTGGAATCTGCAAGAAATCCTCCGCTGCACCATCCGTAATTATCATGCAGATATAATGCCCCATCAATCTGCATTCTTCGCATGTAAGTTGCCTGTGAAACCGCCCACATTGTATTACTTTTTAGTTCCAGGTTCTCCACGCCCCGCCAGAAATTACAACATGCATTGTGGTTATCCGGATCATCTCCAAGCCAGCGGGCCGTGCAGCTTAAGGAACCTAATTTCGTATCCGTGGGAAGTTCTCCAAGTCCTGCCACCTGCGTGTAAAATCCAACATTCACATCAATGTCATCATACGTTCCCGGCATAAAATAAATGCTATACCGCTCCTCCCCAAATTGATTTGCTTCCTGTTCCTGATAAATGTCCTTTAGTATGGCATTCACTTCATCCGGGTCATCGTCCGGCGAAAAAATATAAACGTTTTCCCCAAATAGTTCATTCTGATAATTTACAACTGTTTCCATCGTACTTTTTCCACTTTCTCTGTGTCCTGCGATTCCAAGTCCTGCCGTCATGAGCAAAACCAATCCTGCACGAAACAGACGTCTTTTCCTTACCGCTTGCATACCTAATCTCCTAATTTGTAGGCTATCTTTTGACACCTTAATGTTAATAGTATAAAAAAATACATTCCCGAAAAAAGGAATGTATTTTTTCTAAAGGTGTGTTTTTTTTAGCGAAAGAATTTTTCTTCTCTTTTTGTGCACCACTTTTTTTTATCATAGATTTTTCAGAATCAATGATATTCCAGACAAGACCAGTAGTATGAATGTTATTTTTTTAACGAGCTTTTCATCCATGTAATTGCTGCATTTCATACCAGCAATTAGTCCTAACAACGCAAAAGGAATGAGCATCAGGACCGATTTTACCGTATCAAATGTAAGCAGTCCAAGAACACTGTATAGAATGATACGGAACGTATTTTCTACAATGAACACCGCACTGATGTTCGCCTTGAATGAACCGGAATCCTCCGTTACGCGGTTGACATAGGCTGCCAGCAATGCACCCACTCCAAACAAACCGCACAAAACACCTGCCGTCACGCCAATAATCGCCAATACCGGCTTGGATGAATGAACCCGCTTTTTGCTGTATTCTCTGAAAAACATCTCTGCACCTAACACAACCACGACAACACCAAATACCAGCTTGATAGCTCTGGCATCTACATTTTTGAGCAAAAAGGCACCGGGAATGCTGCCCAGCAACACTAACGCTGCCAGAGGAAGGTAGACCTTGGAATCAAGCCTTTTTCGATTTTCCCAGGTGAGAATCAGATTCGATGGATAGCCCAACAGCAGGTCGATGGGGGAAATATTAGCGTTCAATGCTCCAAAGCTTAGAATCGAAGTAAAGACCAGTGTATTTGCGAAGCCACACAGCCCCTTGATAAAATAGGAGACCACAGCTGCGATTATCCATAAGTACATGATGAAATTCCTTTCTTTTTTCTTGCAAAAATAATTACTCTAACGTCTCTGCGAACTTGAATTTGTTACTCTAATTCCGTGCGAAGGGTGAATTCATCTGGAAGATCGTAAATCGCTTTTTTCAGGAAAAGCGGATAAAAATATTCATCTTTCAATCTGTCAAACTCCAGCCATTCAAAAGTGTGGATATGCTTTCCTTCTGTCAGAGTAAAGACGTTTCCTCTTTCCGGTAGAGTTGTCTCTGAAATATCCACCAGAAAATAAATGCACAGTTCATGATAATGGAGATTATCCACATCTTCGGTAAAAAACGCCTGATTGAGCCATAATGGACGTGTAATCTTTGGAGTTACACTAAGTTCTTCCTGAACTTCCCGAACCACTGCCTGCTCAGCAGTTTCACCCATCTTAACTCTTCCACCAGGAAGATAAAAATAGGGTGAACGTTCATCGTGCATCGCTAAAATTTTATTTTCCAAGATTATCATGGCACATACTCTATAATTAAATTTTTGATTTTCACAATTATAGGAAATATCCATTGCATTGCCTCCTCTAAATTTCGATTTATATCTTTCTAAGACCTACACTTATCCGACTCAAGCTACATAACTGCTCAAACGACAGTTTTTCCATTTTGTACAGTAAATTTTTTAACATTTGGTGTCATTTCCAAAAATATTACTGCCTAGATGGAGCTTTTTTTATTTCACACAGTAATTTTCATGATTCGTAAGTAGTTTGCAATAAAATTTACTGTTTAAATGATATTTTTTTAATTCTGTGCAGTCATATAGAGATTTCCTCTTATTCTTCATAGATTACCTTTCTAATTTGTAAGTGCATTCCATTGAGCAATCGTCATAATATCCACTCCAGATTGATGTTCTATCTTTTAATTTCCATGCAAAATTATTATTTTTCCAAATATTTCGAGAATTTCGCCTCAAGAAAATATTGATATTCTGGATGATCTGTGGCATTCCTATACTCTTCATTGATGACTGCTTTTAGCCAATCTTCTCGTTTTGCTATAAAATCCTTGTAATAAACAATCCTAATTAGGCCTTGTTGCTCTGCTTTAATCAATTCAGTATATGCGTTATCGATATATTCGCAATCTGTTACCGGAGTTTCGTTTCTAGAAACAACTGCATCTGGTATTTGAAGTTTAAAATCTGTATCAGTCGCAACATCCGCACAGGAATAAATATACCCCTTTACTCCTTTATAAGTTTCCTCCAACGCGTTCGGATAATATTCTTCAATTTTTAAAATCCCATCTTTATCAAAACCGTAAGATCCCCATTTAGACCATGACCCGCTATATTGAAAGCCACTTTCCTTACAATATTTTTCAACCGCGTTGCTAAGATATACCAATGTATTTTCCCGCTTGGTTGAAAAATATACCAGCGGAATATTATGGTTAGATATTCTTGGTTCTAAAACCTGTATGCCTTTTACCTGCGAAGCATGATAATACATAAATTACTCTCCATTCTCCTCAAATAATAAAACTCTTTCCTCCCCTGCCGGAACTTCTTCAATAATTTTACCGTTTGAAAAAACTGCTGCTCCTACTCATTCTTAATGGAGCTATCCCCACATTCCTCTATCGCTTTTATGATTCTATTTTTATTGTAGGAAATATCATTTGTGATAAAACCTACAGCTTCCAATGCAATTTTTATCAATCTGCCTTAATCCCTTCTAACATCATAAATCAAGGTTTTCCGCCACTTGCCCGCTCTTATTTTTCCAGACGGACGCCTAGCGTTCGTCCACCACCTGGAAAATATAAAACTTCAAATAATAACTCTCCGGCACATTCGTCGAATTTGCCCAAAGAATCGGATGATCCGGTGCCTGGGTGCGGAATTCTACCTGGCGGAGGCGCTTGTGCGTTGCCTTTGCAGCCTCCTTCACCGTCTTTGCAAGAAGTTCCTGTGTCATGAAGTGAGAGCAGGAACAGGTTGCAAAATAGCCGCCATCTTTGACAAGTTTTAACCCTTTCATGTTGATTTCACGATAACCTTTGATGGCATTCTTTGTTGCCTCGCGGGATTTGGTGAAAGCCGGTGGGTCCAGGATGACAACGTCGAATTTTTCTCCTTCTGCTGCAAGTTTTGGGAGTTCATCAAATACGTTTGCGCAGCGGAAATGCACGGTATCCTCCAGACCGTTTCGACGGGCATTTTCGGCTGCCTGCTCAACTGCATATTCCGAAATGTCAAGTCCTGTTACATCGCTTGCACCTGCAATTCCGGCATTTAATGCAAACGTTCCCATATGGGTAAAGCAGTCTAACACCTTTTTTCCTTTACAGATACGCTGCATCGCAAGACGGTTGTATTTCTGGTCTAAGAAAAATCCGGTCTTCTGGCCATTTACAACGTCTACAAGATAGTGAACACCATTCTCTACAATCTCAACATCTGTGTCAAACTCTGCACCGATAAATCCTTTTTTCTTTGGAAGTCCTTCCTTTTTCCGCTCATTGGCATCGCTTCGCTCATAGACGCCGCGAATCTGGATGCCATCTTTTGCAAGCTCTTCTTTTAAAAGGTCAACTATCAGTTCCTTAAACGGTTCCATTCCAAGCGCAAGACATTCCACAACTAAAACATCCGCATATTTATCAATGGTGAGCCCTGGCAAGAAATCTGCCTCACCAAAAATCACGCGGCACGCCATCAAATCCTCTGGATTCTGACCCAGCACTACTTTTCGGTATTCCCACGCATTTTTCACACGCATGTTAAAAAATTCACGATTAATTTCCTGCTCCACATGTCTGGTCAGCATACGGATTCTGATTTTGGAATTCTGGTTGATAAATCCTTTCCCCATTGGATAGCCGTCAAAATCGTGAACCAGCACAACCTCTCCATTTTCAAATGTTCCTACGATGGTATCAATCTCATTATCAAAAATCCATGCGCCGCCCGCCTTGATGGTACGGCCCTCTCCTTTTTTCAATGTCACTACTGCACTCATTCTATTTCCTTCTTTCACCTTTATTTACAATATATATTCCAACACATACCAGCACGAGGGCAACCAGGCACATTGCGCCAATAGTTCCAGCCTCGTTTAGTAAAATTGCGGATAAAATCACGCCGAACACCGGGTTCATAAAGCCAAACACTGCCACTTTTGAGATTGGATTGTATTTTAGCAGAACGCCCCAGAGCGAATAAGCCACCGCCGACACCAGCGCAAGATACAAAAGCATCGCAATTCCCGCCGGAGTAACGTGTGTCAGTGTTCCGCCCATGCCAAATCCGCAAAGCATCATGATAATTCCACCAGTCACAAACTGATACCCGCTTAACATGACCGGGTTATCTTCCTTCGAGTAACGTTTCAAAAATACGGAGGAAAATGCGTACGCCACCGTGGATAAAAAAATAAATCCTTCCCCGAAAAAGCTAATTCCTGCGTCCATCCCGCTTCCGTTAACATTTACCAGGACAACGCCCGCGAATCCAATCACACAGCCAATCATTTTTCTTGCAGTCAGTTTCTCCTGATGAAAAATCAGGCTTGCCACTAAAATTGCGATAAACACATTGACTCCCTCGATAATCGAAGCCTTTACTCCTGACGTGTGGGCAAGTCCAATGTAAAAAAACAGATATTGCAGCACCGTCTGTAAAAAACTAAGCCACACGATTCTGCCAATCGCTCCTTTTCTTGGAAGAAGCGGCTTTTTGTTTAACACACTTCCAAACAAAATCGCGAGAACGCCCGCCAGAAAAAATCTCGCACCTGCAAATAAAATCTGCGTTGCAACATCTTTTGCTCCTATCTCAAAAAGCTGGTAACCAATTTTAATACAAGGGAACGCACTTCCCCAAAGCGCGCAGCATAACAATGCGCCAAGCCAGACCACAACGGTCTTTTGCATCCATACTTCTTTTGTTTCTTTCATTTTAGTTCCGTCTTTCTTTTTCCTGTAAAATTATAATTTAAAATTCCTGTTGCACCAACAAAAGTTTTCAACACATTGTAGCATAATTTTTTCCACATGACTACGAAAATACACGAATCTTTTCCACACGGCACGGTTGACTTTTCAACGACAAATGTCGATATAAAAAGGGAATGACAAGAAAGGCTTGGGGAATACTATGATTCGGATTAGTTTATGTATGATTGTAAAAAATGAGGCTAAGGTGCTGGCAAGATGCTTAGACTCCATCGCCGATTTGATGGACGAGATTATCATCGTTGACACCGGCTCTACCGACGAGACCAAAGAGATTGCGAAAAAATATACCGAAAACGTTTACGATTTCCCGTGGAATGATGACTTTGCATCTGCGAGGAACTTTTCTTTTTCCAAGGCAACCATGGATTACATCTATGCGCCGGACGCCGACGAAGTCTTAGATGATGTAAACCGGGAACGCTTTTTCCAGATGAAGCAGTCCCTGCTCCCGGAAATCGATATTGTACAGATGAAATATATTACAACGCAGGATTTTAATACAGTGTTAAATGCAAAAAAAGAATACCGTCCAAAACTGTTCAAACGTTTGCGCACCTTCACCTGGATTGACCCAATCCACGAGACGGTGCAGCTTGAACCTGTGGTTTATGACAGCGACATTGAGATTTTCCATATGCCGCTTGCGCTCCACAACAAGCGCGATTTTTCGATTTTCCAAAATGCATTTGCTAAAAATGGTATGTTGTCCGACAAGGTTCACCGCATGTATGCAAAGGAACTTCTTTTGACTGGCTCGGATGAGGATTTTCTTGACGCAAAAGAAATCTTTGCGCACACCCTTTTTACCTCTAATAAGGATGACCTTTTAAAAGAAGCTTCCTGTGTCCTGGCAAGATGTTATCGAATCGAAGGACAGGTCAATGAATTTTTCAAACTTTGCTTAAAGGATATGCTGACCACTCCATGTGCGGAAATCTGTTGTGAACTGGGCGAATACTTCTTTTCCTGTGAAGATTTTGAGGAAGCGATTATGTGGTTCTACAATGCTGCTTTTGAGACGGAAAGCATTTTGAATATCCACTGTGGCGGCGATACGCCACTTTACCGCTTACATGACTGTTACACTGCGATTGCAGCTTTTCTTAGACAGTCCACGGATGACGCGCTGACGCAGATTCAGGTGGAGGAATACGAACAGCTTGCCAGCCAGTATGAAGAACAGGCGAAAAACTGGACGATGCCGGAAGAACTTTAAACATTGTTCTGGCTGCGAGCAAATGTATCGAATGATAGGAGCAAAAGACATGAATGATTTTAGAAAAATGAGACGGTTCAAGCAGGAAATCACCCCGGAAGAATGCGTTGAGGTGCTGAAAACTGCCCCTCGCGGGATTATGGCATTTCACGGAGAAAATGGGTATCCTTACGCAATTCCGTTAAATCAATATTATAATGAAACAGATGGAAAATTATATTTTCATGGAGCAAAACAGGGACTAAAGCTGGATTTGATGGCTGGTAACCCTAAGGTCTGCTTTACTGTGATGGACGATGGTTTTATCAAGGAGGGCGACTGGGCGCTGAATATAAAAAGTGTGGTCTGCCTTGGAAGGCTTGAGACTGTTACAGATTCTGACAAAATATTAGAAACCTGCCAGATGTTAGCAAGAAAATTTTTTCCAACCGAAGAAGCCATCGAGGAAGAAATCGCAAAATCTTTAGACCGGGTCAATGTCTTTGCCATGACAATCGACCGGATGACGGGAAAACTGGTAAATGAATCCTAACTTTAGATTCCAGGGTGCCTCACGGTGTCACATTTTGCGGAAGAACGTTAAAAGTTCTTCCGTATTTTATGTAACACATTTGTTTCCCGCTCTAACCACGGAATCTCTTTTGGGCTTGCAAACCCCTTTTCTACCAGGGCATGATTTCTTTGATAACATTCCTCTGCGGTAATAAAGCATGGATGAAAGCCTAATTTTTCCTCGTAATCATCCAATACCCCGGGTGCTCTCTTTTCACTTAATAACTTGCAGTTATAATAAATTGATTTCATCTGAAAAAAGGTATCTGGTTCATCCGGGTCAATATTTTGTTCAAAGGCGGTTCCCGCCAATTCTTTAATCTCAACATCGATATATCCGGTTTCTTCCTGGATTTCACGTCTTAGTGCCTCTAACTCGGTCTCTCCCGGTTCTACACCTCCGCCCGGAAATTTATAATCTCCGCAGTTTGTCTCAACCATCACCAGTTTTCCCTGATAAGAAAGGATACTGCGGACTGCTGTCCTTGTGCGAATCTTTTTGCCTTCCTCATATTCATCTGTAATCAATGTAACCTCAAACATATTTTCCTCCTGATTTTCGTAGAATTCAGTAGAAGCATTTCTCCACATAAATGATCTTATACAATTAGCTTATCACATAAATGACAAATTGTACAAAGACGAGACAATTTTTATGGATTGGGTTGTAAAATCGACAATAAAGTGATAGGATATAAAGTATGATAAATTTTTAACAAATTCACAATTCAAACAATCAGGAGGTATTTGTGATGGATTTTTCAACTGAATACAAACAGAAACTTGTATCTGCAGACGAAGCAGTGAAAATAATCAAATCCGGTGACTGGGTTGATTATGGTTGGTGTAATGGAACACCAGATGCCTTGGATCGTGCGCTTGCAAAACGTACCGATGAATTAAAAGATATTAACCTTCGTGGTGGTATCCTGTTAAAACCATTGGCTGTATTTGAACGTGAAGATGCTGGTGAACACTTTACCTGGAATTCCTGGCATATGTCTGGAATCGAGCGTAAATTAATCAACCGTGGATGTGCGTTCTATTCTCCAATCCGTTACTCAGAGCTGCCTCGTTATTATAGAGAGTCCAGCACACCGGATGACGTTGCAATGTTCCAGGTTGCCCCAATGGACAAACATGGTTACTTTAACTTTGGACCAAACGCTTCCCATCTTGGTGCTATGTGCGAGACTGCAAAACACATTATCGTAGAAGTAAATGAAAATATGCCTCGTTGTCTTGGTGGTACTGAGACTGGCGTACATATCTCAGATGTTACTTATATCGTAGAAGGATCCAATCCTCCAATCGGAGAACTTGGTGGCGGCGGAGCTGCAACAGATGTTGATAAAAAAGTTGCACAACTTATCGTAGACCAGATTCCAAACGGTGCCTGTTTACAGCTTGGTATCGGTGGAATGCCAAATGCCGTTGGTTCTTTGATTGCAGAATCTGATTTAAAAGACCTTGGTGTTCATACCGAAATGTATGTAGATGCTTTCGTTGATATTGCAAGAGCAGGAAAAATCAACGGTTCCAAGAAGAACATCGACCGTTATCGTCAGGTATATGGTTTCGGTGCCGGAACCAAGAAAATGTATGATTACCTCGATGAGAACCCAGAGCTTATGAGTGCTCCGGTCAGCTACACAAACGACATTCGCCAGATTTCTGCATTGGATAACTTTATCTCCATCAACAACTGTGTCGACATTGACCTCTTTGGACAGATTAGTTCGGAATCCTCAGGTATCAAACAGATCAGTGGTGCAGGCGGACAGTTAGACTTCGTACTCGGTGCTTACCTTTCTAACGGTGGTAAGAGCTTTATCTGCTGTTCTTCTACTTTTACAGATAAACAGGGCGTTATGCACTCCCGTATCCGTCCAACCTTAGCAGAAGGTTCTATCGTAACCGATACCCGTGCAAACACACACTTTGTTGTAACTGAATACGGTATGGTAAATGTAAAAGGACTTTCTTCCTGGCAGAAGGCAGAAGCTTTGATTTCTATCGCACATCCAGATTTCCGTGACGAATTAATCAAAGAAGCTGACAAGATGCACATCTGGAGAAGAAGCAACAAATAATTTTTAGTTTACATCATTAGATAGAGTTTATCTTTCTCACATAAAAAAGAACACTCCTTGTTTGGCAAGAAATTTCTTTCTGTGCAACAGGGAATGTTCTTTTTTTGATACTATAACCATAACACCATATTTTTCTCTTAGTTCTTAAAGATGGGACATCTTCTCACGGATTTCTACTCCGGTCGGTGTTCCGGCAAGTCCACCTTTTCCGGTTTCACGGATATCTTCGTGCATGCTTCGTCCAATCGCACGCATCGCATCAATCACTTCATCCGGCGGAATCTTACTGATAATTCCGGCGCTTGTCAAATCCGCTGATGTGAGTGCATTTACCGCTCCCATGACATTTCGTTTCACACAAGGGACTTCAACGAGTCCGGCAACCGGGTCGCAGGCAAGTCCTAACAGATTTTTCATGGCTAACGCTGCCGCGTTGGAAATTGCTCTACCATTCCCTCCCATCAGATATGCGACCGCACCGGCTGCCATCGATGATGCAGACCCAATCTCCGCCTGGCATCCACCGGCTGCACCGGCAATAAATGCTCTGCTTGCAATCACTCCACCGACTCCGGCTGACACGTATAAGGCTTCTACCATCTGCTCTTCTGTAAATCCTTTTTCTTCCTGTAAACAAAGAAGCACTGCCGGAACCACACCACAGGCACCTGCTGTCGGAGCTGCCACAATACGCTTCATACAAGCGTTGGATTCTCCGGTCTTTAGCGCCTTTTCCATCACTTTTCCAATAAAATCACCACAGAGAATCTTGCCTTCTTCCCTGGCTTTTTTCATTTTGGCACCCTCTGTGCCGACAAGACCACTTGCAGATTTTAGTTCTGGATCATACGACTCGTCCGCTTCCTTCATGGCGCGGTACATCGTCGTCATCTGTGCAAAAGATTCCTCTTCTGTGATGCCTTGCTCTTTGCAGTCATCCTCCTGCACGATTTTCCAGAATGGTTTTCCTGTCTTTTCTTCTTCCTGGCAGATTTCTTCCAGCGATTTATACATGAATCTTATCCTCCAACTTTTATTCTTCCGATTTTTTCTCGTCTAAAAGGCTTAAATAGGTTACTTTCATAATTCCTTTGGAATGTTCCAGATGTGAAATTACATGCGCAGGCACTTCCTGATCACACTCAATGACCATAACCGCATTCCCGCCACGGCTTGCACGATATAACTGCATCGTGGCAATATTAACCGACTCTTTTGCCAGAAGTGCTGTCACTTCTGTCACATGTCCCGGCTGATCTGCATTGTGTACGATAAGTGTCGGATAATCTCCACTGAAATTTGCCGTAAGTCCGTCAATCTGGCAAATCTGAATCTGTCCTCCACCGACGGACGCTGCGATAATTTCCAAAGTTCTGCCACTTTTTCCGGTAAGAATTACTTTTACGGAATTCGGATGCACGTCCCCAAGGTCGATTCCTTCAATCTCAAACTTCATTCCTTTTTCTTTTGCAAGTTCAAAACTCTTCGGAATTCTCGAGTCATCCACCTGCATTCCAAGAAGTCCGGCAATCAATGCCTTGTCCGTTCCATGTCCTTTTCCTGTCGCCTCAAATGAACCATGAAAAAAAATCTTTGCCTCTGCAATTTCTTCTGCAAGCAATTTTCCGCAGACTCTTCCGATTTTTACGGCTCCCGCTGTATGTGAACTTGACGGTCCAACCATAATTGGGCCGATAATATCTAATAAATTCATTGGTATCCTCTTCTCTTTTTTATTGCCAAAAGATAGCTTATTTCTTGATAACTTAGACTGCTACGGTTAAAAAGGGTATATCCTTATGAATATACCCTCTTTGGTGCAACTTTATTCTCTTTGGCTCATTATAGCATCCGAAAATCATTCTGTCTACAAAGATTCCTTATCCTTATGAACTAGCTATTTTTTTTCAAATATGCTACACTATAATTCATTCCAATACTTTAACATTACGATAAAATCTTTTCAGGAAGGTATTTCATATATGAGCGAAACAAAGATTCAAGCACATCATCACACTGATGAGCATCCCAAGGATAAAACACATCATCATACTGATGAACATACTCAAAAAGAGGTACATTCTCATACTGGTAAGCATACTCACGACGGTGTACACTACCACTCCCATGAGGAGCATTCCCATACTCACGAGGCGGGACATCCACACCACCATGAAAATACCAAGGCTGTCTTAAACCGTATGAACCGTGCCATCGGCCACATGGAGGCCGTCAAGAAAATGGTGGAGGAGGGAAGAGACTGCAGCGAAGTGCTCATCCAGATTGCAGCCGTACGTTCTGCCATCAACAATATTGGAAAAGTCATTTTGGAAGATCACATCAATCATTGTGTCGTTGACGCCATCGAAACCGGCGACGAACAGGTGATTCGTGATTTGAACGAGGCCATCAAAAAATTTATAAAATAAAATTCTTAGCGCACTTCTTTTTTTGTATGACATATGATATACAACATATGTCATACACCTATATAATAGGTAGAAACTCAGATAGCTTTCCATTTATCCCCTTATGTTTGTACACATTTTGTACATAATTTATTCATAATTGCTAGAAATTAAATAAATCTTAAGACTTTTTTATGTATGTTTACCGTTGATTTTTTAGGCTCTTAGCGGTATATTCTTTTAGTGTCGCGTAATAGACATTTTACCTTGTTTTTACTATTTTTTTACAAAAAACTGGTAGAAACATATGTTGATAGATATAGGAAAAACAAGGAGGAAAATCCTCTGCTCTCGCAGGGTCGCATTTTGCTTCGCAAAACAAGGAGGATTATCATGAAACTGAAACATCGTTTACAACAGAGCAAAATTGTTCAAAAAGCTTTTGGACTTGGTCGAAAGATTGCAGACAATGAGAAGTTCCAAAAAGCAAAGCAAGTCGTTCTTCGCGTAATTGCAAAATTACCAAAGAAGAAACCACATACAGAAAAATATTATAAAAGGATTGCATTTTTAAATAAATACTCTTTGGTATTTCATTTCCTGCTGTCCTGTTTCTTAACCTTTATGATTGAGGTAATTTCAAGAAGGAGCTTTATCTCGGCATGTTCCTTTGTTGGCGGACACACATTAGCTTACTTATATAATGCATTTATTATTTTTGCATCACTGACACTTGTTTACTTAGTCCGCAGAAGAGCATTGCTTCGTCTTTTAATCAGTGGGTTCTGGATTTTCCTTGGAACCGTAAATGGTGTTATTTTATCAAACCGTGTTACACCATTTACTTATACCGATTTAAAATGTATTTCTGATTTATTTGCAATGCAGAACACCAATTATTTTACAGCAGAGGAAGCAACCGCTGTTGTTGCAGTTGTCGGCGCATTTGTTGCATTCTGTGTTTTCTTATTTTTCCGTGGACCAAAATATCAGGGAAAGAAACACAACATTGTGTCTCCAATCTGTATCGCACTGTTATTGATGATTGGTCTTCCTGTTACCACACAGGCTGCACAAAATTCTAACATCCTGGCATCTTACTTCTCAAACATTGCACAGGGATTTTCCGATTATGGATTTATCTATGGATTCTCCAGCAGTGTCGTAGGACGTGGTATGGATAAACCGGATAATTACACCGAAGAAAATGTTGCAAAAATTGAGGACACCGTAAATTCCGAATCTGCAACAACTACAACTGGCGACCACCAGCCAAATATTATCACTGTTTTACTGGAATCCTTCGTAGACCCTAGCGAAGTAAAATTCTTAGAGACTTCCGAAGATCCGATTCCTACTTTCCATTACCTGGAAGATAATTTCTCAACCGGATACTTAACCGTTCCTGTCGTTGGTGCCGGAACAGCCAATACCGAGTTTGAGGTTTTAACCGGAATGAGCGTACAGTACTTTGGAACCGGTGAATATCCTTATAAAACAATTTTAAAACAGACCGATTGCGAAAGCATCGCATCTGACTTAACCAAAATCGGTTACGCTACACACGTAACACATAACAATACCGCTACTTTTTATAGCAGAAACAATGCCTTTTCTATGATGGGATTCAATACTTTTACCAGTAAAGAATTATTAAACATCACAGAACTTACACCAAACGGGAACTGGTCCACAGATGACGTTTTAGTTGGTGCAACCGTAGATGCGATGGATTCTACTGTTGACCAGTCCGATTTTGTTTACACCATTACCGTAGAAGGTCATGGTGATTATCCAAAGGAAAAGATTTTGGAAAACCCGGCTATCCGTGTCACAGGTGCTGCCACAGAGGAAAGCAACAACCAGTGGGAATATTATGTTAACATGATTCACAATGTTGATGACTTTATGAATCAGCTGATTACCGCCGTAAACAACCGTGGTGAAGATACCATCATCGTATTCTTCGGTGATCACCTTCCTACGATGGGATTGGAAGATTCCGATATGAAATCCGGTGACATCTACAAGACAAAATATGTTACCTGGAATAACTTCGGTCTTGAAAAACAGGACGCTGACCTTTATGCTTATCAGCTTTTAGCTCATACAACCGACCAGCTTGGTATCCACGAAGGAACCATGTTTAAATATCATCAGACACAGTCCTCTGCCGATCCTGTTTCCTACCAGAGGGGACTTGAAATGCTTCAGTACGATTTGTTATATGGAAATCGTTACGCATACGGTGGAAAAGATTTATATCCTGCAACAGAATTGCAGATGGGTATCAAAGATATCAGTATTAAAGCACTTCATAAGAACACTACCAACAATACCTTAACGGTATATGGTAACAACTTTACAAAATACAGTAAAGTCTTTGTAAATGGCGAAAAAGTACCGACGAACTTTATTTCAACCGGTATGCTGACTGTTAATCTGAACAAGGTAACAGACGGCGATACCATCATGGTAAACATTGTAGGTGCACAGGGTGCCATCTTCCGTTCTTCGAATGAATATACTTACGTTGATCCGGCAGTCATTCACGACACGGAGGACAGCGAAACGGAATTAGATCCGGCACAGAACGGTGTGCTTTTAACCAACCCGGACGGTACAACGGATAATCAGACTTCGGACGATGTCTTAAATCCATCTACCGGTTCCGAAAGCACCGATGGTACTTCAGATGAAAACACAACTTTGGAAGACGGTTCCGATGAAACCTCTCTTTCCGGTGCAACAACAGGTTCTACAACCTCATCAAATGAAAACGCTGCACAATAAGATAAAAAATTGCCAGGCATAAAATTCAATGTCATCCTTATCGAAATGACATAGAATTTTATGCCTGGCTTTTTCTTATCTTATGATATCGCTGTCACTTTCTGATATCACACTCTGCGATTCCTCTATTATAAATAGTAATGGTCAATCTGAACAACCGAGTAATAATTTTTTCCTATCTTCTCCTGAATCTTTTGCTGGATATTGTCAAGCAGCTCATCATCTTCTAATTTCACATCATAAGGAACCACAACATCAAAAATGAGGTTTGTATGGCTTGGTCCCTGTACCATTCGAAAATCGTGGATGCTTAAATGCTCCTCTATCTCTTTGACAATCGCTGTTACCTGACTCTTTAATTCTTTTACGTGTTCATCCTTGGTAACAATCGGGTCCATATGTATCGTTGCTTCACATCCTAGCTTGTGCTTTAATTCCATTTCAATCAAATCAATCTCATCATGCGTCTCTAAGATATCGCCCTCTGCACCAACCTCTGCGTGAAGGCTGATCATCTGTCTTCCTGGACCATAATCATGCACAATCAAATCATGAATTCCACACACTTTGGAATGTGACATTACAATATCTTCAATCTCTTTGACAAATTCCGGTTCCGGTGGCTGACCAAGCAGTGGATTGATGGTGTCTCTCGCCGCGTTAATGCCCGCATAGAAGATAAAGCATCCAACAGCTACACCACAGTAGCCATCTATCTTTAAGTTCGTAAAATGACCCACCAGCGTCGCCACAAGGACTACCGTTGTCGCAGCCGTATCGCTCAGACTGTCAAGCGCTGTTGCTTTCATCGCCGCAGAATCAATTTTCTTTCCGATTCTGCTATTGTAAAATCCCATATAAAGCTTTACCAGAATCGCCACAAGTAAAATCACAACAATCAAAACCGAAAACTCGGTCTCCTGCGGATGAAGAATCTTCCCAAAGGAATCCTTAATCAGCTCAAATGCCATGATTAAGATTGCCGCCGCCACTGCAAGGCCGGACATATATTCCATTCTTCCATGACCGAATGGATGCCCCTGGTCTGGCTTTGCCCCGGCCAGCTTAAATCCCAATAATGTGATAAAGGAAGAACCTGCATCGGACAGGTTGTTAAACGCATCTGCCGTAATCGCAATCGATTTGCTGAGTGTCCCTGCCAAAAATTTCCCCAGGAACAGGCACACATTTAAAAGAATGCCAACTATGCCGCAAAGCATTCCATACGCCTGCCTGACCTCCGCCGGCTTCTTCGTATCCTCCTTAATAAAAATCTTTGCCAATAACCCAACCATTTCCATCACCATACCCTTCTTTACAAAAAGCAGCCTTTTCGGGCTGCCTTTCTGATTTTAATTTAATTTTCCTATTTTATTGAATGGCCAGTAGCGAAGTACTGCCTTTCCAAGAATTTTGTCTTCTGAGACATACTTATTTGTCCAGTATCTTGCATCCCAGGAATCATTCCTGTTATCTCCCATCACAAAATAACAGCCCTGCGGTACCTCAAACGTATAAGGACCGGTTGCGACAACCCACTCCTCCTTCAGGTAATCCTCAATCAATGGATATTCAGAGCCGTCGATGTAAACTTTTCCATCCTGAATCGACACCGTCTCTCCCGGAAGCCCGATGACACGTTTTACATAGATTTCATCTTCGTTATCCGGGTATTTAAAAATAATAATATCTCCACGCTGTGGGTCACTTTTCAGATATGCAAGACGGTTTCCAATCAGACGGTCACCTGTCATAATGGTATTCTCCATGGAACCTGTCGGAACGCTTGCGTTAATAATCACATAATTCTTTATCAATAAAGCCGCTACAATCGCAATTGCGAAGGTCAGAATCCAACTTAGGACTTCTTTCCATGCCGGCTCGTTCTGCTGCTCTTTTTCGCTCATATTTTAGTCTCCTTCTACGGTTCTTTCATTTTACCACACTTGCCTGAAGAAAAAAAGCAAACAGATTGTAAACTTTTTCGGTTTCTTTTTCTTATTCGGTAAACAAAGCTGTGGAGTAATAACGATCTCCGCTGTCTGGCAATAATGCAACAATGGTCTTTCCTTTGTTGGTTGGACGTTTTGCAAGCTCGATTGCAGCATATAATGCAGCACCGGATGAGATTCCTACCAGAATTCCTTCGCTCTTTGCAATTTCTTTTCCAATCTGGAATGCAGCTTCATTGGAAACCGGGAAAACTTCATCGTAAATCTTGGTATTTAAAACTTCTGGAACAAATCCTGCACCGATTCCCTGAATCTTATGTCCACCACTGACACCTTTGGATAAAACAGGGGATGTCTCAGGTTCTACTGCAACAATCTTAATATCCGGATTCTTGGATTTTAAATATTCACCAACACCGGTTACGGTTCCGCCGGTACCAACACCAGC
The DNA here is from genome assembly GCF_001940165.2 of Roseburia sp. 831b. Classification (NCBI taxonomy): domain Bacteria; kingdom Bacillati; phylum Bacillota; class Clostridia; order Lachnospirales; family Lachnospiraceae; genus Roseburia; species Roseburia sp. 831b. The sequence goes on along the minus strand of NZ_CP135162.1, from coordinate 49,014 downwards.
GACAAAGATGTCTACTTTGCCATCGGTATCGTTCCAGATTTCCGGTCCTGTTGTCTCACGATGTGCCTGTGCATTTGCCTGGTTGGAGAACTGGGATGGGATGAAGCTGTCTGGTGTCTCTTTTGCAAGTTCTTCTGCCTTGGCAATGGCACCCTTCATTCCTTTTGCTCCCTCTGTCAAGACAATCTCTGCACCGTAAGCTTTTAAAATATTACGACGTTCCACACTCATGGTCTCCGGCATTGTCAAAATGACACGGTATCCTTTTGCTGCTGCAATGGATGCAAGACCGATTCCGGTATTACCGGATGTTGGCTCGATGATAACAGAACCTGGTTTTAAAAGACCTTTTTCCTCTGCATCTTTAATCATGTAGTAAGCTGCACGGTCTTTGACGCTTCCCGCCGGGTTAAAATACTCTAATTTTGCAACAACCGTTGCCTCTAACTGATATTTTCTCTCAATGTTAGTCACTTCTACTAATGGCGTATTTCCAATTAAGCCAAGTGTTCCTTTAAAAATATTAGACATCGCTTTCTTCTCCTTCTTTTTCCCCTGCAATCAAATCAGGTTTAATATTCTTCCTCTTCTTCTTTTTCACTGATATCGTTGACTGGTTTTTCCAATCCTTCAATCTTAATGTGGTTTCTTTCTGCGTAATCCCAAAGTGCTGCGTGGATTGCTTCCTCTGCCAAAAGGGAACAGTGTACTTTCACTGGTGGAAGTCCGTCTAATGCTTCCATAACCGCTTTGTTGGTAACTTCAAGTGCTTCCTGGATTGTTTTTCCTTTTACAAGCTCTGTCGCCATACTGCTGGTTGCAACTGCTGCACCGCAGCCAAAGGTCTTAAATTTTGCTTCCTGGATAATTCCGTTGTCGTCGATATCCAGATACATTCTCATGATATCTCCGCATTTTGCGTTTCCGACAGTTCCCACACCACTTGGGTTCTCCATCTCGCCTACGTTTCTTGGGTTATTAAAATGATCCATTACTTTTTCGCTATACATAATTTTATCCTTTCGTTTCGAAATTGTCATCCTTTATTCTGATAAAGTGAAATTTTCCTTTTTCAAAATAAATGTTATCTAATTACAATTGTAGTTTATTTCTGATGTTTTAAGAAATCTTCATAGAGCGGAGACATTCCTCTTAAACGCTCGATGATTTTCTTTAATTCATCAACGGTAAAGTCAACCTCTTCTTTTGTGTTCTTCTCAGAGATTGTCAGACGAAGAGAGCCGTGTGCTTTCTCATGTGGAAGACCAATCGCAAGTAAAACATGGGATGGGTCTAAGGAGCCTGATGTACAAGCGGAACCACTGGATGCACAGATTCCTTTCTGGTCTAACAGAATGAGCATGGACTCTCCTTCGATAAATTCAAAGGAAAAGTTAATGTTGTTTGGCAGACGTTTCACACGGTCACCATTTAATTTTGCGTATGGAATCTCGTTCTCGATTCTGCTGATAAAGTAATCACGAAGCTTTGTCTCATATTCGCTTCTCTGTTCCATATTATTCTTTGCAAGTTCTGCTGCTTTTCCAATTCCTACGATACCAGGTACGTTGTGTGTTCCTGCACGACGTTTTCTCTCCTGTGCCCCACCATGGATAAAGGAAAGAATCTTGACACCTTTACGGATGTACATCACACCAATTCCTTTTGGTCCGTTGATTTTATGGCCGCTTGCGCTAAGCATATCGATGTTCATAGTCTCTACATCAATCGGAATATGGCCAAATGCCTGTACCGCATCGGTATGGAAAAGAATTCCATGTTCATGCGCAATTTTACCAATTTCTGCGATTGGCTCAATTGTACCGATTTCATTGTTTGCAGCCATGACGGAAATCAAAATGGTATCCGGACGGATGGCAGCCTTTAATTCGTCTAATTTGATTACACCGTTCTCATCTACGCCAACGTAAGTGATTTCAAATCCCTTTTTCTCTAAGTATGCACAAGTGTGTAAAACTGCATGATGCTCAATGGTACTTGTGATGATGTGTTTTCCCTTGGAAGCATATGCCTCAGCGGTTGCTTTCAATGCCCAGTTGTCAGACTCACTTCCGCCGCCGGTAAAGTAGATATCATCTGTTTTCGCATTGATTAAATCTGCCACACTTTTTCTTGCATGGTCAACTGCCTTTTTGGATTCCCCTGCAAAAGAATAAATACTGGATGGATTTCCGTAGTATTCTGTAAAATATGGTTTCATCTCCTCAAATACTTCTGGATAAACCTGCGTTGTAGCTGCGTTATCAAAGTAAATCACTTTATTCATATCTTGTACCTTCCTTTTTCTATGCTTTTGCCTGCGCATAGAAGTTTTCTTATATTTTCGTCTTTCCAGGTTCTCCAGATTCCCAGAAAACCGGATAAATGCTTTGGCTTTTGTTTTATTTCCTAGTTACTTGATAGGATAAGAGTATTATAACGCATTATTTCCTATTGTCAAGATAGGAATTAAATGTTTTTTATCAAGAACATACTCTATAAAACAGGCGTAACAGCACTCTTTTCTGTTACGCCTGAATTCGACTTTTTATGCGCCTTATTCTGTTTTAAATACGGAGATTTCTCCCTTTAATCCATCCATGTTCTCACCAAGAGAATCTGCTGTCTGATTCAGGTTGTCGACATTCTGCTGCAAACGTACCGCTGTATCGTGTACCACCTCTGCACTGCTTGCTGTCTCCTCGATGATTGCGGAGATATTACGCACTGCCTCAAGTGCATCCGTACGCTCCTGGTCTGCTTTATCGACACTTTGTACAATCTCTTTTAATCCATCTACCAGCGTATCCATGCGCTGATTCATTTCATGGAATACCTGGATGACATCCTCAACGGCTTTGGTCTGTAACTGAACCATGGATTCTGCCTGGCTCGCACATTCCACACTGTTTACCGTCTGGGACGTGATATTGGTCACATTTGCACGAATCTCGCCTGCTGCCTTTGCAGAATCATCCGCAAGCTTTCGAATCTCTTCTGCAACGACCGCAAATCCTTTTCCTGCTTCACCGGCACGCGCAGCCTCAATCGATGCATTTAAGGACAAGAGATTGGTCTGCTCGGAAATGTCCGTAATGATGCCGACAAATCCATTGATAATCTCCGTTTCTTCCCGGAGTGCCTGAATACTACTTCCTACTTTTCCGGTCATCTCGGTGGTTGCCTTCGCGCGCTCACCCAGATTATGTACAATATCCATTCCCTGTGTAATCATTTCTTCTGTCTCGTGCACGAGCTGCTCTACATGATCGACCACACGACTTACTTCCTGCATCTCTGTCGATAAGCTGTCCGTTCTCTCCACACATTCCTGTGCATGTACAGACTGTTTTTCCATGCCATCATTAATTTCGTTGATTGCCTTGGTGATATCTGTGGAGTACTCCTGAATAACAGATGATACCTCTTTTACCTCGTCCGCAGAAACCTCAAGCTGTTTTGTTGCTGCATTGACTTTTTGTACGAGATTCTTATTATTCTGTATCATGTTGGTTGCGGAATCTGCAAGTCCCCGGAACTCATCTTTTCCTTTTACTTCTACCGCTACGGTAAGGTTACCCTGTGCCACCTCACCTAATTTATTGGAAATGCGGTTCATATTCTTTTGAATCTGTAATGCAATCTTAATTCCAATCACGGAAACGATTACGGATGCTAAAATCACGAGTGCGACCGCAATTGTACCAATATCGCTTGCCTGTCCTGTAACGGTGGTCATCGGAACCAATGAGCAGACTGTCATGCCATCTACTTCACTCTTACTATAGAAAAACAGGTATGGTTTTCCATTGTAAGTAACCTGTTTCGCGCCACTTAAATTTTCATCCGACACTGCGTTTTGGAAGAAATCCTGTCCGTAGAATATCTGTGTTTCTTCCTTTACGGTCTCCACACCTTTTGCAGTACGTTTGCAGACAATCTCCTTGCCATTTGGTGTGACCAGTCCTACGATACTGCCTTTTCCCATATCAAGCGTACTGATAAAATCACTCAGCGCATCCTCTTTGATATCAATGACAACCACTGCCGTCTTAGAGCTGTTGACGAGCTGGAATGCAATAAAATAATCATCCTCTGTCAGTCCTGTCTGTTCATCTAATACTTGATGTTTATCTGTCCATTTGCTGTCTAGCGTTGTTCCGTTTGAAGAAAGTTCTCCTATGTAATCATCATAAAATCCTGTCAGTCCTGCTCCACTCTTGGTTGAAATCGTGTGGGCACCGCTCTTGGTTATAATATGAATATTGCTGATAAATGCATTGGACGTCTGTGACGCCGAAATACTTGATTTTGTCGTATTGATGATATTGGACTTCTTCGTGGCATCCTTGTCAAACAATCCCATCGCATACTGACCGATGTTACTGTCAAATGCGTACTTGATACCTTCTGCCTCAATAAAGTTATCACTCATATCCAGATACTCGGTTGCCATACAAATCGTCTGCAGCGTCGATTCTTTAAATTTACTGCTCATACCGTCTGCCGCCTTCTGATATGCAGTGTATCCGATGATAATCATGAAGATAATCGGCACTAAAAATGCTAGCAGCAGTTTATTACGGATACTGAAAAATCCTGTTTTGGTCGTACGATTCGTGGATTTTGGTGTACCTGTTGCTACCCTCTGGCGCTTTTTCTTCGCCTGTTTTTCTTTTCCCCAAGCCACCTTCTTCTGTCGTGTCTCTGCCTTGTTCCCTTTCATCTGTAAATCCCCCTTCTTCTTCCCTGTACATTTTTTCGTAAATTTTCGACAATAAATGTTTTTTCAGAAATTATTTTTTTGTATAATTTTACCAAGTTGATTGTACTAGGTTTTGAAGAATTTTTCAACTGATTTTCCAAAGAAAAAACAGGCAGACTCTGTTTTACGCCTTAAGCGGCACCTTCATGTAAAAAAGATGGGTAAATCAGGAAGATAATGGCACCAATCACGCTGTTTCCAAGCGTTGCAACCAACAGTCCACCCACGAATCCAAAGCCGGTTGCTCCAACTACAAATAAAACAATTTCCACCATAATCATGAAGAACTTTAGTACCATCTGAATCATGCTTTTTACCGTGTCAAGCGCAGATGTCGGAATCAACACCTCTAAAAGCACCCCGACCGCCGAGAGCATAAAGTCCATCGTGACAATGCAGAGCATCCAAAGAGCGGTGTTTGCCACACTGTCTTTGCTGATGAGATTTCCAATCACAAGCGCCGGCAGCAAATCCAGCGCGCAGGAACAGCTTCCTGCAGCCATCGCAAAAAACACCTTTTTATAAGGGTTATCCGGCACCAGGAAAAGCCAGTTTCTTGCTGTTTCCATCGCGATTGGATTGCCGTAGGTACGAAAGAACACAAAACCTGCCAAGAGAAAGCCTGCCGGCAGGAAACTTCTGATTTCCAACGCTTTTATACAAAAAACCGGCACAAAAACACAGATTGCGATATACGTTAACATGGTATTCGTCAAAAATCCGCCCTTTGCAAAGCGTTTGCGATTATACATTTCTTTGGTGAAAAATACGCTTGCACCAACACCCGACAGCTCTCCCGTTGTTTTTCTTTCCTTGGTGCGCTTTTTCGCAGTAGCATTTCTTCCTTCTTTTGCGGCATTCATCAGGTCTTCTCTTGTCTGTGCTCCCGCCATGGCATCCTCATAAAAATCTGCTTTGATTCTCCAGATCAAAACAATCATAATTCCCATTCCGGCCAGCAAAAGCAGCAGATACAAAAGGGATGCCGTCATTTTTCCTTCCACGGCGGTCACAATCATTCCCTTATACCAGCCAATCATTGGTATCATTCTAGACCACTTGGACGTATACAAAATGTCCAGCGTCCGTTCCACACTTCTTCCAGATGAAAGGTAAATCGCTCCCGTCACCAATAAAATAATACCGGCAACCGCCAGAATAAATGGCAGCACATATGGTTTTAATTTTTCATAGGTTGCAGTGACCGTGTAAGTAAGCACGGAAAGCAGTTTTTGAAACAGAACCAAAAAAATCCACGCCAGAAAAATTGCAAGCACGGCATACGCACTTAACCCTGCATTCTCAATCAGATTCGGAACCTGGAAAACAAGGTAGATAGAGCCGAGCAATGCCGCCACCATCTGAAAGGTCAGACGGAACATTAAGACCGTCTGCGCCTTTAGTGGCGCCGTAAACAACAGATTCACGTCTGCCATCAAAAAGATGTCGGAACCTTTTTTCGCTCCGGCATACATTCCCCACAGCAAAAATCCCAGGAAAAGGACTTCTGCTCCCGCCTCAATGCACTTGTTCCAAAACGCCTGCGTAAACATCTCATCCATCGTGGTTCCTTCCGTCTGCTGGAGATCTTGTGCATTTTCCTGCTGCTCCTCTTGATTGTCCTCCTGACTAAGCTCCTGCGATATCTCCTCATTCTCTTCCAGACTGGATGTTAAAAGTCCCATGCTGACGCCGAATATGATTCCAATTGCCAAAATGGCTGCTATCACAATCAAAAAGGTGCTTTTGAACATTTTTTTGATGGAATTCACAAAGGTGTGAAACGCATAATATCCTACAAATTTCATTTGTTACACCTCTTCCTTTTCAGTGTTACCTTCGATGACAGCGTCACTTTCAGTGTCAGCGTCACCTTCAGTGTCAGCGTCACCTTCGGTGACGCTAAAGAAAATGTCTTCCAGTTTTTTCTCTGTGTGTGCCATGTCTTCTTTTTTTACAATAGCGGCAATTTCACCTTTTTTCATAATGTAGGTGGTATCCCATAACTCCTCCACACTGTCAATCATATGTGTACTCACAAGAACCGTTGCGCCTTGTTCCTTTAGTTCTACAAAAACTTTTTTCAGTTCTTTTATCGCATGCGGGTCTAACCCAATCATCGGCTCATCAAACAGCACAAGCGAAGGTTTTGGAAGCAGTCCACAACAAATACTTAACTTCTGCTGCATCCCTTTGGAAAGCTCGTCTCCGAATTTTTTTCTTTTATCCGCAAGTTCAAACCGCTCTAACAATTCTTCTTTGTATTTCTTGTAATCCTTTAGCTTATAAGCCCTTGCAATAAACTCTAAGTGTTCCTCTACGGTCAGGTTCGGGTAGAGTGACGGAATCTCTGGAACGTATCCCATAATTCTTTTTGCCTCAATGGATTTGTTGTTTAGTCCATTCACCTGAACCATTCCTTCATATTTTAAAAAGCCCACAATGCATTTGATGATGGTACTTTTTCCAGCACCGTTTTGTCCAAGTAAAATTCCAATCTGGCCATCCGGTATCGAAAAATTAATATCTTTATTTGCCATTACCTTGCGATACTTTTTGGTCACGTGCGAAACCATTAACATTTCTTTCTCCTCCTACATTTGCTTTGATTATCAAACTATTTCTATTATAGCAAACTGGGCGGCGGATTTGTTTTAATATTTCCTTAATGTGGGGGAATGCCATCTCCCTTGCAAGCGCATTTTTTATAGTTTCTGCGATTTTCCTGCTTTACAATTTGACTTGCTTTTGTTACATTAAAAATAGATTTCTGATTTCTATTTTTTCTGAAATGTTCTAATTTTTCTGGTTGTTTTTGATATTTATACTCCCTGTGCTTTCTGCTTTGTACTTCTTACCTTTTATCTTGTGCTTTTTGCTTTTATCCCGTATGCCATACTTTTACCTTGCACTTCTTGTTTTTCGTCTTGTACTTTCTGTTTTTTATCTTGCACCTTCTATTTTTATCTTGTATTTCTTACCTTTTTCTCTAACATATCCTTTACTTTTTGTCTGAACCCAACCCTACGTTGTGCAAAGACAACATTCGAAATGGAGGCTTTTATGAGTTATGAACACGCTAGATTAGAACTTGCCAACCTGAAGGAGAAAATACAATCTCTTCAGAATCAGCTTCGTCGTTTCCCTGAGAAAAATTTATACTGTACCAAAAATGGGACACGTTTCAAATGGTACCAAAGCGACGGTCACACTTCTTCCTATCTTCCAAAATCACAACGCCCTCTCGCAGAAGAGTTGGCTCAGAAGAAATACCTGTCTTTACAACTGGAAGATTTATTAGAGGAACAAAAAGCACTTGAACTTTATTTGAATTACTATCTGTCTCATGTTCGCCACACCGACCAGAGTCTTTTGGAACATAACGCATATCGGGAACTTCTTCTTCCTCATTTGCAGCCACTATCCAAAGAACTTGCAGAATGGGCAGCCTCACCTTTTGAACATAATCGACTTCATCCCGAACAGCTTAACCAAAAGACAATTTCCGGCAACTATGTCCGCTCCAAGTCTGAGGCACTTATCTCTACTATTCTTTCCAAATATCAGATTCCTTTCCGCTATGAATGTGCATTACACCTAAAATCTGTAATTTTATATCCTGATTTCACAATTCGTCATCCTGTCACCGGAGACACTTACTATTGGGAACATTTTGGACTTATGGACGTTACGGAGTACTCCCAAAATGCATTTCAAAAATTATCCCTCTACGCCTCCTGTGGCATTATTCCTTCCATTCAACTTATTACCACCTACGAAACCAAAGCCAATCCCCTTAGCATTGAAACTGTTGATAAACTCGTTCAGGAATTTCTGGCAAAATAGATTTTGTTGGCTTTTCTTTGATTTCAAAACAAAATGGGCGAAGAAAGTTGTCTTTTACTTTCTACGCCCATTTTCGATTTATTTTCCAATAAAAAAGTTGCCTTTTGGCTGTAGCTGAACTCTTTTTCTCCTATACGCCCCGACATCACCACATAGGCGGGGCGTCAAAGCGCTCCTCTTGCGTTCTACGCCCATTTCACCTGTTTTTCCAGCATAAAATACGGGAAAAAGGGCGCCACACAACTTTTTCTAGTTGTGGCGCCCCTTTTTTGGTTGTAACATTCTTTTTCAGTTGTGACATTTTTTTCAATTGCTGCATTCTTTTTCAATTGTAATGCACTTTTCGATTTTACTGAAACTACCTCCAAAAAGCCCCATGACACTTTTAAATCACATACTGACCTGCTTTTTGCATTTCAAAATCTACAAGGTCTGCAAGCGTGATACTGTCTACAACTTCATTGATTGCATCATTCATCTTCTGCCATACCATAATTGTGGCGCAATCGTGTACACGATCGCAGGTGTTCTCTTCATCCTCCACACAAGCAACCGGCGCAAGACTTCCTTCTGTCAGGCGAAGAATCATGCCAACTGTGTATTCTTCCGGTTTCATACGAAGAATGTAACCGCCTTGTGCTCCACGAATACTTTTTACATAATTTGCTTTATTTAAAACAGAAATTATCTGCTCTAGATATTTGTCAGAAATACCCTGACGTCTTGCGATATCCTTTAAGCTGATAGGTTCTCCTGAATTATTGATTGCAAGATCTAACATTAAACGTAATGCATATCTTCCTTTTGTTGATACTTTCATTTAAAATCCATTCCTTCCTATATCGTAATCCCATTACTACATCTTTATCATTCATTTCTAGCATCTAAAACACTATATGCTGGTTTCCATTTTCACAAGACGTATTATATTCTAGTATTCATACTATGTCAATAGGAATTAAATTTCTTGTATCAACTACTCCCCGCTATTTGAAAGCAAATAAGCTGCCAGTTCTGTTTCTTTTCCTTCTTCTGTGCTATATAATCCGATTCCTGCCCGCACCATACTTAGCTCGTACTTCTTTTTCTCACCGGCATCGGATAGCATGACAAGATAGTCTTTCTCACCTTCCGTCTCAACCGTATAGGTTCCGGTTTCTGTTTCGGATGCCTGATATGGTAAATAGGTGTATGTTCCATCCTGCTCAAAAGTATACTGATTCTCATTCAAATCAATCCAGGAACCATATAGGCAATCCCAGTTTCCTATTGCAAACTTTAGCTTCTCCTGGGACTTTTCACTATTTACTGATGATGCAACTGTCGAATCTTTGCCTTCTGTTGATGATGTCTCTGTTGACTTTCCCTGATTCATGGACTCCGATTCTTCCTCGTCGTTTGACGTGGCACTTGAAATCTCCTGACCATCCTTGTTTTCCAGAACACGTTCTGGATTAATCGGCTTTTCTACACGTGCCGTATCTACTTCCGGGAATTCCATCATTCCGCAACCTGTCAAAAAACAGCATCCAATTGCTATCAGAGCTATCAATTTCTTCCAATTCATTCTTCTCACTCCATCTATTTCAATTATCTGTCTTATCTATCCATTCGAATATTTATTCTAAATAGATTTTCTGGATATCCATTCTGGGGCTCTCTTTCATATATTTATTCCGAGTATCTATCCTAAATATCTTTTCTGAGCAGGTCCTATGAATATCTATTTTTAATAGCTTTTCGAAATATATCCTATAAATACCTATTCCGTATCTCTATTCAAAATAATTTTTCTAAGCATGTCCTATGCGTATCTCCTCCGAATACCTATTCTAGCTATCTTCTCTGAGTATCTATTTCAGCTATTTATTCTAGCTATCTCTTTCATATATCTCTTCCGGCTATCCCCTCAGCATCCTTGCCGTCGATTTCAGAACGCAATTCTGCTCCATTGCACCTTTTTCAAATCAACTTTTCCATCAACGACCTCAATTCCGTCCTGCTCCAGCAGATCCTGCTGCCTGTTTCTGCCGCCAAACGCAAAGGCTTCGGACAGACGCCCCTCCCGGTTTACCACACGGTAGCACGGTATCTCATCCGGACTTGGGTTGGCATGTAACGCATAACCGACAACCCTCGCCCACCTGCGGTTTCCGGCGAGCGCTGCAACCTGCCCGTACGTTGCTACATTTCCTTTTGGAATCTGTTTTACAACTTCATATATTTTCTCAAATGTATTCTTTTCCTGCTCCATATTTTCAGAACTCCTTTTCCTCTGATTCTGATACTCTCTAGTGTACTCGAAAATATCCAATTTTTCCATATAAAAATGCTTTTTTCCCCTTGAAATCAAGGTTTTACCATGCTAAACTTTTAACTTGTGGTCTCAAATTTTATATATTTTTTATAAAATTTATATTTTATACACAATTTAACCAAAGAAGCGTTTGTGAGAAAATTTTTCCATCACAACAGAAAGACACGAGGAGTTAGTGTGAAAGAAAGTAGAGGACAGCCATAAATGGGCGCACTTTACTAAGCTGTCTAAATCAGGCAACTTTTTAGAGTGTTATAGATATAGTGAATTAGATTAAGAAGCTAATGGTTCATCAGGAGGAAGTATTCCCTCCCGTTGCAATAGTTTCTTGGCTTGCTTGATAGCTTTTGCCTTTTGTTTTTCAACAAGAGCTACAGGCATATCGATTTTGTAAAGATCGCTCGGATTCCACTGCTCACCAGTAGACAGCATCTGGTAGATGGCAGTAAGAATCATACGGGCAATAGCGATAATGGCTCTTTTCTTGCCACGACGTTTAACAAGTGATTCATATTTCTTTTTGTAGTAAGGAGATTTGTCAGATTTTACGGCTGCATGAGCACACTGTACTAATGCAGGTTTGAGGTAGACACCGGCACGTGTAATCCGAACAGATTTCTTCTTACCAGCAGATTCATTGCTGCCTGGTGTAAGACCAGCCCAGCAACATAAACGTTTGGAACTTGAGAACTGAGACATATCAGTACCGATTTCGGAGATGATAGTGATTGCACTATCACGTTTGACACCCGGAATGGTACAGAGGAACTGGACAGCATTTTCAAAATCAGGATTAGAAGAAATCATATTTTCTATCATTTTATCAACATCGTTGATTTCTGCTGTGATATAATCCATATGTGTGCGGACGAGGCGCACACGGTATTTTTGGGCATCAGTCATCTGATATCCTTCGACGGATTCTATAACAGCATCTTCTTTGGATTTGAGGCTCCGAAGAAGCTTAGATGCGATTTCTTCGTGGTTAATGGATGTACCCGATTGTTCAAGCAGATAGTCGATAATGGACATGGATGACTTCCCAAAGATATCGGAAACAACAGAATCTAATGCAACATTACAGACAGTAAGAGCATTCTGATATCGATTCTTTTCACTTGAACGGCAGGAAACAAGCTTGTAACGATAGCGAGTGTATTCCCTGAGAATACGGACTATCTTACAAGGGATATAGCTGCCTTTGACAAGTCCGAGACGGAATAAATCCCCAATCCATTTAGAATCTTTGGTATCATCTTTGTTGCCTTTCACAGCCTTTACCCACTTGGGATTGGCAATGACAACATTGATCTCATCTTCCAGAAGATTAAAGACAGGAACCCAGTATTTACCTGTGGATTCCATACAGACATCATGGCAATCATTGTCGAGAAGCCATTGCTTGAATTCAAGAATTGAATTGTTAAAGGTGGAAAAGCGCTTCTTTTGGTAAGAAGGCTCAATGCCACCAGTGGTTTTTACAATTGTGGCAACGAGAAAAGATTTGTGAACATCGATACCACAACAGGTTTGATAAGTAACTTTCATAGTCAGACTCCTTTCGTGAATGATAAGAAGCCATTGACTGAACTGCCACACAATTAAACTAAGGTGCTTAAACAATTCTTAGTGTACGGATTCATGATGCCACTTATTTGTGCTTGAAAAGGCAGAACTTACACTGATTATTATGCTGTCTAAAACGAAGAAAGTTATTACAACTCCTCCTCCCGTGCTTTGTAGTGTAGCTTCTTGCAAACTATTTTACAGCACAGTGTAGAGAGTTGGAACACTTTCATTACTATTTGTGCCGCCAGCCGAAGGCGGCGGAATGGAGATTATTATGAACGAATTACGCCCAAAGCTTTTTGATGTAATGAAGGGTTACACCAAAGAACAGCTCATCAAAGATATCATTTCCGGTATCATTGTCGCAATCATTGCATTGCCTTTATCCATTGCCCTTGCGATTGCATCCGGTGTGGGGCCGGAACAGGGACTTTATACCGCAATCATCGCAGGCTTTTTTATTTCCTTTTTTGGCGGCAGTCGCGTCCAGATTGGTGGACCTACTGCAGCCTTTGTTGTCATTATTTACGGAATCGTTGCAAATTATGGCACCGACGGTTTGATTGTCGCAACCATTTTAGCCGGTGCCATCTTAATTTTGATGGGAATCTGCCATTTTGGTTCTCTCATCAAATACATTCCATATACGATTACAACCGGTTTTACCTGTGGTATCGCAGTCACCCTTTTTGTCGGACAATTAAAAGATTTCTTCGGACTCTCCATTGATTCTGTTCCGTCCGAATTTCTAAACAAAGTCATTGCTTATGCCGAAAATATCAGTACCATAAATTGGACAGCACTTGTGATTGGACTTGTCGCAATTGCCATTATGTTAGTCTGGCCAAAGGTTACCGATAAAATTCCAGGTTCTCTGGTGGCTATCATTGTCACAACTGCCATTGTTTATTTTGCAAAATTACCGGTCAACACCATCGGCAGCGTTTACGGAGAATTGAATTCTTCTTTTCCAACCTTCCATGTGCCGGCACTTTCCATGAACCTGATTCAGCAGATGATTTCCCCTGCTTTTACGATTGCAATTCTGGCAGGTATCGAATCTTTGCTTTCCGCTGTCGTTTCAGACGGTATGATAGGCGACCAGCATAAATCCAACGCCGAACTGATTGGTCAGGGACTTGGTAACATTTTTTCCGGTCTTTTCGGTGGAATTCCGGCAACCGGCGCTATCGCCAGAACCGCTGCCAACGTAAGAAATGGTGGCCGTACTCCAATCGCCGGCATTGTGCATTGTATTACGTTAACCATTATTTTGTTGGTCTTAATGCCTCTCGCCGCATTGATTCCAATGACAACCTTAGCCGCTGTGCTTCTTGTCGTAGCTGCTAACATGGCTGACTGGACTTCCTTTTTCCATCTTTGCAAAACAGCACCAAAAAGCGATGTCATTGTTCTTGTCGCAACATTTCTTCTGACCGTATTCTTCGACCTTGTCGTCGCAATCGAGGTTGGTGTCGTGATGGCGGCTATGTTATTTATGAAGCGTATGGCTGAAACTGCAGATGTAAAAGCATGGAAATACACAGACGAGCCGGATGTCACCCCTGGTGAGGCAGAAAAAATGCGTGAAATCCCGCACAGCATCCGCGTTTTCGAAATCAGCGGACCATTATTCTTTGCCGCTGCTGACCAGATTTTAGCCATCAACAGCGACAAATCTACAAAAGTAGTTGTCATCCGAATGAGAAGCGTTCCAGCCATCGACGCAAGTGCAATGAAATCTCTCCGTGAATTAGCAGACCGTGCCAAAAAGAAAAAGATTACCCTGGTCTTCTCTCACGTCAATGATCAGCCAATGTCTGTCATGAAAAAAGACCATTTCGTAGAATATGTCGGTGCAGAAAATTTCCACAAAAATATTGTAGAAGCTCTCGACTATGCAGAAAATCTTGTAAAATAAATTTTCAAAACCAGGCCCCCGAAACAGATGCATTCTGTTTTGGGGGCTTTCTTATGTTCACTCATCAAAACAAAATAGACTTGACCTTGTGCGATTTGTCAACAAGGAACTTGTAAGCTGCCTTTTGACACTCAAATCTTTCTCAAAATTTGCAGAAAAATTTTTTTTGTATTATAATTTATCTAATAAGAACCTATTGTAATTAAGGTGGTAAAAGATGGTTCTATAACTTGGTAGTGGATAAATTACACAAAGACAGAGCTATTTTGCGACTATGGAAGAACATTAGAACAAAATACATCTGGATTTGTGCAATTTATCCCTCCAAAGACTATGCACCATCTTTTACCGCTCTAATCCAACCACCAAAGAAAGTGAGTACTCTCGCATGAAAAAAAGAACCAAAATCTTGATTGGCGTCCTTTCCATTCTTGTGATTGCCGGCGCTACCAGCTCAATTGGTTTCTGGGTTTATCACACCTATCAGGAGCAACAGGAAATCAGCAGCATGGACACTTCCATCCAGGAGCAGTACCGTTCCTTCAAAAAAGAAGATGACCGCCTTGAAAAATTAAATCTTTATGAAAGTTTAAAAGCGGAAGCCAAGGATTATAAAGACTCTGATTCTGCTTTGGACGATGTTACGACAACCTATCAGAAAACGTTAAAGAAAATGAAACATTTCTTTACGGATGATTACGATAGCTGTATCCAGTCTAATACCTTGTCCAAAAAGGAGCTGTCCTCAGACAAGGATGCTGTCACCAAATCCATCAAGGCTTTTTCCGATGAGCTTGCTGTGATACATATTGAAAAAGATACCGTCTTAACCAACGACGAATTCAATGAATATAAAGAAAAATTAAACAAGCTCATCACTACCTACACCGATCAGCTTGCTGTTTTAGATAAGGAGGACACACTTGCCTCCTATGATAAGAAAATCAAAAACAATACGATAGATGCCGCTTCCACAGAGGATGCAAATCTTTTATCCAAAGCAAAAGAAGCACTTTCAGATTGTTTAGACAATATCAAGGATGATAACATCTGCAACGATGACGAGCTTGCTTCCTATGAAGAACAGATTCATGGATTGATTGCTGGCTATGATGCAAGGCTGCAGGAACTTGAAGTTGCATCCGCAGCAGACTCCCATTCAGAAACGGATTCTGGTCAGAACGCTGCCCCAAAACCAGATAGCTCCTCTGATGCACCAGATGCTTCCTCTGAAAACGAAAAGACTCCTCATAGCGTTTCCACATACGATGTCACCACCTGGCGCCTGAAATGCAACTACAACGGTACTTGCTACATGGCACCGGATAACGTATCCTCCCTCTACTTCGACCAGGGACATACCATTGACATTCGCATCGTAGAAACCGATGAGAACGTAAACATCCAATGGTACGATACCGTTACCGGAATCTTATACAATAGCCATGGGAACCAGATATAAAAAGCAACGTGCAATGATAAATATTGCACGTTGCTTTTTTCTGGTTTCCTTCCACCCTCCTCTATTGGAACGGATTGTAGAAACGGCTTCCATCCGCAAATGTGATTGCCAGGCTTACCACCGCAAATACGAATACAACTACAATTACAGTTATATCTTTCGATGAAAGTTTCTTACCGGAATACCAGGTTCTTTTTTTATTTTTTCCAAAACCACGCAGTTCCATTGCATTACTTACCACATCAATTCTATCCATACTGGTGAAAATCAGTGGGAACAGAATGGACGATACATTTTTGATACGGTCTATAAGACCTGCTTTGGAACTCATCTCAATTCCACGCGCTTCCTGCGCATGCTTAATCTTCGTGAAATCAGCCTGGACATCCGGGATATAGCGCAATGCAATCGCAATGGAATAACTGATTTTATAGCTGACACCAATCTTGTTCATAGATGCCGCAAACTCGCTCGGATTGGTAGTCAAAATAAACATTAAGACCGCCGGAATTACCGTGAAATATTTAATCATAATGTTTAACTCATAGAAAAGCTGCTCTTTGGTAATCGTGTAATGACCTGCAAGATGCAGCAAATCTGTCTGTGTTCCATAAATTTTTACTCCTTCATACGGGGAAAAAAGAAACACTGCCAGTAAATTCAGGCATAGGAAAAACAGAATGAACTTAAATACGGTTGAAATCTGTTTCCACTCAATTTTTGAAATCCGAAAAATAATCAGACTGCTGATTAACATAAACAAAAGAATTCTTGTATCATACGTTATCATGCTGACAATGGACCACGCAAGAAAGAAAATCAGTTTGGTCAGCCCACTCAACCGGTGAATCCAGGTATCTTTCGGGTCATAAGTTAAAAGTCTAGACATCGCGCCCTACCTCTCTTTCGTACTGTATAAAACATTCTACAAAGGCAGACGGCTCGTCGATATCGCAACGCACCGCCAGATCGTAGAGCGATGTTTTTTTCAAATATGCTCTGTCCGAAATCTCTTCATTGGTCAGAATATTTGCCGGCGTATCGTCCGCTAACATTTGACCATCGGCAATTACAATTGCACGATCTGTATATTCCAGCATCAGGTGCATATCATGTGTAATCATTACAATTGTGATTCCAAGTTCCCTATGAATTTTTCTTAAAAATTCCATGATTTCTGTATAATGATGATAATCCTGTCCTGCTGTCGGCTCGTCTAAAATTAAAATCTCAGGATTCATCACAAGGATGGATGCGATTGTGACACGTTTCTTTTGTCCAAAACTAAGTGCCGATACCGGCCAGTTTCGGAATGGATACAGTCCACAAATCTTTAACGTCTCAAATACCCGTTCTTTTACCTCTTCCTCCGGCACTCCTCTTACACGAAGTCCAAGCGCTACCTCATCAAAAATCATCGGCTTGGAAATCATCTGATTCGGGCTTTGCATGACAAGACCAATTTTCTCTCCGCGCTCCTTAATCGAGTATCCCGAAAGGTCCTCTCCATTTAAATAGATTCCGCCCTCGTCCGGCTGCATAAAACCACAAATTAAGCTTGCAAGGGTTGATTTTCCAGCACCATTTTTTCCAACGAGTGCTACCATTTCTCCTTTTGCAATGGAAAAATCTATATGCGAAAGAACAGGCTGCCCTGGCACATAAGAAAAGCTCAAATTACGAACTTCAAGCGCCGGCTCCCTGTCTGATGTTTTCTTGGTTAGTTGAACCTTACCATACCAGTTCTGCACACGCTCCTTATATGGCAAAAGATTCATCGATTCAATATGTTGTGGTAAATCCGCTCCCTTTATGGTACAGCCGGCATATTTTAGTGCCGTGATGTATAGTGGCTCACGAATTCCCTGCTCTTTTAAAATCTGACCTGCCAGAAGTTCATCTGGTTTTAAATCTGAGACGATTCTTCCGTCCCCTACTACAATAATACGATCTACATCACGGTATAAAACATCCTCCAAACGGTGTTCAATGATGACAATCGTTGTGTTTTTCTCTTTGTGAATCCGGTCAATCAAATCAATGGCACGTTTTCCTGTCGCCGGATCTAAATTGGCAAGCGGCTCATCAAAAAGCAGAATATCCACGTCATCGACAATAACGCCCGCCATCGAAACACGCTGTTTCTGTCCGCCTGACAATGCATTCGGTGCATGGTCTAAAAAATCTGTGATGTCAACCGTCTTGGCCACGCGATTCACATGGTCAAACATTTCTTCCTGTTCGATACAGTCATTTTCCATGGAAAATGCAATATCCTCCGCTACCGTAAGGCCAATAAACTGACCGTCCGTATCCTGCAAAACAGTTCCCACTAACTTCGACATTCCGAAAATTCCAAGTTTTGCCGGGTCCTGCCCCTTAATTTTTAAACTTCCCTTACTCTCACCAGTAAATGAAAATGGAACCAGCCCGTTGATGCAGTGGGCAAGTGTTGACTTTCCCGAGCCGGATGGTCCCACAATCAAAACCTTCTCTCCCGGATAAATCGACAGATTGATATCCTGGAGAGTTGGTTCTACCTGTGATCGATATTTAAAGGAATAATCTTTAAATTCGATAATTGGTTCCATAAAATCTTAATCTTCCTTTGTAAGACTGGATGATTTTGCTCCAATCTTAGAATATGCTGCTGTTAAAATAGTTCCTAATACACCAACTGCAATGATGTTTGCAACAAATGCTGCTGCACCCTGAACGAATACTTTGTTGGCTGGTTCTGCATAAATCAAAATATCTAATACAGGTGCTACGACTACCCATGCTACAAGGTTTCCAACAACCTGAACGATATTGAATTTTACCATCTGTTTTGTGGTAAATCCGCCTTCTTTTACAGCAAACCGTTTTGCAAAAAGACCCATTGCAATTCCAAATACTGCATCTGGGAATACCCAGCTCCACCATACGCTGCCGTAGAACAATGCATCACCGATTGCATGACCTGCAAGTCCCATGATTCCACCTACTACCGGACCAAATACTGCTGCAAAAAATGCTAATAATGCAGCTCTTGGCTGTAAGGATGTGTTTGGAATAAATCCAAGCGGAATCTGTACGTTTGTCAACACAATGAACAGTGCTGTACCAATACCAGTTGCGACAACTTCTTTGATACCAAATTTGTTTTTCATAATGTACTCCTATCTGCTGCATGATATACAGCCTTTTCTCTTTAAGCTAATTACACTTGTAGTTTTGTTAACCGACTTTCTCCCATACATCATAAGCTATCAAGACTGTTTTTTCAATAAAAATATCACGCTATTTTTTAGCATAATTCCATTTCAATCCATGGAAAAATTTATTTTGTTTTCTCTTTCTCTTCCTGTTCTTTTACCTTCTTCGCCAGATAAACAATGATATCTTTTCTGGTTACAATTCCGATAAACGTCTGGTCGTCATCCACCACCGGAACAAAGTTCTGATTCGTAATCTTATCGTAAAGATTTTCCATGGATTCCTGTACATTGACAGCCTCGTTATCTCTTCTACGTGGTACCTCCATAATTCTGATTTTCTCCATGCGATGCACATCCGGGTAATCCTTATCCTTCATTTCCCACAAAATATCACCCTCTGTGATGGTTCCAATATACTTTCCGTCTTTGCTTAAAAGCGGAATTGCAGAATATCCGTGATATTCCAGGCGCTCCACAACCTGGCGCAGGGAATCATCTTCCTCCACATACGCCACCTCTTCTTTTGGTGTTAAAAAAAATAAAATATTCATCGTTCGTTTACCCCATTTTTCTTATTTTTATTCTCTAGGAATGTTTCTTACGAAATTCTCTGATTTCCTCTAAGCGTTCCTTCACCGCTGCTTCTTTTCCCTGATTGGTTGGGTGATAGTATGTGTGATTTGCAATCGAATCTGGCAGGCACTGCATTGCCGTCACCTTCTCTTTGGTATCATGCGCATACACATAGCCTTCTCCATAATGCAAATCCGACATCAAATCCGTCACGGCATTTCGAATCTGAAGCGGCACCGGCTCGGAGAGCATTTTCTGTGCATCCTCTCTTGCTTTTCCGTAAGCCAGATAGAGCGCATTTGATTTCGGCGCCATGGAAAGATAGACAACCGCTTGCGTTAAATTGACATTGCACTCCGGCATTCCAATAAAATGGCATGCCTGATAACAGGCAACTGTAAGTGGAAGTGCATTGCTGTCTGCAATTCCAACGTCCTCGCTTGCAAACCGAATCAGTCTCCTTGCAATGTAAAGCGGGTCTTCTCCCGCCTCTAACATTCTGGCAAGCCAATAGATGGCCGCATCCGGGTCACTGTTTCGCATCGACTTGTGCAGCGCAGAAATCAGGTTATAATGCTCTTCTCCATCCTTATCATAAAGAAGCGCCTTCTTCCCGATGCACTGCTCCACCACATCCTTATCCACAACAATCGTTCCGTCCGGCTGCACGTTTCCATTTAAAACAGACATTTCCAGCGTATTCAAGGCTGTTCTGGCGTCCCCATCACAAAATGCCGCTATAAATGCAATGGATTCCTCCTCCATCTGCACCTTTAGATTTCCAAGCCCTTTGGGGTTCTTTAGCGCATTCCTTAAAATCTGCTCGATGTTCTCTTTTGTCAATACTTTTAACACAAACACCTTACACCGGGACAAAAGCGCTGCATTTACCTCAAAAGACGGGTTCTCCGTTGTCGCCCCGATTAGCACAATGCTCCCTTTTTCCACATAAGGAAGAAATGCATCCTGCTGTGCCTTATTGAAGCGATGAATCTCGTCCACAAACACAATCGTTTGGATTCCACAGAAACGGTCCTGTTCAGCCTGCTTCATGATGTCTTTAATCTCTTTGATTCCGTTGTTCACCGCACTGAAATTGGTGAACTTCGACTTCGTATGCTTTGCGATGATGCGTGCAAGTGTCGTCTTTCCCACTCCGGGCGGCCCCCAGAAAATCATCGATGATATCTGGTCTTTTTCTAGAATCTGACGAAGCAGCTTTCCCGGTCCAAGCAAATGTTCCTGTCCCACATATTCCTCAATCGACTGTGGACGCAGTCTGCTTGCAAGCGGTGCGCTCATATCAAATTCTTCCTGTGAACTTGTATCAAACAACGAAATCTGCTCCATGTTACTCTCCATTTCCAAGTATCTTATGTTTTGGCGAAAATATCAATCTCATCTGTAAAAAGTTTTCACATCATATCTTATATTTTGCGAACATTTGTTTGTATTATATCACATACTGTAAGGAAAAGGAACTCTAAAAATTATCTAGGCAAGACCATAAAATTTACATATAACGATATTTCCTATTGCAATTAATGCACTCAATAGTGTTCCAACCAGATACTTTTCAGCAAACGATTTGTTTTCTAATTGCTTGAATCTTGCTAAACTCTTTGCCGTTAACACAAATCCTATTGCACCAAATTGTCCCATTAATCCAAGTATTAAAATTATTTCTCTTTCCAATATTCCAATCCAGGAACCTATTTTTGCTCCTTCATTTTCTATATTTCCTTTTACGTCCGCTATTTCATCCGCCTGTTCTATTGTCTCAGGTATCATTTTGAATACTAACGAAACAAAAATTGCTGCAGGCTTCCAACACACTAAAGCAGCTACAATAACTACAATACAATTTTTCACGTTTATTGTTATCCCATTTATCACCCATTCCTTTTCCATCTGAGAACCAAATTGTTGCTTTATAATATAAACACTCAAAAGTACTACTATAATATGTATTGTCTGAT
Source organism: Roseburia sp. 831b (assembly GCF_001940165.2). Taxonomy (NCBI): domain Bacteria; kingdom Bacillati; phylum Bacillota; class Clostridia; order Lachnospirales; family Lachnospiraceae; genus Roseburia; species Roseburia sp. 831b. The sequence goes on along the minus strand of NZ_CP135162.1, from coordinate 27,382 downwards.
CAGCAAGAAAAAATATATACTCATATTTAGCAACTTTCTTATCACATCTGCCCTTAAATAAATCTATCATAAGGTGACTTAGAAAAACAAAACTTGATATTATCAAAGTCCCCACAATTTTTCTACACAGTATATAAAAGCATATTCCTATCACAATTGAATAAATCAAACAATGTATTAGCATATATTTTATCAAGTTCTTCTTTTTTTCAGCCATCTTATCCGTCTGAACATAAAAATCCCCAATAATATGTCCCAGTAAAATTAATTCCATCTACTTCCTCCATAATGTTTTTTCACATATTGCAATGCCACATAATCTAATTCTCTTATTTTATTAGAATTACCTCTTCTCATAATTGATACCACATTCTGCCTAGAGCATCGCAGTATCTCTGAAATAATCAACGCTGTATTTTTCTTAATAATAGCCGATTCTGCATCCGCTATCTCTCCATTTATATAAATTGGCAACACGGCTGGTATCTCATTCAGATTCAAAACTTCTTGTTCCATAACAATATTTCTTCTTGAATATACTCCCCTGTTTTTTGAGCCTAACCTATATTCAAATTTAACTGCAATTAATTCTTTCACAACATCATATCTACCCAACTTAATACTTGCCGGAACGAATGGGAACAGCAGCTCCATTAAAACCTGAACCATATTTTGCATATATACCTGCTGCCTTTTTAAAGGTAAAGATGCATTCATTAAATGATTTGCTAATATATCATCATTATCTGAACAAATTCGAACATTCTGTAACTGCATGCTGCGCGCCGCTTCAATTGCTTGTCTAGCTTTATGATAAGCTGGTCCATCTTGTTGTGTAGACAATCCTTGTTCCATCTTTACAGTCCAATCACCGATTCCAATACCAGCCCTTATCTTAACTGGGTTCACAAGCATTTCTAACATTCTGAAATATAACAACGCTGTAACAACATCATGGAACAATCCTTGAAGTTCATCACCCGCACTAAATGTAACCTCACATTGCATTCCCTCATCAAATAAAATGTTAAGATTTTTGATGCATTTATCTATATAATGCTGCATTTCGTTTCGATCGTTGATATCGTATGATTTTGACTTTTCAATATCCATTATTAATGAAACATATTTTTTCATAAGTGCACCTCCATTTTTCATATATTTTAAAACTTATATTTTATTTTTGCAATTGTTTTTGATTGCATTTTTATTTTGCAACCATATTTGATTGCATTTTAATTCTGTAATTATTTTTAGTTGCGTTTTCCAACTTATTCTTGAATAATCTAGTCATTTTCTATATTTTCATTTATTGTCCATAAAAGCAACAGCCCCCACACATTACAGTTCTGTAATGTGTGGGGGCTTATTTTGAATAACTATTTATCAGCTTTTAATTTTTGCCTAGCAAACACCCTGAGCAAGCATAGCATCAACAACTTTTTCAAAACCTGCGATATTTGCACCAGCAACATAGTCTGTCTGACCGCCAACTGTTGCATTGTATCTCTTAGCAGCATCTGAAATGTTAGCGTAGATTGTTTCCATGATTCCTTTGAGTTTTCCATCAACTTCTTCGAATGTCCAGGAAAGTCTCTCGGAGTTCTGGCTCATCTCTAATGCAGATGTAGCAACACCACCGGCGTTAGCAGCTTTACCACCTACGAACAATACGCCGTTCTCCTGTAAGTATTTGGTAGCTTCTAATGTAGTAGGCATGTTAGCACCTTCTGTTACAGATGTAACACCGTTTGCAACTAACATTTTTGCATCTTCAAGGTCTAACTCGTTCTGAGTTGCACAAGGAAGCGCTAAGTCTACTTTGTACTGCCATACACCGTGTTCACCGTTCTCTTTTGCATGATATTCAGCAGATGGTCTAGCAGCTGCATACTCTGTCAAACGTGCACGTTTTACTTCTTTTACTTCTTTTAATAATGCAACATCGATTCCTTCTGGATCATAAATCCAACCGGTAGAATCAGAACATGTTACAACTTTTGCTCCTAACTGGTAAGCTTTCTCGATTGCGTAGATTGCAACGTTACCGGAACCGGAAACTGCTGCTGTCTTACCTTCCAGGCTCATTCCATGATCTTTCCACAATGCGTTTGTTAAGTATAACAAACCATATCCTGTAGCCTGTGTACGAGCAAGGGAACCACCGTATGTAAGTCCTTTACCTGTTAATACACCTTCGAAAGAACCACGGATTCTCTTGTACTGTCCGAACATGAAACCGATTTCTCTTGCGCCTGTTCCGATATCACCGGCAGGAACATCGACATCTGCTCCGATGTATTTGGAAAGCTCTGTCATAAAGCTCTGGCAGAATGCCATGATTTCTCTATCTGATTTGCCCTTAGGATCGAAATCAGAACCACCTTTACCACCACCGATTGGAAGTGTTGTAAGAGAGTTTTTGAAAATCTGCTCAAATCCTAAGAATTTAATAATACCTAAGTTAACGGAAGGATGAAGTCTTAAACCTCCCTTGTATGGTCCAATTGCATTATTGAACTGTACACGGAAACCTCTGTTTACCTGAACCTGTCCATTGTCATCTACCCATGGTACACGGAACATAATCTGACGATCTGGCTCTGTGATTCTCTCTAAAATTGCATTTTTACGATATAAATCTTCATTTGCATCAATTACTGGTCTTAAAGAATCTAATACTTCTTCAACAGCCTGTAAAAATTCAGGTTCAGAAGCGTTTTTTGCTTTTACTTTTGCAAGTACTTCATCAACGTAACTCATAATTCACAATCTCCTTTTCTAACACAACATGCCGTTGTTTGTTCATCAACACGTTTATTTTATTATAAAATGAATTATGATGCAATGGTTTTTTCTTTATTTCGTTAAAATATTAAAGTTTTCATGCAAAAAAGCAGTATTTTTGCAAGTTTATCTATTAAAAATTTCATTTATAACGTTTTTTATCAATATTCTTGATTTTTCTTATTTATCCTATTTTTATGAAGTAAAAAAATAGGGCATCAAGACATACAAGCGCCTGACACCCTGTTTTTCTTGCCACAGCACATTGCCTGGCAGAATCTTCCTTATACAATTTTTAATCTCACATCTTGATTACAAGCTCATGCAATCCAACTACATAAGTCGGTAGATGATAATCGCTAATAACACACCTATAATGCTTGCAATTGTAATCTTAATGGTCAGCCCAAATGTCAGAACCAAGATTCCAAGATTCAACACGATTGGTTCTGCAAATCCGAAGTTTTGTCCGTAATTTAACCAGCTTAAAAATGGTACTCCCTCTGCAAGTGAACCAAGGAAGCCTCCAAGCACAATTCCTGCTAACAATAATAAAAACAGTGCCCAATTATTTTTTCCTGCATTCCCTCTACTCATTGTATTCTCCTATTTCTTCTTATTTTCTTCGTAAACTTCATGAAAAAAGTTTGTAAGCGTCTCCATAGAATGAGCTAAAACCGTCAATTCTTCTCTGGAAAGTGAATTTTTCATGGAGCTAATCATACGATTATGAAACGCCTCATGATGTTCGTAAGCCCGTTTTCCTTTTTCCGTCAATGAAATAAAGACAATTCGTTTGTCCTCTTTGGTTCGCTCCCTTGTCACATAACCTTTTTCTGTCAGACCTTCAATTGCCTTTGTCATGGTGCCTGTTGTGACATTCATGCTTTTGGCAATTCCAGTCATGGTTTTTGCCTCTTTCGTACCGATTCCTTCTATAATATGGAAATCGTTATACGTGATGTCATGGAACTCCTCTGTTACCAGTTCTCTTCCCTCAATCTCCGTGATATCCTTGAAAAGTTTCACCAATAACTCGTTAAATGCTTCATCTGTTGTCATTGTTATACTCCTTTTTGCTGTCATAAATCAAAAAACTTCTGTCCGAGTCAAGTTTCCAGTTTTTATGACAATTTTCCCCGACTTTTATCATACCATGTCTTGCCTAAGAATCAAGAAATTTTCAAATTTTCGTTATAAAAAAGGAATGTATAACTATTATTGTAGTTATATTATTGTATGCACTTGGCTTTAAATGGTTTTAGACGTTTTCTAACTTTTCCACTCCCTTCACTTTGGCTCTTTAAGAGATTCTAGATACGTCCTGCTTTCTCCAACGCCTTGTTCTGGCGACTTTAGGTGGTTTTTGTAATTTTCCGGATTCTCTACTCCATTGCTTAGAGAACTTTAGGTGCTTTCAGCGATTTCACACTTTTTCTACTCCATTGGCTTGGCGCCTTTAGGTGTTTTTAAGCAGTTATCTTGTTTTCTACTCCATGGCTTAAATGACTTTAGGTGTTTTCAAGCATTTATCTTATTTTCTACTCCATTGCCTTGGCGCCTTTAGGTATTTTTGAGCATTTATCTTGTTCTCTACTCCATTGCTTAGAGGACTTTAGGTGCTTTCAGCGGTTTCACACTTTTTCTACTCCATGGCTTAAATGACTTTAGGTGTTTTTTCAACTTTTCCCAGTTTCCTACTCCATTCGCTCGGTGGCTTTAGGTGCTTTTTCAACTTTTCCCAGTTTTCTACTCCATTGCTTAAATGGCTTTAGGTGTTTTCAAAAGTTTTCTGCTTTTTCTACTCCATTGCTCTGACCTGCTTCGATTTTTCTTCAACCAACTTCCATCTTCATCCTCTGGCGAACCGGATTGTATTTTTCGACAATCTTCCTTGACTTTATTTCTTAACGTTGCTATATTTAACGACGAAGGTTTTCCTAAACCTATCACGTTACACACAATAAAATATTTCTGCTAGGGGTGCATTGCTTTTTGCAACGCTGAGAGATGATTTTCATCGACCCTCATTACTTGAACCGGATAATACCGGCGTAAGGAAGCGTTTTTATCACTCCCTCCTGGCATGAAATATGAAGGGAGATTTTTTATGAACAATTTTTTTGCAACACCAGAAGGAGCCTGGGATGACGGCTCTGCACATTTAACTACAATTGGTCTTGTGATTATCATTGCCATCATCGCAATCTTAATCATTGGTTCACTTCTCGTTCGTCACAAGAGCGCTGAGACCAAAAAGGCTATTACAACCAAGCAGCTTGTATTCTCTGCAGTTGCCATTGCACTTGCAGTTGTGACCTCTATGATTAAATTTGCCAACCTTCCAATGGGTGGTTCTGTCACATTGTTTAGTATGCTCTTTATCGCTTTGATTGGTTATTGGTACGGTCCATCTATCGGACTTATGACCGGTTTTGCCTATGGTCTTGTTCAGTTTGTCATGGAACCAATCTTTTACACGATTCCGCAGATGCTTTTGGATTACCCGCTTGCATTCGGCGCCTTAGGACTCTCCGGTTTCTTTTATAAGAAAAAATGGGGCTTACAGATTGGATATGTTGTCGGTGTAATCGGACGTTTCATTTGTTCCACCATTTCCGGTGTTGTTTTCTTCGGTTCTTTCGCACCAGAAGGAACTCCGGCGTTAGTCTATTCCGTAACTTATCAGGCAAGCTACTTAGTACCGGAGGCACTTGTAACCTTGATTTTGATTTCACTTCCACCGGTTGCAAGCGCCCTTGCTTATGTGAAAAAAATGGCACGTGCAGAAGTGTAAGTCAAACTTTGAAAAATATCTCATATGAAGCAAACATAACTTTTGAAACCAGAAATTTGCTTGCTCAAAAACAGTCAATTTGAAAAAATCCACAACTTACGAAATTTATAGTTCTTCGTAAGCTGTGGATTTTTATTTCTGTACCTCTGGCAATACACAGATACATCCCTGCATCTTTTTTAGTCTTCTAACAACATACGGACACATCCATACATTCCTGCATCATTTCCAAGGGATGCAAGTTCGAATTTTGCACCACGGCAGGCATGGAAGGTTCTTTCTACATAATATTTTTCAATATTATCTGTTAAAATCTTACCAGCTTTTGAAACTCCACCGCCGATTACAAATGCCTGTGGGTTTACTACACATGCAATATTAGCAAGTGCTGTTCCTAAAATCTTACCTACTTCGTCTACAAGACCAACGGCAACCGCATCTCCTGCTTTTGCTTCGTCGAAAACATCTTTTGCAGTGAGTTCATCAAAATTGCGTAAAGATGTCTCAGCGGTTGTAGTTGCAAGCTTTCTTTTTGCAATACGAACAATTCCGGTTGCTGATGCATACTGCTCTAAACATCCACATTTTCCACATCCACAGAGTTCGATTTCGTCTTCATTCACCATGACATGTCCGATTTCACCACCGGCTCCTGTTGCACCAGAAACCATCTTACCACCGATGATGATTCCACCGCCAACACCGGTTCCAAGTGTAACCATAACTACATCTGTAAATCCTTTACCGCCGCCTTGCCACATTTCTCCAAGTGCTGCGACATTTGCATCATTTCCTACTTTTACAGAAAGACCACTTAAGTTCTGTAACTGTTCTGCAACATTGAATACACCCCATCCAAGGTTTACGCATTTATTCACAGTTCCATCTGCCATAACAGGTCCTGGTACACCGATTCCAATTCCCTGTACATCATTTTTGGAGATGCTCTCCTGTGCCAGTTTGTTGTCAACGGCACGAGCCACATCCTCTAAAATGGAAGCTCCGTTGTTCTCGGTATTGGTCTTGATTTCCCATTTATCCAACATTTTTCCACTTGTTTCAAAAAAACCCATCTTGATGGTAGTACCACCAATATCTACACCAAATGCATATTTTTTCATGATTTATTTCCTTTCTGATTTTCGCCAAATACTATCCTTATTTTACGGTTTCGTTTCCTAATTGTCAACGGTTCAGTTTTGTCCATCGGATGGCGTATTTTCTCCTCCATTTTGCCCTGTCTGGGTGCCATTTTGATTGGTCTGGGAACCGTTTTGATTGGTCTGGGAACCATTTGACGAATCGGAATCTGTCTGTCCCGTTGTTCCGTTGATGGTATTCTGCGAGTTTCCATTGTCATTTGTAGTTGTACCCTGGATATCCGTTGGGGTTGTGACGGTAGAATTGTTTGTCTGTCCCGTCGTTCCCTGCTGCGTCTGATTGTTCTGTGTCTGATCGGTTGTAGTCTGCTGCGCATCTCCTGTATCCGTTGTTGTCGGTTGTGCATCCGTATTTTCTACCGCATCCTGCGACTCATCGGTTGTCTCGTCCTGCGATTCACCCTGGTTCACACTATCGGAAACCTGTGCATATGGGAGAAAATCAAGCGGATCTAGTCCCTCATGAATCTTTAACATGAAATCCTGCCAGATTTTTCCAGGATAGGTTGCACCCTGTAAGTTATTCAAAGTTTTTGGCATATCATATCCAACCCATACACTTGTGGTGTAATATCTGGTATAACCCACAAACCAGCCATCCTTTGAACCGTTTGTCGTACCTGTTTTTCCAGCACATGGCATGTCACCAAGGGAAAGTCCTCTTGCGGTACCTTCTTTGATAACACCCTGTAACACATCGGTCATCATGCGGGCTGCATTCTGCTTATAGACAATCGTCTCTGTCTGTGGTGCGGAATAAACTACATTTCCATCTGCATCCAAAATAGATGTGACACAGGTCGGTTCGCGGTAAACACCATCATTTTCAATCGTAGCATAACCGGATGCCATCTCAACTGCGGAAACACCATTGGTAAAACCACCCAGTGCGGTTGCCGGTGTCTCATCTGCTGCAACAATTTTGGAGAAATTCATCTCTTTCAAATAGGAAAGACCTACCTTTGGGGTCAGCTCTGTATACAACTGCCATGCAATCGTGTTGATGGAATTCTCTACCGCTGTCCGTACCGTAATCTCGCCTCGGTAGGAACCTCCCGCATTCTTTGGTCCATCCTCAATTGGCTGATCGACCACATGGGAATCCGGCGTATAACCATTTTCAAAAGCTGGCGTGTATACAATCAAAGGTTTTATCGTACTACCAGGCTGTCGGAAACTCTGGTAGGCACGGTTTAAGGTATAGCCGGAAAAGTCCTGGCTTCGTCCACCTACAATTGCTTTTACAAATCCTGTGTCATTGTCAATACATACCGCAGAAGATTGAAGCGTATAGACGCCGTCATCCGTTGTCTCCGTAAAATCGCTTAACGTATCGTTCACAGAATCCTGTAATTCCTGCTGCATGGTAAGGTCAATGGAAGTATAAATCTGATAACCGGCTGTATACAGTTTCTTCTGGCACTCATCGTAAAGTTCACTGTAAGCCTCATCATACGCATCTTCCTCCTCCTGCGTATCAAAATCATATTGGAATTCAAATCCCTCCAATGACATCAACGCCTTGGTTGCACAAGAATAGGTATAAGTTTCCACATAATCATTCTTTGCCGTCTCTTCCGGCTGGTCTAAGACAATCTCCTCGGAAACAGCCTCATTGTATCTGGCCTGCGAAATTTTTCCGTCCTCTAACATATTTTTCAGAATACGATTTCTTCGCCCAACCCCTTTATCCAAATGGGTGAGTGGGTTGTACATGGTCGGATTGTTCGGAATTCCACACAGATATGCAATCTGCGAAAGATCCAAATCCTGGACATCCTTATTGAAATAACCACGGCTTGCAGCCTGAATTCCATAATATCCATTTCCAAAATAGATATTATTTAAGTAATACTCCAAAATTTTATCCTTGCTGTAAACACGTTCCATCTCAAGTGCAATAAAAATCTCTTCCACTTTTCGCTGCCAGGTCTGCTCCGTTGACAGATAAATATTTCTTGCAAGCTGCATTGTAATCGTACTTCCACCCTGCGTTACCTCACGATTTTTTACCATTGCGACAAATGCACGCACAATCGCTTTATAGTCAACACCGTGGTGTCTGTAAAATTTTTTATCTTCAATACTGATAATCGCCGCCTTTACATCGGCAGGAATATCCTCAGAATTTACATAATAAACGTCTTTTGATCCTCTTAACTTGGTAATCAGATCCCCATTTGCATCATAGACACTACTTGTCTGTGCTGACTTAAAGGTAGCCTCGGTGGAATCCTTCACAAGCTGTACTGCCTCGGAATGCAATTTCTGAATCTGCTGCGCATAGCCACCATAATAATAATATGCCAATGCACCAATGACTAAGAACATCAGAACAATTTGAAATTTTGCGAAAAACCAAAAGAAACGGTTCTTTCTCTTTTTCTTTCTTTTTTTTGCCATAAAAATCAGGTTCCTTTCCTAACATTACCTTACTATAATACCACTTTTTGGTACATAATACCCATTTTTTGTAAGATTTCTTCTTCACGCTTTTGACAGGTGAACAAAAATACCTGTGTCTGCTGCTTTTCCAGTAAAAGAAGTGCCTCTCCCAGACGTGTCTCATCATACATTGCAAATGTCTCATCCAGCAAAAGCGGCAGCTTTTCCTCTCTTGTAAAAACAGTGCCAACAGCAAGGCGCAGCGCCAGATACATTTGTTCTAACGTTCCCTTGCTAAGCTGTTCTAGCGGAATGGTTCTTCCTTCCAGATAAACTTTTAAATTTCCCTGTTCGTCCACCCGGATTCTGTCGTACCTGCCGTTCGTAAGCTCTGACACATATTTTGACACCTGCGCATCGAGCTGATCCTGGATATCCTCACTCACTTCCACCGATAATTTTTGAATCTGCATCTGCGCTAATTCCAACGCCTGGATATCCTCTTTTAATTCCTGTTCTTTCCGGCTTAATTGTTCCAATTGTTCTGATTGTTCCTTCAAATTAGACAATCTGATTTCTTTTTCGCGCACTGTCTCTTCTAATTTTCGAAGTAACTTTTTCTCCGAAAAAGGCTCCTCTTCCAACTGAGGCTTCTGTGATATTCCATCTGGAACTGGCGCATCTTCCCCTGTCGTCTCATTCGAAAAAATTCCGCAAAAGAAAATTGCAATGAAAAAAATCTCTAACAGCCAGAAAACGGGTGCCACCTGATACCAGATTTGATAAGCAAACGAGTTCAAAATTGCAAGCATGGCGCCAGCGACACGAAGTGTTCTGGAAGAAAAAGAATGTAAAATGCGTAGGATACCGCTTTCTTTCCTAACCGTTTCCTGCTTTCTAGCAAATTGCGCTTCCTTTTGCTGTTCTGACTCCATTTGCATTTTTGCTTTCTCGATTAATTGTTTCTGCTCTGCAAGGTCACGCTCAAGAACTTTTTTTTCTACCAGTACATGCTCTTGCTGCTGCTTTCGCTGCTGTTCTTCTTTTCGAAGTATGGACGCAAGTTCTCTCTTTTGGGTCAAAAGATTCTTCATCGCCCTTGTCACATGAATCGAGCCGGCACCACCTAACGTGGCATCGGATAAGTATTCTGCCAAAAGTCCGGCAAGCTGTGTTCCAGTCGCAGCTCCTGCCTGTGGAATCTCATAGGTTGCCTCATATGCCTCCTTGCTGATTCCTCCAAGCAGCACCGCTAAATCTCCATAAGCAACCGAAAGTTCTTCCCCATCCCTTTCGTTACATAAAACTTCCTTTTTCTCCTTCACATAGAAATTGCGCTCCAGATAAAAAGGCTTCCCGTCCACGAAAAAATGCATTGCCCCGCTATAATAAGACGGTGCATGCCACGGCTCATATTTCGTATAAAGCTCTCCTGCTGCCGCCCTTCCCTTTGGCTTTTCCATCCCGAACAGCATGCTTTTTAAAAATGCCTGCATCGTCGATTTTCCGGCTTCATTTTCCCCATAAATCAGATTGATTCCCGGGTCAAATGTGTATTCTTTGTTCTGTAATTTTCCATAGTTGTATATTTTAATCTGATTTATCTGCATATCTGATGTCCTAACAAGGCGCTTACGCCATATTCTAATGCCTTTTTTGTGATGTTGGTCTGTTCCATTTCCTGCATGGAAGTAATATATGCTTCCACTAATGTATTCTGATGTTCTTCCTTTAATTTCTCATAATCGTAGTTTGGCAAAATATCACATGTTACATCTAACACCTGTTCTAACGCCTCGATGCGCTCTAATCCAAACTCCATATCCGGGTCTGCATATCCTTTTAGCTGAATCCGAAAAAGCTGATACGGTTCACTTTCCTGAATTAAGTTTCTTGCCCATTCTAATACCTCACGCCCCGTTGTCTTTTGCTCAACCGGAAACGTTTCCACACAGTACTGGCATTTTTGGATTGGGAAAAACTGAAGTACACAGTGTCCTTTTTCCAATTCTCCCATCCAATAACCATGCGGTCCAAAATCATTGCAGTCGGTCGGCTCTAGCGCTCCCGCCATCGTCACTTTTCCTGGAATTAACTGACCGCCCTTGTGAATATGCCCCATCATGGTATAATCAAATCCATTGTTTACAAACGTAGTTGGGTTGCATGGGATATGCTTTTCATCTCCCCCGTGTGCCAGGAAAAGATTGATTCGTTTTCCATTCGCCGGTCTTACTTCATCGTAAAGACGCTCCCTGATTTCCCTGTGCCAGTAACTCAAACCATACACGGTGATATTGTCCTTTGGGAAATCGATTGCTTCCACCTCTTCTTTTGGGAAAAAGTAAACATTGTCCGGCCAGGGATAGGACAAATAATATGATTTTGGCTGTAAATAATCATGATTGCCTGCAATCAGAAAAATCTTGGTCTGTGGAATCTGTTCAAACAGGCGTCCCACCTCTTTTAGCTCCCTTTTTAGGGGCTGTGCATGAAAAAGGTCTCCCGTAATAAACAGGTACTCTATCTTTTTTCTTGCTGCCACTGCAATTACCTCGGCAAAAGAATCCCAGATATCCTGTGTTCTTCGCTCACTCCATGCCCTTCCCTGATCTGGTTTTACCCCAAGGTGCACATCCGATATATGCATAAATCTCATTTGTTGTCCCTCCCTTTTTCCATATTTGTCTGCTATACCAGTACATTTGTTCTTATTTTACAACCCAATGTTGGACTGCGCAACTGTTTTCCACGAAAAGCTGTACTTTTCTGGAATGAAATATATGGTAAAATACTAAGCTTTCCCTACCTAAAAATTAGGGTGGTCTGGAATACTTATATGACAAAAAATGGATGCCAAGCTTTTCAAAAGCCTGACATCCACTTTTTTACATCTTATCGTTCCTGTGAGATAGCCAATAGAGCCTGTTCCTATTGCTCCATCTGGCGACCGAGAAAACCAGCTGCAGCTGCAGCAAGCTTTCGCTCCGTCTCACCCATTTTCTCCTCTTTGTCCGCAAGGATGACTGCCCCGATGGCATCTCCTTCACAGATGATGGTACAGATTGCCTGTTGCCCAAAATCTCCGGCATCGTCTAATGTGACCTTGATAAAATCCGAGGAATCCTTTTGTGCAACCACATTTCCACGTTCTTCAATTAACGTTTCTAACTGTTTGCTGATTGGTTTTCCATCAAAATCCTTTTTTCCGGAACCTGATGCTGCAATAATGTGGTCACGATCCGCAATACATACCAGATGCCCTGTCGTCTGTGCTAAGCTCTCCGCATACTGCACTGCGAACTGGCTGAGTTCCCCAATCGGAGAATATTTCTTCAGAATAATCTCGCCTTCCCGGTCCGTAAAAATCTCCAGCGGATCTCCCTCCCGGATTCTTAATGTTCTTCGAATTTCTTTCGGTACTACAATACGTCCCAAATCATCTATTCTGCGTACAATTCCTGTGGCTTTCACTACTTTTTCCTCCAATTTCACATTTTCTAAGAGTGTTTTGGATTACGTTTCACTCTTTTCTGCTATATATTAGTCATGGAGTTAGTATGTGGAAAATCACAAAAATTATTCTTATTTTTCCGTTGTCTGTGCATAGAACACATCTTTGGACATTCCGTCCATAATCTGTGCTGCATCCTCTAATGTATTTTTAATCACAGGTACCGGTCTTGCAACATCTGCCAATGCATCTGTGACGTCGGACATCTTCGCAGAATCGTCTTTTAATGTCTCACACTGTTCTTTGATGTTTCCTGCCTCATTTTCCATCTCCGTCATGGAACTGCTGATTTCTTCACTGACTGCTGCAAGCGAACTGATAGAGTCGTTAATCTGGGATACGTTCTGCTGATTCTGTTCATTCAATTTCCAGACATTCTCAATCTTCTCTGTCATGCTGCCGAGCGCCGTAATGGTATCCTTTGCACTTGTCACGCTCTTCTCGGATGCTCCGCGGATTCCTTCTACAAACTGTCCCATATCGCCGGTCAGTTTCTGTGTCTCTTCTGCAAGTTTTCGGATCTCGTCTGCTACAACCGCAAAACCTTTTCCTGCTTCCCCTGCTCTTGCAGCCTCGATAGAAGCGTTTAATGCAAGAAGATTTGTCTGTGAAGAAATCGAATTGATACCTTCAATTACCTCATTCATATGTAAAATCACATCCGACAGCTGATCCATATCCTTTTGCATCGCTTTTGACATCTCGATGGTCTGGTTGGATAACTCTCTGATGTTATTTAACTCATTCTGCCCCTCATCAATCTTCTTGTATACATCACTCGTCTCCTCAGAAGCACTGATAATGGTATTGGTCAGCTCTTCATGCTGCTGTGATACACGCTCTGCCACAGAAGTGGTCTCAGATGTTGCATCATAAATCTTTTCCGATGCTGCCGCTACATGTGAAGAAAGTGCTTCTAAGGTCTTGATGTGCTGTGCTAAGTCCTGATCTAAGGAACCTAACTGTTCCACTACTTCCTTATCTTTTTCGTAAACTTTCGCAAACTCTTTCCGTCCGTTTACCAGTCTTGCATAAATTGCAGCCAGCTCCGGTTTTTTCGTGTAATCTGCCGGTCTTAATCCAGCAAGTGCCTCAAGTAATTCTTTGTCATTTGATTTTGAAAACATTCTCTCATTCCCCTATTTTTACAAATTTCATTTGTTTTCCTTGATTTTGTACCCAATTTTTTCAAAAGTCAATCCCATTTTGAAATCTTTTTCTTCTATATATAACTGACTTCTGTTATTTTGTTAACTTCTTCTTCTGCTGATGCCCCACAATATCAATCAAAAGCTTCTGTGGGATGAATCTTGCAAAAGTTGTCGCAGCCTTTAGCGTAAGCGTCGGCACAATCACCGTCTTACGGCGTTTCATCTGACTGATTGCATAAGACGCACAATATTCCGGCGTAATTCCCGGCAATGCAAACTCTACATTTGCGACATCATTAAACTCTGTGTCAACCGGTCCCGGACAAAGTGCACCGACATACACGTTGCTGTTCTTCTGCTTTAGCTCTGCTGCCACGGCACGTGTCAGACTTGCCACATAAGCTTTGGTTGCATAGTAGGTCGCCATGTATGGTCCTGCCGGAAGCAGTCCCGCCGAAGATGCCACATTTAAAAGATAACCGTGCCCCTGTTGTTCCATGCTATAAAGCATTTTCTTCATTAATAGATGCATGGCTTTGATGTTGACGTCTATCATTTCAAGTTCCTTCTTGGCATCCGTATCCAAAAAGGATCCACAGTCCCCAAATCCCGCATTGTTAATAAAGATAGAAACCGGTATCTCTTCTAATTCTTCCACCAATCGAATACATTCTGCTGTTTTCGAAAGGTCTGCCGTAATCAAAAGACATGTGGTGCCTTTTTTCTCTAATTCTGCTTTGAGTTCTTCTAGGCGTTCCTTTCTTCTTGCCACCAGCACCAACGGATATCCCTCCCTTGCGAGCTGTCTTGCAAACTCTTTTCCAATGCCTGAACTGGCACCTGTTACCACTGCAAAATGTTTTTTCATGTTCTCCCTTCTTCCCTCCTCTATAACAAAAAATTCCATGAATTGTAATAAAATTATTATACCATAAGATAATCTTTTTCACAATTCATGGAACTTATTCCTTCCACTAGATTTTTTCTTTTACCTGCAACAAAATACAAGTGTTCTGTTTAAAATTACATCTATCTTTTAACTAACAAAGGAACTGCCACCGAAGTGACAGCTCCTTTGTCTCAAACTGATTCTGTTACTCAGGCAACTAACAGAATTTAGAAAATACCAAGTGTACGAACCATGTAACCTGCGTAATCAGGTAAGAAGGTATCAAGGTAGGTCTTAGGATCACCGTAGTCAGGACCCCATCCGGATAAGTCATAGATATCGTAGTTAGCTTCATATCCATAGCTTGTGTAGTATCCTGCATAATACCATTCATCGTTGCTATTTGCTGCTACTAAGTTTACTTTTACAAGACCTTCTAAGGAAGCCTCTAAGGACTGTTTGTAAGCGTTTGCCATATTTGTATATCTTTCATCGTTAGATGCATAAGGCAAATCAAGAACAACTGGGTTGTCAGCATCAATGGTAACACCGTCAGCCTTTAATTCGTCGATTGCTGTATTTAACTCTTCCATAGCGTTCTCTGGGCTATACCATCCATCGAATCCATCGGAAGAACCGTTTCCTTCATCTGCTGTAGAATCCCAAACTTTAATCTTAACACCATCAGCATCAATCTGAGCCTGCTCGATTTCACCATAGTATGTTCCTGCTGGGAATGTAGTCTCTTCACCGTTGATATCAATTGTAACATCCTCATCAAGGGATACGAATGTACCAGGTGTGTAACCATTTCTAAGAGAATTATATTTCAAATCCTCACCTGTAACCTGTGCGTTGTAAGAAGCTCTGTCTACACCGAAGGAAATTGCTCTACGGAAGTGAACATTCTGAAGAGCTGCATTTGTCTGCGCTTTCTGTTCATCTGTCTCGCTGGATACAACTGTTGTATCATCATTTGTATTTGCAAATGCTGCACGGTTTAAGTTGTAGAATGCCATGTAAGAAGTTGCTTCTGTATCTGTAACATAAGCGTAATCATCAAATAAACCGTCTGTCTTTGCAGTCTCAATTGTTGAAGTATTTAAGTTAGCTCCGTCTAACACGCCGGATTTCAAATCTGTGTATGTCTTTGTAACATCAGTACCATCATTGTAAACCCATGTAAGAGTCTTGATGTTGATGTTATCTTTGTTCCAGTAAGAATCATTTGCCTGGAATACAATAGTATTCTTAGCAGTTGCATTTGTTACAAGATATGGTCCACAGTAAGCGATGGAGTTAGGGTCTTTACCGTATGTATAATCGGATGCGGAGGAATCATATTCCTGACCGAATTTACCACCCTGTGATTCATAGTAGGTTCTGCTCATTGGAGCAAATACACCATAACCAAGCATAGTTGTGAAGTAAGTACATGGTGCCTCTAAGTCATATTCTACGGTGTAATCATCAACAGCCTTTACACCAACCTGGGAGAAGTCTGTTACAGATCCATCAATATATTCAGATGCATTCTTGATGATACCTTCTACTAAGTATTCCAGACCACCCTGTGCATCCATCATATGCTGCATACCGGCAACGAAGTCGTCTGCTGTTACATCAGCAACTTCTCTTCCCTGGGAATCAACCCATTTCACACCTTCACGAAGCTTGAATGTATAAGTTAATCCGTCATCCGATACTTCGTAGCTTTCTGCTAATGCTGGCTGAAGTGTTCCTTCACAGTCATATTCCATCAAACCATCATAAGTATTGATGATTGCTTCACTATCTGCTGATAAAGAAGTAGCAAGTACATCCCATGTTACAGGATCTGATGGATATACATAATTGTAGGTATCTTTTAATGTATATCCTTTTTCCTGAAGATAAGATTTTGCCCAGTCTTCATAGGTTCCTGTTCCTTTTAACTCAGCCCATTTTGCTTTCATCTCTGCTCTGTCTGCTGCTTTGATATAATCCGTAGCAACAAGAGCCTGATGGAATCTTTCGTAGTCATTTCCCCATAATGTATAGTCAACAGTTCTTGGAGCCACTCTGGAGATTGCATACATACCACCACGTGTTCGTGTTGGAAGCATAACACCTGACTCTAATAATTTTGCTTCTGCAACTGCTTCTAATGCATATTTCTCAGATACAGATGATGCATCGTCCACTTTCTGATATGCCTCATAGAAATCTCCTAACTGTGCATCATAGATTTCACTGGATGTTGCGTCATAGTTGGCATCTGATGCCCCAGCACTCTCTGTGCCTTCTTCTGTCTGTGCGTTGCTGCTTGTATTTGCATCTGCGGAACCTTTGCCACAGCCTACAAGGCTAGCACTCATTGCTACGATGAGCATTGCACTTACCACTTTTTTCTTCATAATTTTTCCTCCTAAAAAATTTATCTTCAACGTACGCTGCCTGATAGCTTACGTCAAATTCATGATTCGTCCGACAATTCTCTCTCCCATTAACACCTTGTTGTTTTGTAGTTTTATCACGTTAAAGTGAAATAAGAATAAAAAAAGTGCGGATAGACGTCTTCGTCTATTGCACCGTCGCAACGCTTTGTGTCTGTGTATCACGAACACTTGTTTTTTATTATACAAACTTCTTTTCATTTGTCAACAACTTTTTTTAGAAATTTAAAGCGATGCATGAACAACGTCACGCACCGCCCTTATTTTAAGCCATTTTTATCTTTTATTGAAATACAGAATCATATAAGGCTACCTGATCATAAATACACTGCCAGCTGCTAGAAGAACCTGCCGTCACACAGACATAACCATGACCGTCCGGTGCTTCTCCGTAACTTGCCGCACAGCTTCCTGCCTGCACCACGTAACCTGTTTTTCCACAGACAACGGTTCCAAGTGTTTCTTTATCCTCAATCCTGCGCAGGAACCAGTTGGAGATTACAATTCCTTCCGGATGCTGCTCTGTCGCAGACGTCTTGTAACAATGTGTAGACAGAACCTCCCTACATAACTCATTGTTCATCGCAGCTTCTAAAATCATTGCCATATCATAGGTGGTACAATACAGATCATCATCATAGATACCGACACAGTTTGTAAAATGGGCAGAATCAGACAGTCCTAATTCTTTTACCTTTTCATTCATCATCTCCACAAACGCTTCCTGGGAGCCTGCAACATACGTTGCAAGTCCTACCGCAGCGTCGCCACCGGATGGCAGAATGGTTCCATAGAACAAATCACGAACCGTAACCGTCTCACCCTCCAGGAAACCTGCCGTACTGCAGTCATTGATATAGGCATAGTCTGTCACATCTAAAGTAAACGTGAAGGTATCATCCAAATCCTTTACATGTTCTGCCGCCACAAGAACCGTCAGCACCTTTGTCATCGAGGCCGGATTAATACGCTCATTTGCGCCCTTCTGTGACACAATATTTCCGTTATCCAGGTCAATTAAGACAGCATGTTCACTTACAATCCCATCACCTACATTTGTAGTTTCCGGTGTCTCCTGCGCAGAAAATACCTTTGCCGCCTCCGTATTTTCTTCTACGGATGCCGTGGCTGCTGCTTCGTCTTCCGTGGCTGATTCATCCTGCGCCACGTACTCGGTATCTCCTAAGTCTGCTTCAATCTCATTTTTCGGTGACTTTCCTGTATTTACTTTTACCAGAATCCCAATTACAAGTATCACACAAAGGAAACCTGCCAGTGAAAAAATCTGCCTTCTCAACTCCTTTTTCCTTTTCTGTTTTCTAGCCTCTGACTGTCTGCTCATGTTTCTTTATCTCCCATCACAATTTCATCTTAATCTCAGCGTCTTTTTCAAATACTTCTAAGTATTTACCTTTATTCTCATTATCTGAATATTTTCATGCTCTATTCCTGCAAAAAATTTCCTTACCATTCTAGCACAATTTTATTTTCGTGACTATCCTATTTTTTCCAAAATTTTAATTATAAGAACCCAGAATTGCTTCTCGCCTTTTGCCATCCGAATCTTTATAACGAAAAAACAGCTGCATCTCTTACTTTTGTAAAAGACACAACTGTTTTTCTTATTTCAGCTTCAAATGAAGTTAAATCCTAGAGTAATCCACCGATGCTTAAGAATAATGGTGCAAATACTAAAGCAACAACTGTCATTAATTTGATTAAGATGTTGATAGATGGACCTGATGTATCCTTGAAAGGATCACCTACGGTATCACCTACAACGGCTGCTTTGTGAGGATCACTACCTTTTCCACCGTGTGCACCACCTTCGATGTATTTCTTAGCGTTATCCCATGCACCACCTGCATTTGCCATGAAGATAGCCATCATAACACCAGTTACAAGAGCACCAGCAAGAAGTCCGCCTAATGCTTCTGTACCTAAAAGAACACCTACAAGGATAGGAGCAACGATTGCAATGATACCTGGAAGTAACATCTGTTTTAATGCAGCATTTGTAGAGATACCAACACAAGACTTGTAGTCAGGTTTGCTTGTTCCCTCTAAGATACCTTTGTCTGCATGGAACTGACGACGTACTTCTTCAATCATCTTATAAGCTGCTTTGGAAACGGATTCCATTGTAATAGCAGAGAATAAGAATGGTAACATAGCACCAATGAATAATCCGATGATTACAGTAGGCTGAAGAATAGAAATGCTGTCAAGCTTAACTGCTTCGGAATATGATACGAATAAAGATAAAGCTGTTAATGCTGCAGATCCGATTGCGAAACCTTTACCAACAGCAGCTGTTGTGTTACCAACAGAGTCTAATGTATCTGTGATGTCACGAACGCTTTCGTCTAATCCTGCCATCTCAGCGATACCACCTGCGTTATCAGCGATTGGACCATAAGCATCAACTGCTACGGTGCTTCCTGTTGTAGCAAGCATACCAACTGCTGCAAGAGCGATACCATAAATACCAGCGAATGCGTAAGCTGCGAAGATACCAACTGCAATCAAAATGATTGGGATAGTACAAGAATGCATACCTACTGCTAAACCACTGATGATGTTTGTTGCTGCACCAGTCTCAGACTGATCTGCAATTTTACGTACATGACGGTATTTGTCAGATGTGTACCATTCTGTGATAGTACCGATTAATGTTCCAACAATAAGACCAGCGATGATAGCACCACATGGTTTGTAAGAACCAAGAACTACTTTACTTAATACAACTGCAGCTACAATTGTAATTACGTTTGCAATGTTTGTTCCAAGCTTTAATGCTTTGTGAGGATCTGCGCCTTCTTTTCCACGTACACAGAATACACCAAGAATAGAAGAAACGATACCTACTGCTGCAAGGATGAGTGGATATAAAGCTCCAGACATTCCGTCATAAGCAAGGATACCTAATGTGATTGCAGATACGATAGAACCAACATAAGATTCAAATAAGTCAGCTCCCATACCAGCAACGTCACCTACGTTATCACCTACGTTATCAGCGATAACTGCTGGGTTACGAGGATCATCTTCTGGGATACCAGCTTCTACTTTACCTACAAGGTCAGCTCCAACGTCTGCTGCTTTTGTGTAGATACCACCACCAACACGTGCGAACAATGCGATGGAAGAAGCACCAAGAGAGAATCCGAATAAGATGTCTGCATTACCAGTTACAAAATAAATGATGGAGACACCGAAAAGTCCAAGACCAACTACGCAAAGACCCATTACAGCACCACCACGGTAAGCGATTGGTAATGCTTTTGTCATACCACCTTCTTTAGCAGCGTTTGCTGTACGTACGTTTGCACGTGTTGCAACCTGCATACCACAGTATCCAGCGATTGTAGAGAATACTGCACCGATTACGAAACAGATAGCTGTTGCCCAGCTGATTCCGAATCCGATTGCTGCGAATAACACAACAATAAAAATGACAAGAATTTTGTATTCAGACATTAAGAACGCCTGAGCACCTTCGTGGATTGCTGCTGCAATCTCTTTCATTCTGTCAGTTCCTTCACCCTGTTTTTTTACCCATACTGCAAGACCTGCAGCAACAAGTAAAGCAAGGATTCCAATTACAGGAATTAAATAGTTCATAATTTCTCTCACTTTCTTTCGTTACTTTTACTTGTTATTTTCTTAACATGCAAGTTTAAAGTATAAAGAAACAAGCCTAAAATGTCAACACTTTAACCTCTTTTTTCCGCCACTTTTTTACATGATTTTTCTCCCTTTTTCACAAAGAAAAACCGGAGTTTCTATCTTATTTTTGAAAAAGGGATGTGTTTTTTGTTTCTTTCTCACAAAAACAACTTTGTTTTATAAAAGAGAGGCTCTTAACTCCTCACCGCTCTTCTCGCTTAAGTATGCTGGTGGGATGTCCAAAACAGTCTTACATCCGCACTGTCCTTCTTTGGCGAGACGATGTGCTGCTCTTGCGTAAGCAACCAGAACACTTGTTGTAAATTCTGGGTTGGAGTCTAATTTTAAACTATATTCAATGATATGGTTATGCTCTTTGTTCATGCCTGTCTTGCCGGAGCGAATGACGAAACCACCGTGTGCCATTCCGCTGTGATCTCTTTTTAATTCTACTTCGCTGATGAAATGAACGGTTGTGTCATAATCTGCGAAGTAGTTTGGCATTGTCTTAATCTCTTTTTCTACTGCTGCTGCATCTGCACCATCTTCTAACACAACAAAACATTCTCTTGTGTGTTTTTCTCTGGTAGAAAGCTCCGGATTTGCGCCGGAACGAACTGCTTCAAGTGCTGCTTCAACCGGAATTGTGTACTGTTTTGCATCTTTCACACCTTTGATACGGCGAATCGCATCAGAGTGTCCCTGGCTGACACCTTTTCCCCAGAATGTGTAATCTTTTCCATCCGGAAGAATTGCATTTGCATAAACTCTGTTTAAAGAGAACATTCCCGGATCCCAGCCTACGGAAATCAATGCAACGTTTCCTGCTGCCTTTGCTGCTGCATCTACTGCTGCAAAATGTTCCGGAATCTTTGCATGTGTATCAAAACTATCAATGACATTGAACATCTTTGCAAACTGTGGTGTCTGAACCGGAAGATCTGTTGCACTTCCTCCACACAGAATCATCACATCAATCTTGTCCTTCCACTGTTCCACATCTGCGACATTACAAACCGGTACATTTTCTGTCTGAATTGTAACGCTCTTTGGATCACGTCTTGTAAATACTGCAACAAGTTCCATATCGTCTGCTGCTTTTACTGCACACTCTACACCGCGTCCAAGATTTCCATAACCAATTATTCCAATTCTTGTACTCATTTTCTCATCCTTCCTTTGTTTTTATATACATTTGTAGTCAGATTGTTTTCTTTTCTCTGACCATGGAAATTTTTCACAGAAAAACTGTGCTTTTTTATCCTCATACAGTTTAAAATAAATGGTTATGGATTTCAATTCTTTTCTATCAATTTCAATCGAGTTTTCTTCTCAATCTCTTCATTTCACGCTCGTATTGTTCCTTCTGTTCACCCTCTGTGACATGATAGTCCTCTTTCAGGCAGCGAATGATGCGCTCATAATCCTGTATGGCAAGTTTGAGTTCTCCCTGTTTCTCATGAATCTGCGCCATGGAGCATAGTCCATCATAAATTCTTGGTGCCTCCTGCATCGTAAATGACGTTTCAAAGGCTTCCAATGCTTCTTTTTCCATGCCCATCTTCTGGTATCCTTCTCCTAACGAGCAATATGCCTGCCAGGTCTGCGGGTAGTCTTTTACCATCTTCTCCCAGTATTCCAAAGCTTCTTTACGCCTTCCTTCTCCAAACGCAACCTCCCCGCTATATAAAAGATATTGATGGTTCTTTTTTGCCTTTTTTATTTCTTCGATGTAAGGCTTTGCCTCCTCGTATCTGCCATCTGCAAGGAGATTCTCAATCACGCCGTAAAGTCCTAAGAAATTGCCTGGATTTTTCTCTAAAAATTCTTCAAAATAACGGATGACCTCAAAGTGATTGTCATACCATTTGTCTCCACAGACACCGCCGTTTGCTTCCAGATAAGCAACCCATCCTGCTTTTTCATCCGGGTCTGCCTCTAACACTCTTTTAGCATAGTAAGAAGCAAGTTCATGGTCACTGTGCGCTCTGTGGTTGTAAAGATAAGCAAGATTCGAGAGCGCTCTTGTGTCCTTTGGTGCATTTTTTAATCGGTTTTCCAAAAATGTGACGGCGCTCTCAAACGTTTTTTCCTTGATGGTACGCTCGGTCGAAATCATGTTTTCGATTCGCTCCATCTGTTCCTCATAAGGCATCTCAAACAATTCGTCAATCGTAACGCCAAAATATACCGCAAGTTTCGGGAGAAGTGCAATGTCCGGGTCACTTGCACCCCTTTCCCACTTGGATACTGCCTGGAATGACACGCCTAAAAATTCGGCAAGTTCTTCCTGTTTGATTTTATTTTCCTGTCTGTAATATTTAATCTGATTTCCTAACATACTTTTTCTCAACTTTCTTTTGAATTTGAGTGGCCACTTGTTTTTACATTTCTTACTATACATGGTCTTTTCATATGTTGCAATCGAGGTGCTTTTTAGTCAGTTCTACTGTTGGTTGAGTTGCTCCCGGATGTAGGTACCTGACCTTTCTTTTATTCGGTCTCTTTTTTCAAATGTCTTGTAATCGGAAGTAAAAGCAGGTACACAAAGATTCCGTACGCGATTGGTAACAGTGCAACCGCAAAGTTGGTAAAGATAACCTCCATGTCTTCTACGTACAAGAAAATTTGAATCAAGCTTATCACGGACGCAAGTGCTCCCGCAGGAATGACAGCCTTTTGCAAGGCAGCAAATACCTCTCTTTTTCCCGCCGGCCTGGACAGTAAAACAACTCCCGCTGAAATTAACACCAGATAAAGAAGCGATGGAAGGTCAAAATAGTTTCCAAGCATCCTTATCCCAATGCATATTGCAAGAAATACAAATGCCACGATTACCAGCACCTCTCCAAGAATCATCTGAATCCAGTTTCCCTTTGTATTTTTCTCATTCTCTTTTATTAATGTTTTCATATTTTCCTCCGCCTTTTTCTCATAAAATTCAGGAGGTAACACTTCGCCACTTAGCAATTCATTCACACTCACATCCAGATCATTACACAATGCATCTAACGATGAAATGTCCGGCATTCCTCTTCCCGTTTCCCTTAGTTAAAGATATTGTTGGGTATCTCAAGATGTGTCATTCGATTTTGCCGATAAAGCGGTAGAAGATTTCCACTTCCTGTTCCCGGCTTCCGTCCTCACTTTTGACCGCTTCATGGACAAGGATTTTTTCAATCAGCGTATTCAGAAGTTCAGCCGTCAATTCTGTGGGATTGACATACTGTTTCATCAGACCTATCCACTTTTCAGCGTCAACCGCTGTCTGGGCGGCGGTCTCCATCGCTTCGTGAAGCCGTTCAATTTTTACGTCCAATTCTCGCTGTTCGCCCTGATACTTTTCGGACAGCATATTGAAATTGTATTCTGTAATGCGTCCGGCAGACCAGTCCTCATACATTTTTGCAAACAGGGTGTCTACTTCTGCTTTGCGCTTTTCCGCCTTTTTCAGTTCGGCTGTCTGCCGCTTCCTTGCAGTATTGCGTTCCTTGTCGCTGGCGTTAAGTAGCCGTTTCAGAAGTTTGTCCCCATCCTGCTGTGCCAGCACAGACCAGTATTGCAGACGGGAAAGGACATAGGCGTAAAGCACATCATAGCGGATATAGTGCATGGAACACTGGTGCAATCCTTGCCCGTACTTGCTACAATGGTAGTGGGCATAGGGATTTTTGTTCTGGCTGTTCATACCATAGGCCAGCGACCAGCCGCAGTCCGCACATTTTACCAGCCCGGAAAATATCTGTGTTGTGCCGTTCTTCTGCCGTCTGCGCCTGTTGCAAATCTGCTCCTGTACTTGACGGAACACATCTTCGGAAATAATCGCTTCGTGGGTGTTCTCCACACGATACCATTCCTCTTTTGGCTTGCGTACTTTCTTCTTGTTTTTGAATGAAATGTTGGTCTGCTTATTGTGGACGCTGTGTCCGATATAGGTTTCCTCTTTCAGAATACTTTTCACCTGCGCTATCGTCCACGCATAGGCTTTTTCCTCCGGCGCTCCGGCATAGATATTTGCGAAAGTGCCGTATCTCTGGAAATTCAGCCAGCCGGGAGTAGGTACTTTTTCTTCGACCAAAATCCGTGTAATGCTGGCGGCTCCCCGGCCATGAACGGCAAGGTCAAAAATCTTTTCGATAATCCACCTTGTTTCCGGGTCAATCAGAAGATGGCCTTTCTTATCTGGGTCTTTGACATAGCCAAGCGGAGCATAGGCTCCATAGTGTGCGCCATTTGCGAACCGTGTCCGCATGGCCGCCTTTACCTTTTTGCTGGTCTGGCGGGCGTGCATTTCATTCAGAATGTTGAGGAATGGGGCAAGCTCATTCTCTCCGTTGATGGTGTCCACATTGTCATTGACAGCGATATAGCGGACGCCTTTGCTGGGAAAGTAGATTTCCGTGTACTGGCCGGTCAGAATGTAGTTTCTGCCTAAGCGGGATAAATCCTTCGTAACAACGCAGTTGATTTTCCCGTCCTCAATGTCATCAATCATTCTCTGAAAATCCGGCCTGTCAAAGTTCGTTCCAGACCATCCATCGTCGATATATTCATCTATGACATTCAGGCCATGCTCGGCGGCATATTGCCGGAGCATCATGCGTTGTGTCTGAATACTCCCGCTTTCTCCTTGCAGTTCATCGTCCCGGCTCAATCTCATATAAAGCGCCGTGTTGTAAATCGTAGTATTGTAAGGTTGTTTCACCGTAAAAATCCTCCTTCTAAAGAAACAACCCACGCTTACAATACTTTTGCTCTATGGCAATTATATCATAAGCGTGGGCGTGTTATCAATGATGGGCTATCAGGTTGAAGCGGCTTTTTCTGCGGTATGCCGCACCACATCTACAATCAGATCACCGAGGGGCTTCCCGCCTGCGGCGAAGTGTTCGGAGATTTTTATACGGTTGTTCCCACATACAAAATACTGCGTGCCGTTCTCTGCTTGTATAACCTGCCCTGTTCGGGGTGTAAAAATATCGCTTTCACTTTTTGCCATCCAGTGTCCTCCATATTCAGTTTTCAAGGTACAATGCCGCACAGAGGCGGCGAAAATTTCTGCTTATATCTATCACCTTTCCTTTACCGTGTGCCGCTGCTGACGTTTCAGTTCCGCCAGTATATCCGGCGGGATACGGTCAACCAGCCGCTGTAAATTGTCCAGTTCGCTTTTCAGCTTTGCCCGTTCCATCGTATCTTTCATCTTTCCTTTTTCGCTGGCCTTTGCCCTTGCTTCCAACTTCTCATTCTCCGCCAGCAGGTCATTGATTGTGACCTTGTACTTTTTCAACTGCCCGGAGAAATTCTCCATCTGCGGGAACCACTTTTTCAGCATGGAGAGGGCTTCCTCTTTTTTCTTTCCGGCGTTCAGCGGGTTAATGCCGTCCAGTGTGGCTTCAATGGCTCTTGCCTGCCGGGAGAGGGAAACCGCCTGTTTGAAAAGCCGGGTGGGGATATGCTTCCGGCCTGTCCTGCTGGCGCTCTCCCCACGCTCCAAGTCAGGATATTTCTCCACCATATAGGCGTGAAAATCGTCCTGCCACTTCGTCAGGTTTGCCCGGTTGCCGATAATCTCCTTTGCACACAGGCGGTTGTCCTTTGTCAGCGGAACAAAGGTCAAATGCAGGTGGGGCGTTTTCTCGTCCATGTGTACCACCGCCGACACGATATTTTCCCGTCCTACCCGGCCAATGAGGAAGTCCGCCGCCCTCTGGAAAAACGCCTGTATCTCCTTTGGGGATTTCCCCTTGAAAAACTCCGGGCTGGCAGTTACCAGCGTATCGACAAACCGTGTGCTGTCCTTGCGGGTTCGGCACCCGGCCTGTTCAATGCGGTTTTGAATGAAATGATAGTACCTGCCCTCTGGCTTGACGATATGAAAGTTGTACTTGCTCCGGCTTGTGTCAATGTCGGGGTTGCTGGCGTATTGTTCTTTCTGTCTTTCGTGATGGGCTTCCAGCGGCCTTGCCGGGTTGCCCTTGTGCTTCTCAAACCGCAAAATTGCGTGTTGTGCCATTCTGCTCCTTTCCCCATTCCTTTCCTATCCGGGGTTTTCCACAGGGAAAATCCCGCAGAAATTAGCTCGGATAGGATTGGAATGGATAGAATATAAATAAATCTTTTTAATCTTTGTATTTCTATATACCGTCCGGTTTTCGTACTTCCGGGGAGTGATTTCCTCACTTCATAAGTACGGTTTTCAGCCCTCCGGCGTACCAGAACCGGATTTCTTGAAGTCGGTGTTTGGAACCGCTTCATAGGATTTTGGGAAAATGCGGTTGGGTTTTCCACAGCCCTGCTTCTGGATCTCCACCAGCCCGGCGTATTGCAGTTCCCGCAGGGTGTTTACCGCTTTCTGCCGCCCACAGTGGAGCAGGTCAACCACCTCGCAGATGGGATAGTACAGATAAATCCGTCCGCAATCATCCGCCCACCCATTCTTGCGGGATAACTCTGTCCGGCGCAGGATAAAGGCGTACAGAACCTTTGCCTCGTTGGACAAGGGCTTGAATGTGGGGGCTTCAAAGAGGAAATTCGGGAGCCGGGTGAAGCTGAACGCCTTTTCCGGCTGATGGATATAGATGGTATTTGTCAT